>JAIQFD010000005.1 GCA_020073495.1 Terriglobia bacterium
TCGTCGTCGGCACCCGCGCCGGTCACGATGATGCGCAGGTCGGGGCGGATGGCTTTGAGGCTGGCCATCGTGTCGAACAGGTTATGCCCGGCACGGCTTCCCAGCAGGACCAGGTCGATGTTCTCGCGTCCGGTCAGCTCAGCGATGGAGGCCGACACCAGCTCGAATTCCGGCTCGGAATCGAACAGGGCGCGGAAGCCGACGAAGCGCAACGGATCACTTTCCACGACGGCGATGCGGATGGCGGGGTTCTTTGCAGTAGCCGGGTTCATAAGCACGTCCTGAGATTTGCGCGTACCATATCGTTCTTTCGACCCCGCGCCAAGTGGCCAATCGCGTTATTGTCTCTCGTCAGCGTAAGTGGGACAGTTTGAGACTCCGGTGCTCTCGGCACCAGGTTTGTCTAGTTACATACAGATTTGCTCTCGCAAGTTGACTCGAAGTGCTCGCAGGTTATCGAGAAAACGGGGACTTGTATTGCTGACACAAGCGCCAAGCCTTAAGCGAAGAAGCTGCTTCGATGGTCTTCCTTACAGACCGTGAGTGACCACCTACCTCGTAAGGTCACCGATTCACTATGGACCTGGACGTAAGCCTTGTGTGCGATCGACTACGCACCCGTTGCCAGGAAACCGCCAGTATTGGGCGGACCTCGGTTTCGTTACCAGATTCGCGCTGCCCGTTTTGATGCTGTTTCAGCGCTGCAGTGCCCGTCGGCGCTTGGCGGTGGGGTTGTGGGAACAGGCCCGTTGCTTTTGCGGGAGCTCAGTGCCTGGAAGAAACCGTCGCATCACAGGGATGCGAATGTCATCAGTTCACGCCTTGGTGGATCGTTCAGGAAGGCCATCTTGTGGCTCGAGTGAGGTGTTACTCGGCTGGCGGCGGTTGCGTTGATGCCGAGTTGTCCGGCACCACCGGGTGCTTGTAGCGGCACGATTTCCAAAGCACTGTAGCACCGCGAGTATGGGAATCGTTCCGACGTACGAGACCGCAGCTTTTGATGATGCCCAGATCCCGGGCTTCGACCATGATCGGGCCGATAGCGCGGAGGTCGTGGGTCTTCGTCCGGGGGTACCTAGCGAGCTTTTGCAGCACGGTCCCAGTGGTGAAATGTTTTTGGTGCCGAGCGAGTCTCTTGACTACGGCAAGTGCAAGTTTCTTCCAGCGAGGGTTAGCATTGGCGCTAACGCGGTTAAGGTGAGGGGAGGCAAGACTTGCTGTGGACATGTTAGATGGTCTCCTGTACGCAATCGAAGATTGCGGTGATCGAGGCAGCTTTTGGCCTCTCCCCCTTTCTAGTATAGGAATTCTCGACATCACAGGTGCCCGGCAGGTGAGATTCATACTGGCCACCCGTGAAACCCAACCCTCTTCGCAGTGTCCCGAAAGGTGCGGGTTCTTAGGCCCGAGTACCGCCACGCCGCCCGCTGTCATGATCGCCCGGTAACAGTTACTGGTGAGAAGAGGATTTGTCGCCAGTTATCGGCGAACATCGATTGCCGAATTATGCGACCTAGGGTTTCCTCAAGCGCAGCAGTTTCTCGCTGACATGCCCCGGCTGGTGTGTTAGAAGGGCACCGACCCCAAGAGCAATCTCGCGTGGCAAGGAGCTGTGTATGCGGAGAATCGCGTGCGGCGTCGCTTTGCTGTTCACATTCGTTGCATCAGTTTGTGCCCAGGACAAGCCTCGCGTGTTCATAACCGACAGCCAATCTTGGGAAATGTCCGGGCACGCCGGTGGATCTGGAGGTGCCTTCGGTGCTGAGACGCATGGCGGAGCCAGGCCACAAACAGCCGAGATCATCAAGACGTTTGGAGAGCGCTGCCCACAGGTCACGATTAACAACATCCAAGCGAAGGTGGATTACATCGTCCTCCTCGATCACGAAGGTGGCAAAGGGCTGCTGAGGCACAAGAACAAGGTCGCTGTCTTTGCAAAGCAAAGTGGCGACTCGGTCATGAGCAAATCGACAGTGTCCCTTGGCGGATCTGTCCAGGAAGCGTGCGGAGCAATTCAAAAGCACTGGAATGAAAACGGTGCCGCAATGCGGGCCGCTGCGGCTGCGGAGGTCGCGCCGCAGCCGAAACCAACTCCTTCCGTCGCGCCGGAACTCGCCAAGTCCGCTTCCCCAAAATTGTTTCTAGCATCGACGCCGGAAGGCGCCGATATCGAGATCGACGGAAACTTCATGGGTAGCACGCCTTCCGCGATTGAACTCGCTTCCGGTGACCACCTGATCTCCATCAAGAAATCTGGCTACAAAACGTGGGAACGGAAGTTGAAGCTAACGGGCGGCGAAATCAAGGTCAACGCCGAACTAGAAAAGAGCGCAGATACTCCCAAAGCCCCGTAGAACTGTTCCGTCGGGCGGGCGCGGGGCGTGCTCGAAAGGCGAATAAAAAGCGCACACTTGTGCTAAGGCGATTTCTCAACAACCATGGGGCGCGTTCGGCGACATGCCAGGACGCGGTCGTGGAACTTGGCGCCCGAGGCTGTGGGGCGTGGTTGCGTCGATCGGGATTTCGCGCTCGGCAGGCAGGTATTCAACGGTACGGTGGCGCTGAGAGATGTCTGGGCGATGGCTGAGAACGGCCGTAAGGCCCGCTAGCAAACGCTCTCGGGGAAAAAACTAGGCCCGAGCCTGAGACTCGGGCCTGTTCCCGCGGAACGAAATGATTAAGCTTTGCGGCGGATCTTGCGCGCGATCCCCAGCAGGCCGGTGCCCAGCAGAACCATCGAAGCCGGTTCCGGAACGCCAGGAGTCGGAGTCTCGGAGCCCAAGGTGATGTTGTCGAAGCCGATCTGGTTGGCCGTGCCAGTGAATATCACGGACTGCGCTGTGCCGGCAAAGGTCACACCCACCGGGAACCAGGGGCAGAACGCGCCGTAGGTGCATTCCGGGGCGCCGCCCGAGGGGGTCACCGGCAGGAACAGCGAGGCCAGCAGAGAGCCGGTGCCATCCGGGCCCGACCACACCTCCACGGTGCCCGCATTGTTGACCGCCGAGTAGAAGAACGAGAAACCGGTGGTAAAACCGGCTGCCACGTTCATGACGTCGCCCGGGCCGGTGAGGAAGAACGCGATGGTGGGCATCGTCGGAGAGCCGGAGAAGTTCCCATTGCCCCCGTTCGCGCCGGAGATGAGCGACAACGCGTCGGGACCAAAGGAGATCCCGAAGTTCGGGCCCGGCCCACTACCCAAATCACCCGTGCCACCGTTGTAAAAGTTGAGGATGTGCTCGCTATCCTTCAGCCCTTCGAAGGTCAGCGTGATGACATTGGCCGATGCCATCGCGCACAGAAGCAGAACAACAAGGGACGCTGTTAACAGTCGACGCATACACACTCCCCACGGTTCAAAGTTGAACACGATGTTGTGTGCACGCAAACGGCCAAAGTGCATCTCATTGAAAAACAATGACTTCCTACCGGTAGCTCGATTGAAAAGCTGCAACTTCTTGCACATTGGCAGAAGAGAATGTGCACTTCTTTTTCGGCGGCGGTTGGTCCGGACCAACCGAGGTGGCTTGCCCAGACGACCCGTGCTCGCCTGGCATGGTCCTAAGCTGCGTTCCACAAGAACATTCTGAAATCGTCCTCTAGGCCCGCCTGTCCGGACGATAACTGTTGATAACAGACCTTAGCACACGATTATTTACTTGACTCAAGATTCGCCTTCTGGTACATTCTCCTCATGGTTGGCTACCGTACTGGTTTCCGCCGTTCCTTTTCAGCGTTGAGCGTCGCGAGATGCTTCTTCGCGTGCTTCAGCACCTTGGGATGGAACACGTGCACCGCTAGTTCTTCGGTAGTCATCTTGCTCGGGTGTTTCTTCTTCTTCGCCATGAGGTAATCCTATGCAGCCGACCAATCTTGTATCCGTAGTGGAGCAATACGCAACTGACGACCGCTGCCGTGAGACGTTGACTCATCTGCGCTGGCCCAAGGGCGTTGAATGTCCACGCTGCCACAACAAGGGCATCTCTCGCGCTTATGACCGCAATGTGTTCGACTGCAATTCATGCCGCCACCAGTTCTCCGTGACGGCTGGCACGATGTTCCACGACTCGCACCTTCCGCTCACGAAATGGTTTCTGGTTACGTATCTGATGTGCGAATCGCGCAAGGGAATTAGCGCGAATCAGATCAAGAGAATGCTTGGTATTTCGTACAAGACTGCATGGTATCTCTGCCACAGAATCCGCGCAGCGATGGCTGCTGTGCCGCCCCAACCGCTGCTGCATGGCACCGTAGAAGTGGGTGAGACTTACGTTGGTGGCCGTGAGCGCGGCATGGGCAGCAAACGGAACAAGGAAATCGTAATCGGAATCCGTCAGCGCGGCGGAGAGTTGCGTTTCTTCCATGCCGAGGATGCCAAGAGCGGCACCCTGGCGAAGTACATCAGAGAGAACATCAGCACTGACGCGGTTGACGTGGTTATGACCGATGAGCTTCCCGCATATCCCAAGGCGATGATTGCCGCTGGAGTTCACGGCGATAAGCACAAGACGATCCGCCACAGAGACAGGGTGTACGTTCGCGGCGACATTCACACGAACACCGTGGAATCCGCGTTCTCGCTTCTCAAGCGCGGCATCATGGGAACGTGGCATCGTGTTAGCGCGAAGCATCTTGAAGCCTACCTAAACGAGATGTGCTTCCGGTTCAACAATCGCAAGAACCCGTTCCTGTTTCGTGACACTCTCAAGCGGATGCTCAATTCCGAGAACCTCGAATTCAAGGAACTCATTGCGGCTTAGAACCCCATTTTCTTTTCTAGCCCCGCAAATAGGCCGGTAGTCCACGCCACATATTCATCGGGGTCAAAATCATCAGTTTTGGTGCGAGTTATCTCGGCATTCATCGTCACCACGATTGTATAACTCTGAACCGTGGCGCCAGTCTGCGTCTGGAACTTCGCGGGCGGCATTCCGCGCCCAGATGCCCCGGATGGCTGGATTGACAGCTCCAAGGTGTAATGCGACGGGCTCTCCAGCCTCACGATGCAGGTAAACAACTTGCCCTCTTTGGGGTCCGCTCCTATTTCAAGCAAACTTATGGTCGTGCCCACAGGTACGGTAAAAGGAGTACGCTCGAACATCGATCTGGCACTCGGCGTCAAGAATTCATTGCCAGCCAACATCTCAAGCAACTTTCGAGGAGGATAGTTAGTGCTATCGGGAGGGGGGATTGCTTTCCTATTGAGCGGGGTAGCACCCTCTCCAAGCGTCACTTTCATGCCGCCGCTGCTGCCAAGATGTAGTAATTGAATCTGTTGCAAGACATAGAACTGTATCAGCCGCGTCACAAAATTGAAGCGTTCACCCTCTGTACCGATTTTTCGTGGCTCGTGAACGGGCCACTTCGCCTCAACAGCATTGTCTGGAACACCCGAAATGCCTATCAGGTCAAAATAAAAATCCCGATGGGGATCGTCAAAGTTCTCATCCTGTGGCACCGGCATTTTAGGCGCTGCGGTATTAATCGGAACTAGAGTAGTGAAGGTGTCGGTTTTCTTAATGGCACGAATAACATTCACTTCCACTTTGGCCCGAGTGGGGATGTTTTCCTGGCGCTCCTTCTCAACATCCTTTGACCGTGGAAGGTGCTTTGCTAATTCTTCTGCAATCTCTGAAGCCGTCGGTTGGTGTGGTTGTGTGGTGGTCGTGGCCGACTCTGCTGGGGCTTCTCTTGGTCTTGGCGCGGAGCCTTTCTTTATAAGTAATAGCCACAGAGCAAGACCAACTATGGCAGGTATCAAGACAAAGGCGGCTACAGACATCTTGAGGTTCCCCCTCGCCCACGTCCCTAGCGTGTCCCAATTGTGGAGAACGGCTAGCAACAGGCCGCCGAATACAAATGTGAAGACCGCAGCCTCAAAGCTAAAAATGTGTTCCAGAATGATAGCGAGGGCGGTCAAGACGACACCCTCGACAAGCCAGCGCACGAACTTCTCGGCGGCTGCCATTCCTCACTTATACTATACCTTGTGTGAAGGTAACAATCCTGCCTTAGCACGGTAATTATCCCTTGTGAACAAGTATAGAATAGAGAGGCCGTGACAGGGATGTGCGGTGACTCGGAAAAAGCGCAAGATATTGTGGTAGGCGAAACCTTTCGCCACAATTACGACCCCCATTTGCGCTTGTGTTCTCAGCGAGAATCGGTTATGTAGAAAGAGTGAAGCCCGCTCTGGTAAAGCGGGCTTCGGGACTTCGATCTTTTGACGGGTTGTGCGGTTTGGGAACCTACTCAGTCCCCATCCTAAGCACTTCTGAATTTCCCGTCAACTGAAAAGTCGAGGGAGATTCCTGTCTCCAATGGGAGGCGGGTCGTTTCTCCCGGCCTCGGTCTGATACACCGTGGCCGGGAGGTCACCATCAACCTTTCACTCTAGCCGGAAAGGAGGCACCGTAGGTGGCGAAAAAAGTTATATACCGCCGCTCGGATACCGGTCAAATTACGACCGAACGATATGCGGACAAACACCCAAAGACAACGGAACGCGAAGTAGTCTACGTTCCCAACAAAAACAAATAACCGTACCCTCCCCCGCCGCACAGAACATCGTGCGGCGGGATCTAAGTCAGGCAAAGGAACACTTATGAAGACATGCTGCTTTTGCCAGCGGCCAGCCGATTCCAAGGAACACATTTGGAGTAACTGGATTCTTAAGCTGCTGCCAGATGCCCAAGATGGCGTATTCACTAAGAGGTTTGCTGACGGAACCTCAAAGTCTTGGCACAAGAAGAAACCAGAATTGAAGGCCGGTGTCGTTTGCGAACGAGCCTGTAATAACGGATGGATGAGCACGCGGCTCGAACAGCCTATGAAGGCAGCTACCGAAGACATCATTCTGAATAACAAACAGAAGACATTTTTCCCGGAAGATTGCGCTGTAATTGCGGCGTGGGCATTCAAGACAACCGTGCTCGCCAATCATATTGAACTTAAGGGGGAACCATACTTTCCAGTAAATCAGCGTCATGCGTTTGCCCACCACCTAACGATTCCGCCAGGTACACAGGTATGGATTGGGCGACGTAATGCCGGCCACCTGACAGCAAATTGGCGGTCAATTCACCGCATACAGCAACCACCAACGCCGCTCAATCCCCACCTAGTTAAAGTCCCGGTGTCACCGTACCGCTTCGAGCATTACACGTGTACGTTTACCATCGGTTATCTTCTTTTGCAGGTCGTGACCGCACGCTGGACAGAACGGAAGGTCCGCGAGCGTCTCGACTTTCCGCCCATCCTTCAGGCGGAGGTCATCGACGACTACGCTATTCCGATATGGCCCAAGAGGGTCTCGTTTGGCTGGCCCCCTCCTGCCGCTGTCGGAAACGCGATGTTCGACCGCTTTTGGGATAGATTTGACACGATTAACCTTCCCGGTTGGATGCGGTGAGGTTTGACGTTGCAATTTTGCGCGTGGCACGGCATTATCCCTTCTAGAAGGAATGTGCCGAATCGCCCCGGTCAGTCCGCCAAGAGTGTCGAGGGGATCGGAAGGAACTAAATGTCTAGGCCCATGAGCAAAGCCAGCAGCGAGATTTCAAAGCCGATTACGAGGTCGGCATTTCACTCGCTGCTGCGGAAGGCAGCGTCACCCCAAAAGCCTGTGTCGCGTCTTCCGATGAAATCTGCCTCAAAAGAGAAGTAAACATCGGCTGATCGTTTTCCCGCCTGTTGTACCTGAAAGCGTATTCGTCCAAGTAGCTCTGCAAATACTTTTGGCTCACTTGATGATACACGCCTCCAATCCCTCTCTTTACGAGGCTCCAGAATCCTTCAATCGTATTCGTGTGCACGTTGCCGCGAACATACACGCCAGCGGAGTGTTTGATTCTCCGATGCTTGTACCCGCGCTCCGTGATGCTGCGGATGCCTTCGTATGCTGTCAATTCGTCAGTGAAAATCACGGACGCTGGCAGCACATACTTACGGATGTTCGCCAGTAGCGTATTGCCGCGAGTATCGGGCACCGCGAGAGCAACAATCTTCCCGCCGCGCTGGACAATTCCTTGTACTGGCGTTTTCTTCTTATCTCCGCGCATCGGGCGACCACGCCCATACTTGCGACTACCGCCCATGAAGGTTTCGTCGGATTCCACTGAGGAGCCCTCCAATCTGGTTCCAGGCTCACTCATTAGCTGGCGAATCTGTTTGAACATCCGCCATGCCGTTTTGTAGGTCACGCCGACTTCGCGCTGTACCTGTTTCGCGGAAATGCCGCAGCGAGTGGAGCTAATCAGGAACATGGCGTGGAACCAGAGCCGAAGCGGAGTAGTGCTTTTCTCGAAGATCGTATCGGCCAGCGGGTAGATGTGCTTGCCGCAGTAATCGCAAGCCACAGCAGTGCGGCCAGTAACGCGGTGATGTTTCCGCATCTTCCGCTTGCACTCATCGCTATCGCACCGCGCCATTCCCTTAGGCCAACGCTGCTCAAACACAAATTCAAAGCACGCATCGTCATCCGGGAATTCGCGGTCGAAATCAATCTTCGTGTATTTCCGTTCCGGCGGGATTGCTTGGTTGTATTTCTTCGGTTTCATGGCGCTACCTCAGCAAGAAATAGATCGCAAGACCAAGAGCCACGGCTATCAGAAGCCACCCAATGATTACCCGCGCCTTGTTCTCAGCCTTAAATAGCTCGTCCGACCACTTCATGCTCAAATCTTCGCATAAGGCTTACTTGTTGTCAAGGGATAATTACCCTTAGCACAAGTGTGCGCTTTTCCTTCGCCTCGTCGACCCCAAAGGTCGTGCCGAAAACCTTTGATTTGGACTCGGGAAGACTGTGGGGACTTTTGTGGGGACCCCGCGTACATTTCAGATCATCTAGCTACATCAGGGGAGAACTTGGCACAGGTCGCCAACTGACGGTGCAGAAAGGGGTTGCAGGGTTTTCTGCCGTCGATCCATACACTTCCAGAACTCTTCCGAAAAGGCTTGCTAAACCGTTGTACGGGCTAACACCTGTACCGGGGGTTCGAATCCCCCTCTCTCCGCCAGAGTTCTAGTCAGCATCCAATTCCAATGAGAGTGATGTCGGAGAAGGAAGGGCGGAGCCAGAGGTGTGGGCAACGCGGACAAAATAGGAAGGGCTGCGACATTGGTTATGCTCTAGCCGCCGACTCTTGCGAGAGAGCCAACAGCGTGGAGGCATGTACCATCGCAGCCCCTGATGTGATTGCCGCTTTCGCGGTCTCGAACCCCAGCGGCCCCTCGCGAGGACTGCCGGATTTTTCGGGTCCGATCACCGAACGGGTCGCCCCGCCCGGCGAATCACTCGGTTTACTTCGGACTGACCAAGTTTCCCTGACCAACCCTTTCAACCGTCGACGCACACGAATGTAGATGCTTTGCGAATGCGAGTCAATGCCCGATTGTGGTGCAATGAAGTGGAAAACGACTCTCTAAAGTGGAAAAGCCGGTGATTCTTGCACGCGAAGAACCGCGGCGAAGGCATGCACGCTGTCCAGTGCAATCCGCGACAATGCCCTCCCAATGCGGGTTTCAAGGGAAAATTGTTGGGTTCCACGGGCCGATTTCCACGTCCGGGTGGAAAACAGCGCGTGCGACCAAATCAACCGAGCGGGCGACTTGGAAGTGAGATACGCCCGCGCGCGATAGACTACTGTGAGATGGAGCGGGACTGCGGTGTCCGCGAGGTGAAGACGCGTTGAGCGAAAAGGGCGGCCAAGGCGTGAACTGGATGGACGTGGTCTGGCTGCTGTTCCTGGCCGGTCTCGCGGCCCTGCCGCCGGTGTCGGAGATCCACAAGCAGCTCACGCTGGTGGCCATCGGCGTAGTGCAGTTGGTGGAGAGCCGGGTGATCGTCCGGCTCCCGCGCAAGGGGCGCCACTACGTCGTACTCCTGAAAATTCTCCTGGCAACGCTGCTGATCGCCCACACCGGCGGGCCAGAGATCAACAGCAGCTACTACCCGATCTACTACCTGCCCATCGTCACCGCTGCCGTGTACTTCGGCCCCCGCTTAACGCTTTTCTGGACGTCTGTGGCATCCGCGATGTACTGCTCGTTCCTGTATCCGGCGCTCGAAGAATATGAGCTGACGCCGGACGGCATCGCGGAACTCGCCATCCGCATCCTGTTCTTCTTCCTGGCGGCGCTGGTCGTGAACCGCTTTGTCATGGAAAACCGCCGGCAGACGGAGCAGCTGGCGGAGACGAATCGCCGGCTCCAACTGGCCCAGGCCGAGGCACAGCGCGCGGAGCGGCTGGCCGCGCTGGGCCAGCTTTCCGCCGGGCTGGCCCACGAAATCCGCAACCCGCTGGGCGTCATCAAGGGATCGGCGGAGATGTTGAACCAGAAGCTGCAAAGCTCGAACCCGCTGGCCAGCGAGCTGGCGGGTTACATTTCCATCGAGGTGAACCGCCTGAGCGTGCTGGTGAGCCGGTTTCTGGATTTCGCGCGGCCGCTGCGCACCGAGACCCGGCCGCAGGCGATCCCGGAACTCCTCGATCGTGCGCTGAAGTCGGTGGCGGAGCAGTGGCGGGGCGGCGCAGTGAAAGTGGTGAGCGCCTACCAACACGACCTTCCTCTCGTACCCGTGGACGGAGACCTGTGTGAGCAGGCCTTCGTGAATCTCGTACAGAACTCCTACGAGGCGATGGGCAGCGAGGGTGGGACGCTGCGAGTGGAGGCATCGAGGGCGTTTTCGAATGGCCGCGGCGGAGTCGAGATCCGGCTCAAGGACACGGGCCCCGGAATCCCGCCGGAGCTCCGCGAACAGGTCTTCAATCCTTTCGTGACCACGAAGAAAACCGGGGTTGGGCTGGGGCTCTCGATCGTCTCCAATATCGTGGACGAGCACCGCGGTTCGCTTCGACTGGAGAGCGCAGCGGATGAAGGCGCTTGTTTCGTGGTCTTTCTTCCCATGGAAGAAGGAGCCGTGCAGCAGGAAGGAGCGCCGGCCTCGGGATGACCGCCAAAGCGAACATTTTGATCGTCGAGGACGAAGCGAAGATGCGGCGTCTGCTGGAGCTGAGCCTCGGGGAGGATGGGTTCGGGACGATGTCCGCTGCCGACGCCGAAGCTGGCTTGAAGCTGCTGAAGAGTGCGCCCGTGGACCTGGTGGTCACGGACGTCAAGCTGCCCGGCATGGACGGGATGGAATTCCTGCAGGCGGTCAAGCGCTTCAGTGCCGCCCTGCCAGTGGTGGTCATGACCGCGTTCGGCACGGTGGAAACGGCCGTGGAGGCGATGAAAGCCGGAGCCAGCAACTACCTGCTCAAGCCGTTCTCGCTCGACGAGATGCGCATGGTGGTGCGCAAAGAGCTGGACGTCCGCCGTCTGCGGGACGAGAACGTTTCGCTGCGGGAGGCGTTACACAAACGCTTCGAGCACCCCAACATCGTGGCGCGCAGCGCCAGGATGCAGGAGGTGCTGGCCACGGTCGAGCGTGTCGCGCCCACGAACTCCACCGTCCTGCTGGGAGGCGAGAGCGGTGTGGGCAAAGACCTGATCGCGCGCGCCATCCACGAGAAGTCGCGGCGCGCGTCGGGGCCGTTCGTCAAGATCAACAGCACCGCGATTCCGGAAAACCTGCTGGAGAGCGAGCTGTTCGGCTACGAAAAAGGAGCGTTCACCGGCGCGGTGGCCAGCAAGCCAGGCAAGTTCGAACTGGCGGACAAGGGGACGCTTTTCCTCGACGAGATCGGCGACGTGCCAGCCGCGACACAGGTGAAACTTTTGCGCGTGCTTCAGGAACGCGAGTTCGAGCGCCTGGGCGGAACGCGCACGCTGAAGGTGGACGTCAGGCTGGTGGCGGCGACCAATCGCGACCTGCGCGCGGCGCTCGAGCAAGGCACCTTCCGCGAAGATCTCTACTACCGCCTGAATGTCGTGCCCCTCGACATCCCGCCGCTGCGGGAGCACAAAGAAGATATCCCAGAGTTGGTGAACCTGTTCCTGGCGCGCGGGTCGGCGGAATCGGGGAAGGAGTTCACCGGCGTCAGCCCGGATGCGCTGAAGCTTCTTATGAGTCACCATTGGCCGGGGAATATCCGAGAGCTTCAGAACATCATGGAGCGCGCGTCGGCCCTGGCGAAGGGACCGGTGCTGGAAGCGTCCGATATCCAATTCGATGTCCAGCGCGGGAGGCCGGCGAATTCCGGAGCGGCAGTCCTGCCCGAGGGCATGACGCTCGAGCAGTGGGAAGACGAGATGATCCGCGAGGCACTGCGGCGGGCCAATGGCAACAAGAGCCAGGCAGCGCGGATGCTGGGTCTATCGCGCAACGCGCTGCGCTATCGCCTCTCGAAGATCGGGATCGAAGACGAGGAAAAAGAAAGTTAGGCCACGTGGCTGAAAACCACCGCCCCTGGTCGAGGCCAGCCACTAACAGATCCTGCCTGCACTTCATCGGCCGGGGGGCCACCGGCGCCGCAAAGCGGGACGTTACCCCCGGGCATGGTCTTCCGGCATTTTGAGAAGTGCACCAATCTGGTGCATCCTTCACTTCCTAGTCTGAACTGGAGGGCGCCAGCCGTGGCCTCGGTTCCTCAATCCGACCCGGCCAAAAAGACGTACGTGAAGCGCTTCCCCAAGCGCTCGGCGGACCTGCGGTTTGCCGTCCTGCGGGGCAATACCCGGGTGGCTCGAGGGCGCTGCACCAGCCTGAACGATACCGGGTTCGGCGCGGTGATCGCGGGCGCACTGCCGCTGGGGGAAACGCTCTCCATCGAGTTCATCCTGACCCCGACCAACACCCCGGTGCGCCTGATGGCCAGCGTGCGGCACCGCCAGGGCTTCCTGCACACCTTCGATTTCGTCGCACCCGGCGAAGCCCAGCGTCGCATGATCGCCGACTTCTGGTGTGAGCAGCTCGGCCAAAAGCTCTAGGCCCGACTCCACCAATCCGGAATCCCAGCACTAAGGTTGGCAGCGTCGCAGCACCTCGTCCGGCGAAAGCCCCAAAGCGCGAAGCGCGCGCAGGCTGAGCGGGTCGTGGCGCTTGGCCAGACGGACACCCCGCTCGTCCTTGACCAGGTCACAGTGGTAGTAGGCGGGAACGGTTAGCTCAAGCGCACGGGCAAGAAGGAGCTGGCGGGCCGTGGACTTCAGCAGGTCGGCGCCGCGAACCACTTCGGTGATGCGCATGGCGTCGTCGTCCGCCACGACCGCGAGCTGGTACGCGGGGACGTCGTCACGACGCCAGACCACGAAGTCTCCAAAATCCTTTCCGGCGACGAATCGCTGCGGGCCCTGGCGCAGGTCGGAGAACGAGACCGCTTCGCCGTCTGGGACCCGGAAGCGCCAGTTCACGCCCGTAGGCGAGGAGTGATTTTTCGCCTCGGGCGCGTGCTGGCGGCAGCGCCCCGGGTACAAAGGTTCGTCATCGTCGTGGTGCGGTGCGCTGGCGGCCTGGGCCAGGTCCTTGCGCGAGCAGCTACAGGGATAGATGAAGCCGTGGTCGCGCAGCCTGCGCCACGCCGCCAGATGGTGATCGCGGCGTTGACTCTGCACGTAGGGCGCAAAAGGGCCGCCGGCGTCCGGGCCTTCCTGCCATTCGATCCCCAGCCAGCGGAGGTCTTCCACCATCGCACGGACGAATTCCGGCTTGCAGCGCTGCGGGTCGAGGTCCTCGTTCCGGAACACCAGCGTGCCGTGGAGCTGGCGCGCTCGCTGGAAAGCCGTCCAGAAGGTGCAGGCGTGGCCGATGTGCAGTAACCCGGTGGGCGAAGGAGCGATGCGTCCGCGATAGGGCATCGAAGAGATGGATTTAACCACAGACGAGCGGCCGGATTTGCGATTTGTGATTGCTCGGAAGCCCGTCAGCCACCGGATTGCTTATTACCTGCGAAATCACAAATCGCCAATCACAAATCCGCGTTCTGTGATGGCAGTCACAATACGCCGTGCAATGGTCACACCCCGAATTGCGGTGGTTTGGTAGAGTAAGACCCGAATGTCCGCGCCCAACTCACGCTTCGTCCGGGCCTGCAAGCGGCAGCCGGTGGACGTCACCCCGCAGTGGTTCATGCGCCAGGCGGGGCGCTACATGGCCGAGTACCGCGCCATCCGCAAGCACCACTCGCTGGTCGAGATCTGCAAGCAGCCGGAGCTGGCCGCCCAGGTCACCATCGAGGCCGCCGAGATCCTGGGCGTGGACGCCGCTATCATGTTCGCAGACCTCCTGTTGCCGCTCGAGGTGATGGGCCTGCCGTTCCATTTCGCCGCCGGCGAAGGTCCCGTGATCGAGAAGCCCGTGCGCCAGGCCGCCGACGTGCGCGCGCTGCGCACCGACCGCTGGCAGGAACTAGGCTACGTGGCGGAGGGCATCAAGTCCGTGGTCAAGCATTTCGGCGAAAAGCTGCCGCTGATCGGCTTCTGCGGCGCCCCCTTCACCCTGGCCAGTTACATGATCGAGGGCGGCGGCTCGCGCAACTACGTGCACACAAAAAAGATGATGTACACCCAGCCGCGCGCCTGGGCCGAGCTGATGGAGAAGCTGGTCGCCGTGCTCGGCGCCTATTCCAAGGAGCAGGTGAAGGCCGGCGCCGACGCCTTCCAGGTGTTCGACTCATGGGTCGGGTGCCTGAGCGTCGAAGACTACCGCGAATACGTGCTGCCTTACGCCAGCCACCTGGTTCGGGAGCTGAAGACCACGGGTGCGCCCATCATCTATTTCGGCACCGACAGCGCAACGTTGCTGCCAGCCATGGCGGAAACCGGCGCCGAGGTCATCGGTGTGGACTGGCGCATCCCGCTGGACGAGGCCTGGAAGAGCATCGAGTACAAGGCGGCGGTGCAGGGAAACCTCGACCCGGTGCTGCTTTTCGCCGACCAGAAAACCCTCCGCCGCCGTGCCCACGAGGTGCTGCGGCGCGCCGGCGGGCGTCCGGGACACATCTTCAACCTGGGGCACGGCATCCTGCAGGAGACGCCGGTGGAAAACGTGAAGGCGCTGGTGGAGTTCGTGCGCGAGTTTTCCATGACGGAAGTAGTCCACTAGGGATCGTCGACATCGCCGGGAACGCCAGGACTGGCAAAGTGAATTGAACAATAAATCCAAACTCGCAATCCTGCTGCTGGCGCACGGCAGCCCCGAATCGCCGGAGGACGTTCCCGAATTCCTCAAGCGGATCACCGGCGGGCGGCCCATGCCGGACAACGTCGTCACCGAGGTCAAGCACCGCTACGGCCTCATCGGACGCTCGCCTCTGACCGAGATCACCTTGCGGCAGGGCGAGGCAGTGCAGAAGCTCACGGGGCTTCCTACGTACGTCGGCATGCGCAACTGGAAGCCGTTCGTCGGGGACGTGGTGGCGGAGATGGCGCGTGCGGGTGTGGGAAAGGCAATCACCATTTGCCTGGCGCCGCAGAACTCGCGCACCAGCGTGGGGCTTTACCGGCAGTCGCTGGGCGCGCCGCCCTTCGCGGTGGATTTCGTCGAGAACTGGCACGACCACCCGCTGCTGATCCAGGCCTTCGCGGAGAAGCTGGAGGCGGGCTGGAAGAAGGCCTGCGCCGAGGCAGGAGCGCGCGTGCCCATCATCTTTACGGCGCACTCGGTGCCAGTCCGCACGATCGAAGAGGGCGACCCCTACGAGGCGCAGGCGAAGGAGACGGCGGCGATGGTCGCCATGCAGGCGCCGTCCATCCGCATCGACGACTGGCGCTTCGCCTTCCAAAGCCAGGGCATGAGCGGAGGCGAATGGCTCGGCCCGACGGTCGAGAGCACCATCGACAAACTGCACGACGAAGGGCACCGCGCAGTTTTCCTCCAGCCCATCGGCTTTGTCTGCGACCACGTCGAAGTGCTGTACGACATCGACATCGCGTTCCGGGATCACGCAGCGAAGAGAGGCATGCGCCTGTGGCGGGCGGAATCGCTGAACGATTCGCCGACCTTCGCCGCGGCGGTCGCCGACGTGGTGCGGTCGCGGATGGCGAACGAAGAGCCGAAGCACGGGCCGCTGGTGCAGTTGCAGTGAGTCCATGAAACGCGTTGCCATCGTCGGCGGTGGGATCAGCGGGCTGGCGGCGGCGTTCTACCTGGAGCGCGAGCGGCGGCGCGGCGCCGAGGTCGAGTACACGCTCTTCGAGAGCGCTCCACGGCTGGGCGGCGTCATGTGGTCGGACCGCGTCGAGGGCTGCCTGATCGAGGCCGGGCCCGATTCCTTCCTCACCGAGAAACCGTGGGCGAACACGCTCTGCCGCGACCTCGGCATCGAGGACCAGCTGGTTGGCTCCAACGACGACGCGCGCAAGACCTTCATCCTGCTGAAGGGCCGGCTGGTGCAGATGCCCGACGGCCTGATGTTCATGGTCCCCACCAAGCTCCTGCCCACGCTGTTCACGCCGCTCTTCTCCTGGGCCGCCAAAATGCGCATGGCCGGCGAACTGCTTACCCGCCCGCGCGCCATGGAGGGCGACGAGTCGGCGGCCGATTTCGTGGCGCGCCACTTTGGCGAAGAAGTTGTGGACCGGCTCGCGGACCCGCTGTTGTCGGGCGTCTATGGCGGCGACGCTGGATCCCTCAGCGTGAAGGCCGTGCTGCCCCGCTTCGTCGAGATGGAAGCCAAGTACGGCAGCCTGAGCCGCGGCATGTTGAAGGCGCGCAGCCGGATGAAAGCCGCGATGGCGCAGGCGCCGCCCTCCGAGCGCCGCGGCAAACCGCTGTTCACCTCCATGAAAGACGGCATGCAGCAGCTCGTGGATGCCGTCGTAGCGCAGCTCGATCCGCGGGCGCTGCGCCTCTCCACCGCGGTGCGCGGACTGCAATTTCGCGACGACCAGTGGCTGGTGCTGAACCAGGGCAGCGGCCCGGAGCCATTCGACCATGTCATCGTGGCCACGCCCGGGTACGCCGCAGGCGCTCTGTTACAGGAGGTCAGCCCCCGCCTGGCAAACGTCCTCAACGAGATCCCGTACAGCTCTTCGGTCACAGTGGCACTGGGCTACAACGCCAACCAGTTCAAGCGCGAGCCCGAGGGCTTTGGCTTCCTGGTCCCCTGGAGCGAGAAGAAGCGCATGCGCGCCTGTACCTACGTCCACAACAAATTCCCACACCGCGCACCGCCGGAGAAGCGTCTGCTGCGCGTCTTCCTGGGCGGGACCCGCGACAAGGAAGTGCTCGCGCTGAGCGACCTGGAGATTCTCAGCACTGTCCGCCGCGAGCTGAAAGAGATCACGGGCCTCGATGCCGAGCCGCGCTTCACTCGCGTCTATCGTTGGAACCGCGCCATGGCGCAGTATTCGGTCGGACACTTGGAACGAGTGGCGGAGATCGAACGCCTGCGCCGCGAGCTGCGTGGCCTAAGCCTGGCGGGAAACGCCTTCAAGGGCATCGGCGTGCCCGATTGCGTCCGCACCGGCATGGACGCCGCGGGCGAAGCTCTGGGCGTTTCCCTGACTGCAGAGGCTCCCGCTTCCCGCTAGGAGCCTGATTCTGCGTGCCAGTCCAGCAGCTGCATCAGGTATAGTGGGCGGCGCCAGACCGCGTGAGGACTTTATGAAAAGAACTTTACCTTGTTTTCTCGCTTGTCTAGTCGTCATCGTCTTGTCCCTGCCCGCCTGGGGCGGCGACAAGGAGAAGGACGATGAGACCATCAAGAACGCCACTGCGGTGTTGCAGGAAATGCTCAACAGCAATGCCGTGCCCGCGAGCTTGCTGGCGAAGGCCGACTGCGTCATCGTTCTGCCCAACGTCAAGAAGTTCGGGATCGGCATCGGCGGCAGCGGCGGACGCGGCCCGATGAGCTGCCGCACGGGAAAGAAGTTCGACGGCAAGTGGTCGGCCCCGGCGATGTTCAAGATCGGGGGCGTCAGCGCGGGACTCCAACTGGGCGGCTCGTCCAGCGATTTCGTTCTCTTAGTGATGTCGGAGAAGGGCGTGAACGCCATCCTGGATCACAAGACCAAGCTGGGCAGCGACGCCACCGCCGCGGCCGGACCCAGCGGCGCCACCGCATCGTCTGTGGCAAATGCCGATGTGCTGACCTACGGACGAGCTAAAGGGCTGTTCGCCGGCGTGTCGTTGGGCGGCGCCTCGTTGGAGGCGGACAACGACGCCAACAAGCGGATGTACGGGAAACAGCTGGGCGCGCGCGACATCGTGCTCGGCAACGCCGTTCAAACGCCGGCTGCCGATCAGGGATTGATCACGCTGCTCGACAGCAAGGCCGGAAAGCGCAGTAACTGAGAAGCCGCACCGCGAACCCGGGCCCAGCCGTGGCTGTGACGGCGCAGGTCCGCAACGTGTGCCTCTGGAAGGCCGGGACCGCCCGCACCTGGGGTGGAGCGGCTTTGCGGGCGGGAGCCTGCCGACGAGACCCTGACGCTGAACTTAGAGCAGCGGAAAGATCTCAGAGGACAGGCCGTTCCTGACCTGAACCGCAAGCGCAATCGTACTTACTCTGCCTTAGTCGTCAGCGGCTTGCCCTTCTCGGCAACGAATACGACTGCCAGCTTCGCCGTGACGTTGCCCTTGTTGATCGCCTGATGGACTTGGCCGGGAGCGACATAGAAAATGTCACCGGCCTTCAGAGTCGCATCGGGCTTGCCCGCGAGCTCGAGCAGGATCGTGCCTTCCTGCACGAATACGTACACTTCCGCCGGGTGAGTATGTTTCCCCTCGGCAGAGCCAGGGGGCAGTTCGACCGAAGCCATGACCGCCTCGTACCCCGGGGTCTTCATGTCCTGCTTCAATAGAATATTTCTCTTCACGGTGGGAGCTTGTGGCGCGTTCTGGGCCTGGATCGCGAATGTTCCCACCAGGACCGCGACGACAAATGCTGCGGCGAATGCTGCTCTCGGCTTTCTCATGGTTGCTTCCTTGTCTGGATGATCGTGATGCGGAGTCAGGAACGATATGCTCTGGTTCTGTGACTGTCAATGATTTCGCCGCGGCAGCGGAAGGCTGACCCGAATACTGTCGGGAAGGCTGGATCGGAACTTGGGCTGCTTTGCGGACGTCAAGAGCGATGGAGAAGGGCTTGAAAAAAAGCTGGTCGGCCCTAGAGGACGATTTTCGAACTTGGGTAGCTGACGCGGCCTAAAGTCAGCAACGGTGGGTGTCCTGGCCTATTGCATGTGCTTACCCAGTGCTTCGGTGTCAGGTACAATCCGGCATGGATTTGCGAACGCGATGCCTAATGAGTGTCAAGCCCTCTTTTCGTGCCATGCGGACCGCTTGGATCGTGGTCGTCGCTCTCGCGTTTGGTGTCGGCCGCGCGGACGCCACGCTTCAACTCGACACTAAGCACATCCAACGTGCCGTCGGTTTCTTCTATGGGTCGGACGCAAGCGGCCACCCCAACCCTACGGCTGAACTGGGAACGGGTTTTCTCCTGCACATACCTAGTGCTCAAAAAATGGGTGCATTTCATGTGGTTTTGGTGACTGCCCGACATGTTGTCGATCCTGTTTGGGCCTGCGATGGACCTGTAAATCCCGATTTTCTGTTTTTTAGAGTGAACCGGCGAGTTCCGGTTAATGGGATTTCGGTTGAATACATTAAGATTCAACTCACAAATGAAGGACGTCGACTGTGGTCGCATCATTCCGACGATGCGGTAGACGTGGCAGTGATACAGGTGACGACCGAGCAGTTTCAACCACAGACAAACGACGTCGAACCGATAAGATTTCGAGATTTGGCGACACAAGAAGAGCTGGATTCACTGGAAATTGGGGACGCTGTCGTCTCCGCCGGTCTAGTCCCGCAACTATTTGCTAGATCCGCAAAGAACGTAGCCTTTTTCAAGTTTGGGAACATTTCAGCGATTGGAGAAGAGGAGGTGCAGCGTCCGTGCCGATTGGGCCGGGGCAGTCGACAGGCGCGCTTGTGGTTCCTTTCAGGTATCTTCATACCTGGCAATAGCGGTTCTCCCATATTCCTCAACCCGGGACTGGCTGGCGTCTCATTTTCTAATGCTAGACCAATGGTAATCGGACTTATTTCCGGATCTGTCGAGGGGGCTGCAATCGGAGCCGTCACCTCGTCACAAAGAATATTTGAAGCAGTCGAGTCTGCGCATGTCTCTGATGTGGATTTGTCGCGTGGCCGATGACACGTTTCCGAATCATGAATGCAGGTAAGTGGTCGGCCCTAGAGGACGATTTTAGAACTTTCTTCGGTGCGGCAGCTTAGACCCGTTCCCAGACGAGCAACAAGGAATGGCGTGATCATCGATGGTTTGGGTAAGAAAACTCTAACAGGTGATCCGGGGAAGTATGGAACAGTTCCCGATCAAGGATCGATCCACTTTGTTACAAGGAACGCTCACTCGGTCCCGTGCGCCCCCGACGCGATTTCCACATCCCAATAGCCACCGCGACAAAAGTGAGGAGCAAACATATGATCCATGCGCTTCCAATGCCGTACCTATCCAGCATTGGTCTGACGCTGAAGTCGTAAAGATATAGCGTGATTAGTAGCAAAGTGTAGGCTACAGCAACTAGAACACCGTTCCTGCTTTCGTGCGTTCTCCTGCTTGGCGGAATCCACCGCGTGAAAAGATAGGAACCGCTCACTAACGCAAAGAGAATCAGCCACCACAGCCAAGTCTTTCCCACCAGGACCAACTTTGGACCAAGATAGTCGGCAAGGAGGAAGTATGCTGCTATGAACACAAAATCCACGAGTGCAATTAGGAACTTCATTCGGGAACTCCCGGAACAAGATTCTGCATCACGCACTGTTGAACATCCTGCATGTACTGTGGGCGGGTGGCCCAGACAACGCCAGAATGTTACACCTCTCCATGATGGGGGTGCCCCACCCAACGCGGTGTTCGTTGGGTGGGCGTGATTGTACCTTTGCGCGACCGCGGTTGATTTACAAAGAAATGAATGGTCGGGACGGCCGGATTTGAACCGGCGACCCCCTGCACCCCAAGCAGGTGCGCTACCAGGCTGCGCTACGTCCCGACAGAAGAGGGAGGAAAGACCGCCGGTGTTGCGGTCTGGGGTAACTCTTATTCTACCAGCTACAACGCGGCTCCGCCGGGGGAGCGGAAGCCCTCGATGGCCTCGTCGTCGATGCCGAGCTTCTTGCGGCCTTCGGCGCTGATGCGGCTGGGATGCCAGGGCGGGTCCCACACCACGCGCACGTCGGCCTTCTCCACGCCGGGCATATTGAGCAGGCTCGTGCGCACGTCGCGGCTGATCTCGGAATGCGAGGGGCAGCCCTGCGCGGTCAGAGTCATTTCCACCGTGACCTCGCGGCCCTCGAAGACCTCGACGTTGTACACCAGGCCGAGGTCCACGATGTTCAGCGGGATCTCCGGGTCGTAGCAGAAGCGGAGCCGCTCCATGACGTCTTCTTTGGTCGGCATAGACGTACGATTTTACAACGCATGGGGTGGAAGAGCAGCCCTCCGGGTCCGCGGGCGATGACCTTCCTGCAGGAGTGGGGTGCTATCGCGGCGCGGGAAGCAAACTCAAGTGACGTTACGCCGGCGCGGGCATCGCCGAATTTCGGATTTGACCTTTTCCACGGGATAGTGAAAACTGCCCGTGGTTTGCCCCCGCGACACCAACGACATCCATGACGCCACCCGTTGCTCCCAAATCCAAGCCCGTCCCCAAAGTGGCGCTGATCGGGATCGAGCGACCGGCGGCAGAATTGCTGCGTTCCACCTTCCTACAGTTCAAGATCGAATCGCACGTGCTTACGACCGATCCCGCCGAAGCCATGCACAAGAAGAAATATGAGGGCTGCGTGGTGCGTCTGGATGACCAAGCGGGGCCGGTGCTGGAGGCGGTGCGGACTTCGGCGCGCAATCGCCAGATCACCATCCTGGGCCTCTGCCACAACCACGAGGAAGCGATCCGCTATTCGAAGTTCGGCATCAACGCCGTGCTCAAGCTCCCCCTCGACCGCCAGGAAACCATGAAGGCGGTCCGTTCCACGCACCTGCTGATCCTGCACGAACTGCGGCGGTACGTGCGCCTGCCCATCGTGCTCGAGGTCGTGATGGAAACCTCGACCGGGGTGAAGATCAATGGCATGACGCGGGACATCAGCTACGGCGGCATGTCGGTGAAGGTGCCGACCAAGGTCGGCCCCGACACCGCGATGGAGATCAGGTTCACGCTGCCCAGCGGCGACGCCGTGAAGATGCCCGCCAACGTGCTGTGGTTCCATCCCCCGGAACTGGTCGGCCTCCGCTTCGAGTCCACCGACGAGCCGCGCCAGATGGTGCGCCGCTGGATCGACGCATACCTGGAAATCGCCTGAACAAAGCAGTTAGCATGCAGCGCCCAGCCGCATGCGTTGTCTGGCTGACTGCTGAGTGCTTCTTCAGTGCCTCGCCGACAGGATGCCGAGGATCTCCTTGAGCCCGGCGCGCAGTTGCTTGAGCGAGCCGTGATCGGAGGGGAGGAGAAAGGGGAGCGCGGCCTGCGGTTTGGGCGAGCGCGATTCCCGGGTCATGAACTGCCGCGCGCCTGCGATGGTGAATCCCTGGTCGTAGAGGAGCTGCTTGATGCGCAGCACGCTCTCCACGTCGCGGCGCCGGTACATGCGCTGCCCGGTGCTCGACTTGGTGGGCTTCAGTTGCGGGAACTCCGTCTCCCAGAAGCGCAGCACGTACGCCGGGAGCCGGCTCAGACGCGCCACCTCGCCGATCCGGAAATAGAGCTTGTCGGGGATGACGACTTCGGCGGCTTTCTTCTTTGCGCGGGACTTGGTAGCGGTTGCCATACGAAAGCGACGACGAGGCGTAGCGGGATAGTAGTGCCAGACGCGCGCACGCGCAAGAGAGAAGTCACGGCGAAGGTCGGAGGAGACAAGGGAAAAAGTCGGATGTCGGTAAAGTGAATGAGGGAAAGCGGGATCGGTCAGCGAGTTCCCGCGCGGGGAGCGGATCCTCGTAGCTTCAATAAACCCGCTGAGTACTGAGTACCGAGTGCTGAGTACTGCAATGAAAACGGCCGCCTGGTCGGCGGCCGCGTGGAATTCTCAACAGGCTCCCTGGAACCGCGAGGTCTCGCCTCGCGTCAGTGTTTCTTTTTCTTTGCTTTCTTCTTTTTCACCATTCTCGGCATTCCTCCGTTGGGACGATCTCCCTGGATTTTCCTGCGGGGCCGCGCCTCGATACCCAATATCTAGTAGGTACGAGGACTTCTATCCAAGATATTGCGGCGCAATTGCAATCGTGTCAACAGAAAACTTCGCCCCCGCGTTGTGGGAGACGAGTCGGGTAGACTCACGTTCGTGACAGACGACATCGGAGCACGCTACCTAGACGAAGCGCGGCGCAGCCTGCGCGGAAACAAGCGCCTGGCGGAGGGCGCGCTGGCGCAGATCAGCGATGAAGAGTTCTTCCGCGCGCCGGACCAGGAGTCGAACAGCATCGCGGTGATCGTGAAGCATATCGCCGGGAATGCGCGCGCGCGCTTCACCGATTTCCTGAGCACGGACGGCGAAAAGCCGTGGCGACACCGCGACACCGAGTTCGAGATCGACAAGGACGATACCCGCGCCAGCCTGATGGAGTTCTGGGAGGCGGGCTACAAGATCGCCTTCGACACCATCGCCTCGCTCAAGCCCGAGGACCTGAAACGTACGGTGACCATCCGCGGCGCCGAACATTCGGTCCTCCAGGCCATCCACCGCGCGACGGCGCACTACGCCTACCACATCGGGCAGATCGTCTTTCTGGCCAAGCACTGGCGTGGCAGGGAGTGGAAGACGCTCAGCATCCCGCGCGGTAAGTCGGACGAGGCGGGGCAGGAGATGGAGCAAAAGCTGCGCGAGCGGGCCAAGTGAGGCAAGGCTTGTGGCGAGTGCTAAAATCAGGAGTTTGGCACTCATAACGCGCACTTATAGGTGACCGATGGCTGGAACGATGATGGCGGTGGTGAAGCCGAAGCCCGCCCCGGGGACAGAGATCCGCGAGGTCAAGATCCCGAAATTCGGCCGCACCGACGTGCTGGTGAAGGTGAAAGTAGCGTCCGTCTGCGGCACCGACCTCCACATCTATAACTGGGACCGCTGGGCGCAGCACCGCATCCATCCGCCGCTCATCCCCGGCCACGAGTTCTGTGGCGAAGTGTTTGCCTACGGCGACGAGGTCACGGCCGTGAAGGAAGGCGACTTCGTCTCGGCCGAGATGCACGTGGCCTGCGGCAAGTGCTTGCAGTGCCGCACTGGCGAGGCGCACATCTGCCAGCACGTGAAGATCATCGGCGTCGACGCCGACGGCGCGTTCGCCGAGTACGTCTGCATCCCCGAATCGAACATCTGGAAGCTCGGTCCCGAGATTCCGCAGGAGTACGCTTCGATCCTCGACCCGCTGGGCAACGCGGTGCACACCGTGCTAGCGGGCGAGATCGCGGCCAAGACGGTGGCCATCACCGGCTGCGGGCCGATCGGGCTGTTCGCCATCGCGGTGGCGCGTGCCTGCGGCGCAACGAAAGTATTCGCCATCGAGGTCAACGAGTACCGCCGCAAGGTGGCGAAGAAGATGCACGCCGACTTCGTGCTCGATCCATCCTCTCAGGACGTGCGCAAGATCGTGCACGATGAGACCGACGGCGTGGGCGTGGACGTGGTTTGCGAGATGGCCGGGCACCCGGACGCGATCCGAACAGGATTCGACATCGTGCGTCGCGGCGGTCGTATTTCCCTCCTGGGCCTGACCTCCAAGCCGATCTCGCTGAACTTTTCCGAAGACATCATCTTCAAGGGCATCACCATCCAGGGCATCAACGGCCGGCGCATGTATCAGACGTGGTACCAGATGACCGCGCTACTCAAGGCCGGCAAGCTCGACCTGCATCCGGTCATCACCGACCGCCTCGCCATGAAGGATTTCTCCAAGGGCATGGACCGGCTGAAGACCGGCGAGGCCAGCAAGATCCTGCTGTACCCGAACGGCGTGAAGAGCTGACGAGAAAAAATCAGGCCCGCCGCTGGGCGGGCCTGTCGTTTGTTGGGCAGGTTCATGCCGCGAACTTCGCCATCAGTTCTTTCTTCCCCATTCCCAGGATCCCGTACTTGTTCCCGACCTTCTTGAACGCCTCGATGGCAGCGTCGAGGTGATGCCTCTCGTGCGCGGCGGAGAGTTGGGTGCGGATGCGCGCCTGTTCCCTGGGCACGACCGGGAAGAAGAACCCGACCGCGTAGATCCCCTCGGCAAACAGGTCGCGGGCGAAGTCCTGGGCCAGCTTGGCGTCGTAGAGCATGACGGGCACGATCGGGCTTTCGCCTAGCTTGATGTCGAAGCCCGCATCCTTGAGCAGGCCGCGCCAGTACTTGGCGTTCCACTCCAGCTTGTCGCGCCGCTCGGTGTTGCGGCTGATCAGCTCCATGACTTTCAGCGCCCCCGCCACGATCACCGGCGCGACGGCATTGGAGAAAAGGTAGGGACGCGCGCGCTGGCGGCACATCTCGACCAGCTCGCGTCGCCCGCTGACCACGCCGCCGGAGGCGCCGCCCAGCGCCTTGCCCAGCGTGGTGGTGATGACGTCGATCTTCCCGAAAACGCCGCAGTGCTCGTGCGTTCCCCGCCCGGTCTTGCCGATGAATCCGGTGGCGTGAGAGTCATCCACGAACACCATGGCGCTGTATTTCTCAGCCAGCGCGACCATCTGGTCGAGCTTGGCCAGATCGCCGTCCATGGAGAAGACACCGTCGGTGACGATCATGCGGAAGCGCTTGTCCTGGTGCTCCTGAAGCTTTTCCTCCAGGTGGCCCATATCCGAATGCTTGTACGTGTCCTGGGTCGCCTTGCAGAGGCGCATGCCGTCCACCACGGAGGCGTGCACCAGCCGGTCGGCGATCATGACGTCCTGCTCCCCCAGGCAGGCCTCGAAGAAGCCGGCGTTCGCGTCCATGCAGGAGGGGAACAGGAGGGTGTCTTCGGTGCCAAGAAATTCCGTCAAGCGCTTCTCCAGTTCGCGATGGATGTCCTGCGTGCCGCAGATGAAGCGCACCGACGACATGCCATAGCCGCGAGAATCCAGCCCAGCATGCGCCGCGGCGATGACCTCGGGATGGCTGGACAGGCCCAGGTAGTTGTTGGCGCAGATGTTGATCACCTTCTTGGTCTGCGCGCCGACGGGGAATTCCACCTCGATCTCCGACGACTGAGGCGAGTGGATGAAGCGTTCTTCTTTGAAAAGACCGGCGGTTCTGATCCCGCTGATCTCGGATAAGTATGAATTGCGGACTACGTCGCTATATGCCATGACTCCCCCCGACTATGAATTTGTTATCAAATGGGGCGCCCTCGATCGTAGGCGTGCCGCGCTGTCTCATGCGGCGGCGCCCTTTGCCTTTTGAAACCGTTGCACCAGAGCGACGATGCTGCGCACCGTGTCGAAGGCTTGCGGCGTGGCATCGGCGTCCGGGATCTGGATCGCGCACTTCTTTTCCAGGAAACGCTTGAGCGAGACCATGGAGAAGGAATCCACGATCCCGCCGGAGATCAGCGGCGTGGTCTCGGTGATCTGCCGGTCGTCGCCTTCCTCCAGGTATTCCCGGATCACGTAATTGCGAACCATCTCACTGAGTTCGTCCATTGGCGGCCTCGTTGTTCAATCGTTCATGATGGTAGAAAGATCTCCTACCGGCTCGTTGAATTCCTTGCAGCGCAGGATGCGGCGCACGATCTTGCCGCTGCGGGTCTTGGGCAGGGAGTCCACGAACTCGATCTCCTGCGGCATGGCCAGCGGCGACAGCCGCTTGCGGATGTGGTTCATGATCTCGAGCTCGAGGTCGTCCGAGGGTTCGTAGCCCTTCTTCAGCGCGACGAAGGCCTTCACCACTTCCATGTTCACCGGGTCGGGTTTGGCGACCGCCGCGGATTCCGCCACGGCCGGGCATTCCAGCAGGGCCGACTCGATCTCGAACGGCCCGACCAGGTGTCCGCCGGTGTTGATGACGTCGTCGTCGCGCCCCATGAACCAGAAGTAGCCATCGGAGTCGATCGAGGCGCGGTCGCCGCACAGATACCAGCCGTTCTTGAACTTGGCCTGGTAGCCCGCCTCGTTGTTCCGGTAACCGCGGATCTGAGACGGCCAGCCCGGCCGGAGCGCGATCACGCCCGCGATCCTGGGTTGATTGATGGGCTCGTGGGTCGTCGTGTTCAGCACCGTGGCGGTGATCCCAGGGAAAGGCTTGCCCATGGAGCCCGGCTTGATCGGCATCCCGGGAAAATTGGTGATGACGATGCATCCGGTCTCGGTCTGCCAGAAGCTGTCGTGGAAGGGCTTGCCGAAGACCTCCTGCGACCAGGTCACCGCCTCCGGGTTGAGCGGCTCGCCCACGCTGGCCAGATGACGCAAGCTGGACAAGTCGTGCCGCCGCGGGAGTTCCTTGCCTTCCTTCATGAGCAGGCGGATGGCGGTGGGCGCCGAATACCACACGGTCACACGATGCCGGGCGAGGAACGCGTACCAGGCCTCTGGGCTGAAGCCGGAGTCCAGCACGACCTGGGTCGTCCCGTTCGCCCACGGCCCGATGATGCCGTACGAAGTTCCCGTCACCCAACCCGGATCGGCGTTGCACCAGTAGATGTCGTTGGGACGAAGATCGAGCACCCACTTGGCGGTCAGGTACTGCGAGATGATCGAATAGTGGACGTGCTGCGCGCCCTTGGGCTGCCCCGTCGTTCCCGAGGTGTAATGCAGGATGGAAGGCGACTCCGCCGTCGTCGGATAGACGTCGAACTGCTCGACGCGCGGCGCCTGCTCCATGTGGAAGGCGATCTCGCGCTCCTGCAGCGGCGATTCCCCTGCATCCACCACGATGATGTGACGCAACTGCGGAAGCTTGTCGCGGATCTTGCGCACCTTGGGGACGTGCTTCCTCTGCGTGATGATCGCCGAAGTCTGGGCGTCGGAGAGCCGGACGAACAGCGATTCGTCACCGAAGGCGGAGAACAGAGGCTGCGCTACCGCCCCCGTCTTCAGGATGCCGAGCAGCCCGATGTACAACTCGGGCACCCGGTCCATGAACAGGCAGACCCGTTCTTCCGGCTGGATCCCCAGCTCGCGCAGGAAATGCGCAATGGTGTTGGACAGGATGCGAACGTCGTCGTAGGTGAACCGCTTCTGGTGGCCCTGGAAGTCTTCCCAGATCAGCGCCAGCTTGTTTCCTAGGCCCACGTGGCAGATGCGATCACTGCACATCCATCCGATATTGATCGGCTCGCCCGGCGTATAGCCCAGTTCCCGCTCGGCGATCGACCAATCGAAGTTCGCAGTCAGTTCCTCGTAGCTGAGGTCCCGACAGGCAAGAGCGCTGCTCATAAGGCTCGTCCGATCCTGGTGCGGTGCGTCTTCAGGTTTCCAGGATGACCATCGCACCCGTAAGGTCTCTGCTGACCGTGGTTGACAGCCTGATGCGCCTCACCCCCAGTTGTTCGGATTGGTTTTTGAGCCGGCTGTGGAGAGCGATGCTGCTGGACTCGAGCCCGACTTCCACTTCCCGGAATACGGCCAGGTCCCTGGCCGGGACGCCCAGGGCCTTCAGGGTCGCCTCTTTGGCGGCGAAGCAGGCGGCGTAACGCAGCGCGGGCTTGCGCGTGGAGGTGCAATAGCGGATCTCCTCCGGGCTGAACACGCCGTCGCCCATCCGCCACTCGCCGCGCGCCAGTTCCCGCTCTACGCGGCGGTTTTCCACCAGATCGATCCCGATACCGAGAATCACGGCAATGCCTGTACCGCCAACTGGACACAAGCGTGCGCCTGAGAAGGAGAAGAGTGCGGTGACGCGGGTCACAGCACCGGATGACGTGGAGAGCTTAGGGTAAGCGGATGGCGAAAACCGACCGCTACGTTCACCCCCGCCTGCGCAATGCAAAAAACCGGGGTGTATGGGCAGAATCTGCTTTCATGACCAAAGCCCTGGGCCTGGGGCTTACGGTTTGCAAGCCCGTGGGTGACAACGATCCCTTTGACTTCGTGGTTTTCAACATGCGGCGGGCGGTCAATCGGGTTCAGGTGAAGTCGGTGTGGGCCCATTGGGGCCGGAGGTACTTTGCGGGAGGGACGCGAGGACGCGTTTACAAGCCGTCCGAGGTCGATTTCCTAGTGGTGGTGATCCCGCGAGTGGACGCTTGGTACATCATTCCAATCGATGCTATCAAGAACGTGAGACTCCCGTCCTTCTCACCGCATATTCCCAACAGCAAGGGCCGTTTCGAGAAGTACCGCGATGCCTGGCACCTGCTGACCGGCGACGAGCCGGGCGCGTGGGCAAGGTACCAGCGCTTCACCATCCACGCGGAGGCCGAGTAACCTGCATCTACTCACCGTTTGCCGCCCAAAGGCGGCGCGGCAAAGACGGGGGCCACGGCCCATTGACATTGGCCGTCAGGCCGACCTTTTGTTAAATCGCAATTCGTGACAGAATTGCTTGTCACTGAAATCCAAATGGCTACTTCCGAACAAAGGCTCCGGACTAAAATTCCGCCCGAGATTTCCCGACTCCAGTCAGCAAAACTGATCCCATTCGGATGGTATGGCGGAAAGTTTTCACTCCTTGAATGGCTGCTTCCGCTTTTGCCAGAGTGCCACCATTACTGCGAACCCTTTGCCGGGTCAGGCGTGATTCTGTTGAACCGGCAACCATCGCCAATCGAGACTTATAACGACCTCGACGGTGAGGTCTGCAATTTCTTTCGAGTTCTTCGGGATCAACGGGAAGCGTTGGTCCAAGCCATTGGTCTAACGCCATTTTCTCGTGAGGAGTTTGCGTTAGCCTGTAAACTCGAACCGACCGCCAGTGAATTGGAACGCGCCCGGCGCTTCTATGTCCGGGCACGTCAGGTTAGAACTGGGCTTGCTCAGACTGCTTCTCTCGGTAGATGGGCCAATTGTAAGAATACAAGTCGAGCTGGAATGAGCGGAGTCATAAGTAGGTGGCTCGGAGCAGTTGATGCCTTGCCACAGATCGCCGAGCGGCTAATCCGAGTACAAATTGAGAATCGCCCAGCAGTTGACGTCATTCGCCTATACGACTCAAGAGAAACCCTCTTCTACTGCGATCCCCCGTACATCCATGAAACACGCGGTGATTCCAAAGCTTACTCGAACGAGATGACTGATGAACAGCACGAAGAGTTGGCTGACGTGTTGAACCGGGTGAAAGGCCAAGTCGCTCTCAGCAACTACGATTGCGGCTTAATGAACCGCCTATACCCATCGAAGAGGTGGATAAAGACTGTTAGCTCCTTGCGTACAATTCATTCTACGAAAGACAAACGAAGGGAAGTTCTCTGGACAAATTACGACCCGCACCAACAGAAGCACACAACGGCTAACCTATTTTGACTGAATGTTGTTCCACAGTTGTGCAGCTTCATCAGCGCAGTTGAATTCCCTCATTTTTCGGAGTAACTCAACCACACATTGACCGAGCTTTTGCCGGCGGTGTGGGCCGATTAGCTTAAGAATTGGTACAAAGTCCCTGCTCGCATCCACCAGGGAGACATCGGCCAGTTCCGATGCCGCTGCGATGCGTTTTCTGATTGCTTCCTCTTGGCCGGTCTGTAGTCCAGCTGCAACGACAAAAATGTACTCTGCCCCAAGAGTATTCTTGTGCAACCCGTGCTCGACGTCATCCAGATTAAGTGGCCGGTGCTTACACTCAGATGCCGAGATCACGGAATCCGCGACATGAACCTCGACATCGCCTAGTGTCCCCGAATACTCATCGGATTGATTTGGGTTGTAAACCTTTACTTCAGCTTCCTCATTGCTAAGTGTCAGCAGCGCACCCCATACCGCCACAAGCCGCGCGCCACCGTCTGCTTTCAGCAAGAATCGTGTGACAAACTCGATGCTGAGTCCCAGCGTTCGTTCTCCACCTACAATCGCCGACTTGGTTGCATCCGCACGCACCTTGCCCATTCGCAAAATCTGAACAAGCGTCGCGTACACTTCTGATTCTGGCGCTTGCCGGACCAGTTCCAAGGCCTCATGAAGATCTCGCGCGGCCTTTTTGTTTCTTAGTTGAGGATTGTTCTTGTCGTGTTCGGGGTGTCGGAGTGGTTTGCTCAAGAAGGGTTCGTTGGACAGACCAAACAAATTCCCCTTCGTTTTTTCGAAGCCTACGACAACTTTGTGACATAGGCTTCTTGCATCATAGGCACCCGGCAAATCACTGCCAGCTTGGATCGCTCTCGGATGAGCATCTGGATCCACACAGCGAGCTAGAGTCCCGGTCACCAACAGGTATCGGAAGCCTTTCGCCCCCTCCGCCTGCATGACCCTGTCAATCAAAGCTTTAATCTTCGGAGGTGCTGCGATCCGCCCGTTTGCGACGTCACCCCAAGCGCGCTCTAAGATCGCTTTAGCATCCTCATGGTCCACCAACGCGTCACTCCCCGCACTGCCTAAAGCCCCTTAAGCAAACGATCGATCGGCACATCAAACGCCTTAGAAATTCGCAACAGCGTTCTAAGAGTGATCGGACGGCCTCTCTCAATCTGCTGCCAATGCCGTGCGGAGAACCCAAACGAAATCATGTCCTCTTGGCTATAGCCGCGCTGCTGCCTGAGAGCTCGAATGCGTCTGCCGAGTGCTGTGAAAAAACGTTGTTCGCTTTTCACTGGGAACGTTTCTAGAGGCCCACAAGCAAAAACACCACGAGCAGATTAGCTTGGTTGCCAATAAAATCCGAACCCGCAGGGACGACCGAACTACTTCAACCGAAGCGACGTCTCCGCCGAGGGCTCAAGCTTCCCCAGGGCAATTGACGGAAGCGACTGCAAACTCGCATCATAGCCGGTACGGCTGTGGGGGATTCTTGCCGCTGATGTGCCCCCCACCCGACTGCCCCGGCTTCCCGAGGAAGGTCCGTTGATGACCACGACTGCGCGCACCAATCCGCTTTCCTACCTCACCGAGACGCTGAACGAGCTCAAGCAGAAGGGCACGCACTTCAAGCTGCGGGTGCTCGACGACGAGCAGGCCCCGGTGTGCACCTTCGACGGCAAGAAGGTCATCAACCTGGCGTCGAACAATTACCTGGGGCTGACCACGCACCCCAAGCTGCGCGAGGCGGCGCTGGCGGCGACCAGGAAGTACGGCGTGGGCTCGGGCGCGGTGCGCACCATCGCCGGCACCATGAAGATCCACATGGAGCTGGAAGAGAAGATCGCGCGCTTCAAGAACGTGGAGGCGTGCGTGGTCTTCCAGTCGGGCTTCGCGGCCAATGCGGGGACGGTCTCGGCGGTGCTGGGCAAGGGAGACTTCATCATCTCCGACCAGCTCAATCACGCCAGCATCATCGACGGCGCGCGCCTCTCGCGGGCCAACATCAAGGTTTTTCGCCACAAGGACATGGCCGAAGCCGAGGAGCTGCTCAAGGAAATCGAGGGCGAGCCCGGGCGCAAGCTGCTGATCACCGACGGCGTCTTCTCCATGGACGGCGACATCGGGCCGCTGCCCGCGCTGTGCGCCCTGGCGGAAAAGTACGGCGCCATCATGATGGTGGACGACGCGCACGCCTCGGGCGTCCTGGGGCGCAACGGCCGCGGCACCGTGGACCACTTCAACGTCCACGGGCGCGTGGACATCCAGGTAGGCACGCTCTCCAAAGCGATCGGCGCGCTGGGCGGATACGTGTGCGGCACCCGCGACCTGATCGACTTCCTCTTCCACCGCGCGCGGCCCTTCCTGTTCTCCACTTCGCACCCGCCGTCGGTCGCCGCCACCTGCATCGCCGCCTTCGACGTGCTGGAGCAGGAGCCGGAGCGCATGGAAAAGCTGTGGGAGAACACGCGTTACTGGAAGAAGGAGCTGGGCAACCTGGGCTTCGACATCGGCGGCAAGACCACACCGGCCAGCGAGACCCCCATCACCCCCATCATCATCGGCGACGGCAAGCTGACGATGGACTTCTCCCGCGAGCTGTTCAAGGAAGGCGTCTTCGGCACCGGCATCACCTATCCCACTGTGCCCGAGGGCAAGGCCCGCATCCGCACCATCATGACCGCTACCCACACCCGCGACGAACTCGATCGCGCGCTGGACGTGCTGAAGCGCGTCGGGAAGCGGATGGGGATCCTCTCCTGATTTTTCTGGGCGTGCCATGTGCTACGATGCCGCTCCATCGCTGATCTTGGGGGAAGAGATGGATCGTTCTGCAGGCATTTCCCGCCGCCGCTTTCTTGCCGCCACGTCGTGTTTCGGGGCGGCTTACGCTGTCGCCCGACTGATCCCGTTGCCCGCGCTTGCGCAAACTGTCGCGCAAGATTCCCGCGTTGCGGCGGCGCCGCTGGCTGACAAAGGTTTTGCTTCGGTCCGCAGGATCGGCAACGGCGTGTACGCCAACGTCGCCGATACTTCGAAAGGGCTGCAGAGCATGTGTAACGCCGGGTTCCTCGTCGGACGCGACGCCGCCTTCCTGATCGAGGGATTTTGCACGCCCACCGGCGCCATGTTCCAGATGGACACCCTGCGCATGGTCAGCCCGGTCCCGGTGCGCGCCGCACTCGACACCCACTACCACTTCGATCACTCGATGGGGAACGCGGTTTACGGCGCTCACGAGATTTCCCTGTGGGGCCACGCGAAAGTCGCGTCGCGCATGATGGAAAGCTACGGCTCTTTGCAGGGGACCGATCGCGCTGCGTTCGTGGCCGACTTCGAGAAGCGTGTGCGCGACGCCCGCACCGACACCGAGCGCCAGCACGCGGAATCCGACCTGGGCGCCGCGGGCCTGATCTTCGACACCGCCAACTCGACTGTACTGGCTCTGCCCAACCATCCGCTTGATCCGGCGAAGCTGCCCCTGACGGTCGATCTTGGCGGCCTCTCCGCCGTGCTGGAGAGCTATCCCGGCCATTCCGGGACCGACCTCATCGTGCGCGTCCCCGAGCAGAACATCGTTTTCACCGGCGACCTGCTGTTCAACGCCTTCTACCCCGTCACCTTCGACGCCTCGATCTCCGCCTGGCGCAAGACGCTGGCGCACTTCGCCTCCCTCGGCAAGGACACGCTCTTCGTCCCCGGCCATGGACAGATCTGCGGCCAGGAAGGCGTCTCGCTTTTTGCCTCGACCTTCGACGACCTCGCCGAATATGCCGAGAAGACTTACAAGGCCGGCGTGCCCGCCGCCGAGAGCATCGCGCGCTACACGGTCCCCGAGAAGTTCAAGAACCTGATCGTGTTCGCCTGGAGTTTGACCGTCGGCTCGACCATCACCAAACTCTACGAGGAGTGGAGCGGCAGGTAGGCGCCGGGCATTTCCTTAGCCGTTGCGGTGGACGAAGTGGCCACTGACGATGGTGGCCACGACCTTGCCCACGAGCTGCCAGCCGTCGAAGGGCGTGTTCCGCGATTTGGACAGCGACTTCGAGGCTTCAAAGGTCCAGCGCTTGGCGGGATCGAAGATGGTGACGTCGGCGTAGGAGCCTTTCACCAGCGATCCGCGCCCGCGAAGGTTGTAGATGCGCGCCGGATTCGTCGCCAGCAGCTGCACGATGCGCGCCAGCGCCATCCTGCGCTCGCGGTGCAGCTTGGTGATGGCCAGCGCCAGCGCGGTCTCCAAGCCGGTGATGCCGAAGGGCGCGCGGTCGAACTCCACGTTCTTCTCGTGCGCGGCGTGGGGCGCGTGATCGCTCGCGATGGCATCGATGGAGCCATCGTCAAGCGCGGCCAGCACGGCCTCGCGGTCGGCGGCCGAGCGCAGCGGCGGGTTCATCTTGCAGTTCGTGTTGTAATCTCCGACGTGTTCGTCCACCAGGGTGAAATGGTGCGGGGTGACCTCGCAGGTGACGCGGGCGCGGCCTTTCTTGCCGCGCCGGATGGCTTTCAAGGCCGCCGCGGTCGAGATGTGGGCCACGTGCAGGTGTCCGTTCGTGTTCTTCGCGAAGTTGACGTCACGATCGACGATGTTGGCCTCGGCGTCGGCGCTCATGCCGCGCAGCCCGAGGCGGAACGCGGTCGGCCCGTCGTGCATCGAGCAATGAAAGGTGAAGCGCGTGTCTTCGGCGTGCTGCACGACGGGCATGCCCAGCGCGCCCGCCAGGCGCAGGGCGTCGCGCATGTTGGTATCGTCCAGGATGGGTTTCCCATCGTCGGTGACGGCAACAGCGCCGGCCTTCTGGAGCGCGGCGTAATCGCTCAGCAGTTTGCCCTCGCTGCCCAGCGTCGCCGCGGCGACCGGGAAGACGTTCACCACGGCGCCGCGCGCGGGATCGAGTATCCACGAGGTGATCCTGGCGGAATCGTTCACCGGCGCGGTGTTGGGCATGCAGCAGACGGAGGTGAACCCGCCGGCGGCAGCGGCGCGCGTGCCGGTGGCGATGGTCTCCTTGTGCGACTGGCCGGGCTCGCGCAGGTGGACGTGCAGATCGATGAAGCCGGGCGCGACGATGAGTCCGCGCGCGTCGAAGGTCTCCTCCGCCGAGCCGCGGGTCTTGCCCTTGGGGGCAAGTTCGGCAACGAAGGCGTCGCGCAACAGAACGTCCATCTCGGCGTCGATGTTCTGCGCCGGGTCGATGACGCGCCCGCCCTTCAGAAGGATCGAGCCGTTCTTACGCACCGCGGTCATCATGCCACCCCCGCGGTGGTGGCCAGGATGGCCATGCGGACCGGGACGCCGTTGGCGACCTGCTCGCGGATGACCGACTGCGGCCCGTCCGCGACCTCGTCGGTCAGCTCCAGGCCGCGGACGAGGGGGCCGGGATGCATGACGATGGCGTCGCGCTTGGCGATCTTGAGGCGCTCGCTGGTGAGCTGGTAGGCGGCGGCGTAGTCCTCGAGGTTCATGTGGCGGTGCACCAGGCGCTCTTTCTGGATGCGCAGCATCATGACCACGTCGGCGCCGCGGATGGCCTCGTCCAAGTGGCGGGTGATGTGCACGCCCCTGGCCAGCGTGGTGGCGATCTCGGGCAGCAACTCGGGGGGGCCGCAGAGCGTGACCTGCGCTCCAAGCTTGGTCAGCAGGAAGACGTTGGAGCGGGCCACGCGCGAGTGGTAGATATCGCCCACGATGGCGACCTTCAGCCCGCGCAGGGTCTTCTTGTGGCGCAGGATGGTGAAGGCGTCGAGGAGAGCCTGGGAAGGGTGCTCGTGCATGCCGTCACCGGCGTTGACCACGGGGATGTCGAGAAAACGCGCGAGGGTGCTGGGCGCACCCGCAGACGAATGCCGCAAGATGATCAGGCTGGCACCGAGAGCCTGAAGGGTGTAGCCGGTATCCACCAGCGATTCGCCCTTTTCGATGCTGGAAGAGGCGGAGCTGATAAGGGCCGTCTGCGCGCCCAGAGCCTTGGCAGCATATTCAAATGAGGTACGCGTGCGGGTGGACGATTCATAAAAGAGCAGCGCGATCCGCTTGTTGCGCAGCAGGGGACGTGGACGTCCCGCCTGCATGCGCCTGGCCAGCCGGAGGAGGGACGTGATCTCGTCCGGCTGCAGGTGTTCGATGCCCAATAGGGATTGCGGGCGTTTCGCCATCGGCTAGACGTTCCTCTCGACCAGCATGACCTGTTCCGTCTGATCGGTCTCTTTGAGCCTGACTTCGATGCTCTGGTCGCGCGTGGTCTGGAAGCTGCGGCCGACGAAAGAGGCTTCGATGGGCAGCTCGCGGTGACCGCGATCCACCAGGACGCAGAGCTGCACGCGGCGCGGGCGGCCGTGATCCATGAGCGCATCGAGAGCGGCGCGGGTCGTGCGCCCCGTGTAAAGGACGTCGTCCACCAGAATCACCTTCTTGTCGACGATGGGGCACCCGATGGCGCTCTTCTGCACCACCGGCTTGGGCCCCACGGTGGAAAGATCGTCGCGGTAGAGGGCGATGTCGAGGGTGCCGATGGAGACGGCCTTCTTCTCGATTTTGGCGATCAGGGCGGCGAGGCGCTGCGCCAGGGGAACACCACGGCGGCGGATCCCGATGAGCGCCACGTCCTCCACGCCGTTGCTCTTCTCGATGATCTCGTGGGCGAGGCGGACGAGGGTGCGCTCGATCTCGGAAGCCGACATCAACTGCTTTTCGCGCGGATTCGCCGTGCGGCTCATGGGCTGCGAACTCATGGAAAACCTGCTTCAGGAACTCGGCATGATACTTGGCGGCCCGTGCAGCGGCAAGGACTAGCGGGGTTCCTTGCTGAATACGGCCCCAGCCACGGCTCCTCCGAGGAGGCCGCAAGCTACAGAAAAGACGAGGAAAAGGACCACCGTGAGGGTGACAAAAAGGGCGAATCCGGCGGGCGAACTGATGAACTCGATGACCTGCGCCGACTGCGGGGTGGGGTAGCGGGTGGCGGCTTCCTGCATGGACTTGAGTACGAACTCACGGAGCTGCGGGCCTTGTCTCAAGCCCACGATGGCGATGACAAACAGCGCCGCCCAGGTGACGAAGCTTGCCAGCCCGGTGGCAGCCCCAAGACGGGCGCCTTGCGCCCAGTTCAGGCGCACCGCCGGCCGGCGCGAGTAGATGCGTACGACCACGAAGGTCGCGATGAATGTCCAGAGCAGGGCACCGATGCCGCCCAGCGGCGCGACAATGGCGGCGAATCCGGCGAGGGTGCCGGCCACGACGATGCTGGCGCGAGCCGCCCGCCAATCGATCCCCGCTGGGAGCGAAGCAGCGTATGACACGGGCTGAGCCGGGGGTTGGATCTCGTCCGGAGTTCCCGGAGGCATGGGGGCGGTGGCGGAGTGGGATACCGGGACGCTGACGCGTATCTGCGGAGCGCCGCACTGGGAGCAGAAAAGCGCGCCTTCGGTGACCTGCGCGCCGCAACGATGACAGGGATGTTCCACCGCGATTCAAGGTACAGCAGGGATCAGGAAGCGCGCAACCGCGCTACATCGTCTGCTGGTTCTTGCCACGGGTCTGAAGGTAAATGAGACCAAACTGTGTGCCCTTGCCCTTGGGCCTGACGGAAACCATGTGCTGGGCAGACTCGTCGCCCGCGCCAAGTTCAGTCTTGTCCTGGTCGCTGCTGGATGACGAGCAACCGATCTTTTTTCCGTCCTTGCCGACGTGGAGGTCGATATTCCCCCTGCACTCGGTCACCGCACCATACTTCGTTAGCGCCTTGCGGTAGAACTCGATGAGCTTTTCGGGGGCGTCATCGGACTCGTACTTGGCGGCGACCACTTTCAGGCCGAAGCCCGCGAACCCCATGCTGATGTTCGCACTCTGGCTGTCATGCTCGGCGTCCGGCGGGGCGGGGCGCGCGCCAGGATAGACGGGCAACCCCGTGTCATGCACTTTCACGTGCTCGTCGGTCTCAACGTGGAGCGAGCCGAGAGGCGATTGGATGTCTACCTTCTTGCCGGTCTTTTCGTCGCTGTTCGTATTCCGAATGTTGCAGCCGGGGAGGAACAACGAGGCAAACAGCACCGGAATGGCGAAGAGGAGCGAACGCTTAGTAACGGTTTTCATGATGACGCAACCCTCCATTCAGGCCGACGAGCGCGGGGCGGTCGAGGCCGGCGCCACGCGCGGCGATACTGGGGATGGTGACGGGAAGACGGCCGTGGATAGGGATCTCGCCGAAAAGCGCCTTGACCGCCGCGGCCTCCGAAACCGTCGAACTGGAGAAGGTGCAGAGGTAGTTCTCGACCCCGGTGAGATGCGAAGCCACGTAGGGGCTGCCGAGGGAGACCACGACGGTCTTCTGCGCGGCGCGGTCGAGCAACTGCTGAAGCAGCGCCGCGGTGGCGTCGCTCATGGAGACCGAGTTGGTCAGTTTACCCTGCACCCTGATCATCTTTCCCGCCGTCGGAAAGGAAACGACGCCGACAATCACCGTCCGTGCCTGCTGGGCCCATTCGAGGATGGAGGAAGTCATGCCGGCCGCAGTGCCCGGATCCACATAAACCACGCGGGCGTCGGGCGCGCGGGCCTTCAATTCCGGCTCGAAGCGGCTGTCACTCTGATTGCGCGTGTCGTCGGAAATGACCACGGCAAGTACACGGCTCCCCGCCTCCTCCCCTTGTTGGTACGCGGAGACGGCCTGCCGGGTTCCGCTTTTCTTGAGGGGGAGGATCTGGCCGTTGTCGCGGACCAGAGTGACCGCCTCGTCGGCCACCTGCTGCCCGAAGACAACGTTCTCGTGGCGGGCGACTGCGGTCGCCAGGACGTTGAGGTCGACCAGGCGGTCCTGGTACAAGCCGACCGAGGCTTTTGCGCGCAGGATCTTGAGGACCGAGGCGTCGATCTGCGATTCGGAGATTTCGCCGCTGCGAACGGCAGCGAGCACGGCGTGGTAGCCGGCATCGAGATCGGCGGGGAGCAGCACCATGTCGTTGCCGGCCTTCAGGGCCTCGACCGCGGCGTGGCCGGACCGCGGGCCGGGGAAGGAACGCGTGATGGCGCCCATGTCCATGGCATCGGTGACGACAAGTCCCTGGAAGCCAAGCTGTTCCTTGAGCAGGCCAGTCACGATCGGCCGGGACAGGGTGGCCACGCGATTGGGCTCGGGATCGAGTGCGGGCACGGTGACATGGGCGGTCATGACGGAGTCCACGCCCGCCTCGATCGCGGTGCGGAAGGGCGGGAGTTCGATGCGGTCGAGATGCTCGCGGTCGGCGTCGACCTGGGAGACGCCGAGATGAGTGTCGGTGTTCACGTCGCCGTGCCCGGGAAAATGCTTGGCCGTGCTCAGGATTCCGAACTCGCGCGAGGCGTCGATGTAAGCGGCGACGAAATCACTGACCTGTCCTGGGTCCTCGCCAAAGGCGCGGGTATTGATGATGGGATTCGCGGGCACGGAGTTCACGTCGGCGACGGGGAACAAGTTCCAATGCACCCCGATGGCGCGCGCCTCCTGGGCGATGATGCGGGCCAGACCGCGCACGTACGCCGGCTTGCCGGTGGCGGCAAAGGCCATAGCGTGCGGAAAGACGGTGGTGCCGTAGAAGCGCATGGAAAGGCCGCGCTCGAAATCGGCGGCGACGATCAGCGGCAGCTCGGAGTCGGCCTGGAGTTGGTTGGTGAACATCGCCGCTTCGTACGGCTGGCTCTTGTAAACGACCGGGCCGTCGGAGGGGATGGTCAGCAACACGCCGCCCAGGTGGTAGCGGCGGATCTGGTCGCGGAAGCGGATGTAGTCCGGATTGGTCACGTTGAAGAACTGGGTGAGCACCCGGATCATGAACAACTGGCCGACCTTCTCTTCGAGGGAGAGCTTTTTCAGGGTCTTCTCGGCCCATCTGTTGCCGTCCTGGGTGAGCTGCACCGGGCCGGGCTTCTGGGACTTGTCTTCGGCGGCACAGAAAGAAACCAGGAGCAGCAGGACCGCCGTGAGCCGGAAAAGCATGCGGCGAACATAGCAGAAGGAGTCGCGAGTTGGAAAGGCGAGGTCAGAGCTCCGACTGGACTAAAGCAATGGCCTGTGATTGCGCCGCGGGATCGTCGCCAAAGTTCTTGAGCCAGCGGACGCCGGGCTCACGGCGAAACCAGGTCATCTGGCGCTTGGCGTAGTTGCGGTGCGCCTGCTGTGCGGCCCAGACTGCGAGTTTGCGGTCGATCTCACCGCGCAGGTGCTGGACGGCCTGCTTGTAGCCCAGCGATTGCAGCGGGCGGGCGGTGTCACCGTACTTGTCGAGTATCGCCCGGGTCTCCTCGAGCAATCCTTCCTCGAACATGGTTGCCGCGCGCTGGTTGATGCGGGTGTAGAGCGCGTTGCGGTCGGGATCAAGGCCGAGTCGCAGGACGCGAAAGCCGGTGAGCGGGTCGCGGCCGCGCTTCCAGAGTTCCGACATGCGGGTGCGGGCGAGCAGGCAGACCTCGATGGCGCGGATGAGCTTGGGGTCGTCGTTCCCGTGGATGTTCTCCGCGGCGGCCGGATCGAGGCGGCGCAGGATATTGTGCAGGTGGCTGGAACCGCGCTCGGAGGCACTGGTGCGCAAGCGCTCGCGGAGATCTTCGGAGCGCGGCGGGCCGGAGAAGAGACCTTCGAGCAGCGCCCGGAGATAGAGGCCGGTTCCGCCAACGACGATGGGCAAACAGCCGCGTTTCCGGATGTCGCTCAGGACCTCGCGGGCGGCGCGGGAGTAGTCGCCGGCGGTGAAAACGTCGGTGGGGCCGAGGATATCGAGCAAGTGATGCGGCGCACGCGCGCGCGCTTCACGCGAGGGTTTCGCGGTGCCGATCTCGAATTCGCGGTAAAGGGCGACGGAATCGCAATTGACGATCTCGCCGCCGAATCGCCCGGCGAGGGCAAGGGAGAGGGCGGTCTTGCCGCTGGCGGTCGGGCCCACGACAGCCACCAGCAGGGGATCCCGGGACATCAGCGGGGGCTCCAATGCAGGAACCGGCCGTAGCGGACTACGACCAGGACGAGAATGAGGAGCGCGATGAGAAGCGCCCCGAGGATCTGTTGGCGTGGCGCGCGCACGGCCATCATTGTATCGGCAAGGCCGGTGATAAACTCGCGATCCATGGCGGAACCGAGCCGAAAACCGATCCGCTTCGGCTTGTACGAAGTGGATGTCGCCAGCGGAGAGCTGCGCAAGAGCGGGGTTAAGGTCCGCTTGCAGGAACAGCCGTTTCAGGTGCTGGTGGCCCTGCTGGAGCGTCCGGGCGAGGTGGTGACGCGGGAAGACCTGCGGCAGCGCCTCTGGCCGGCGGACACTTTCGTGGATTTCGATCACAGCCTGAACACCGCCATCAACAAGCTGCGCGACGCGCTGGGAGACACAGCCAGCAACGCGCGGTTCATCGAGACCCTGGCGCGTCGTGGATACCGCTTCATTGCGCCCGTGCAGAGCGGGATCGGGGAAGCAGCGGCGAGTGCGCCGGTCGCCGAAACTCCTGCGAGTGCCGAGCTCCCGGCGGACGAGCTGCCGCGGCCGCATCGCGGGATGGTGCGCACACTGTTCCTGCTGATCCAGGTCATGTACCTGGTGTTCTACATTGTGGCGCTGGCCCGGCTCGAGCGCGTTTATGAGATCGCGGCACTGGAGATGGGAAACGGAACGGTCGTGGTGGTGGTGGCGGTGATCTCGGCGGTAATCGCCATCCCCATGCGGCTCTACCTGTGGACCGCGGTGGCATTCGACTACCGGCTGCTGGGAGAGAAGTTCCGCCGGTTGTTTCCGGTGGTCTTCGTCGTGGACGAGATCTGGGCGCTTTCGCCCTTGCTCATCGGGCACAAGATCGGGCTGGGGCTGGCGCTGGCCGCCTGCGCCGCCTTGCTCTACCTCCCGTTTTCGCAACGGACGCTGATGAGGATGGGATATCCAGTCGCCCGTCGCCAGCCGGCAGTCGTCAGCCAGGTTTAGCGCAGTTCGCCGCGCTCCGGGTTGTAGTAGAAGCGGCAGCGGATGGCCAGGTACTGGCCGGGGAATTCCGATGGAAGAGGCGGGAACGGATTGGACCCGGTGATGCCGCCCCAGGCGGCACGGTCGAGGGAAACATCTCCCGAAGGCCCGTAAAGCTTCATGCCGGCGACGCTGCCGTCCTTCAGGATCGCGAAATCGATGGCGACCTTGCCATGTTTCCGCAAGGGCGGATAGGCGCCTTCCGGGATCAGATTGTTCCAGTTTGTTTGAATGATGTGTTGGATACGCTTCAGATAGGGTGCGAAGTCGACCCCCATCGTGTCACTGAGGATGTCAACACCCCCGCCGAGGCTCGCGCCGCTCTTGCCTAAGCCAAGGCCGTAGTCGCCGGCATCGCCCGCGGCGCCACCGCCTGAGGAGCGGGCGGCCGCCGCAGCACGAGCCGCCTGATCGATGGCCGAACCAGCCGAGCCTGAACCAGTGGAGAAATTCGGGGTGGTCGGCCGGGGACGTCCGATCGGCGGCGCCTCCAGATGGGCAAGTTGGTTCGCCGGAGAGCTCTGCTGTGGCTGCTGTTGCGGAGGTTGTCCCTGCATCGGTGGGGCGGCGGGAGCGTCTGATCCTGGAGCTCCAGGCCGGCGGCTATCCCTGAGCTCGTCGAGCGTTTTGCGGTCGATGGTGGGCCGCCGCGACATGGCGACGCGGTCCTTGTCGGAGATGACGTTGGTCTGGGGCGGCTTGGCGGGCTTCTGGGTGTCGTGGGGCAGGTCGAGGAAGGTGAGCTGGCGGTCGCGCATCATGTCTGCAGCCGTGGCCAGCAGGATGGGATGCAGCTTCGGCAACCACTTGGGGGAGAGCAGCAGGACGATGAAAACCACCAAATGGAAGATGACGGAGAGGAAGGCCGCTTCGCGCAGGCGGGAGCGCGAGCGTTCGTCGTCGAACTCGACCACGAACACCGGCACCACGTGGAGCTCGGGCGCGCTCTGTTCTGCGCGCGGTACTTCGCTGGTTGCCATCCGTACTCGTTCCGCCCGCGCCGGGAAACACTTCTGCCCGGGCAGATGCGGTAAGCGGAATTCTGGTTACTATTTTCTCACTAAACGCAGAATCGCGCCGGAAGTTGCGTCATTTTCGCGGCACCTGCGGGGAGAGGACGTCAAGACGCAGGCGGCGGCTGTGCTCGCGGATGGCGGCAAGCACGTCGAGAGCCACGGCCAAGGCGCGGCGGCCATCTTCGAGCGCGACCAGGGGGCGGGAGCGCGTCCGCACCGCGTCAAGGAAGGAGCGCAGCTCCGCCCTCAGCGGCTCCTCGGAGGTCACCGGCGGCTTCTGCATGCCGATGCCGGGATTGGCCGAGGGGAGCAGTTCTCCGGGGACCTCCGCAGCCTTGGCCGGATCCACGCTGAACACCATCAGATCCTGTCGCGTGTAATCGATGGAAATGTACTGGTGCGGCTGGAAGAAGCGCAGCTTGCGCACGCGCTCGGTGGAGACGCGGCTGGCGGTGAAGTTGGCCACGCAGCCGGAGTCGAATTCCATGCGCACGTTGGCGATGTCCACCTTGTCGGAGAGGATGGGCAGGCCGACGGCGCGGATCTCCTTGACCGGCGAATCCACGAAGGAGAGCACCACGTCGAGGTCGTGGATCATGAGGTCGAGCACCACGTCCACGTCGAGTGAGCGCGGGGTGAAGACGCTGAGACGGTGCACCTCGAAGAACAGCGGCCGCGTGAGAAGCGGTACGGTGGCGCGGACGGCCGGGTTGAAGCGCTCGAGATGGCCGACCTGGACGATGCGGCCGGTGCGCTGCGCCAGGCGGATGAGCTCGTCGGCCTCCGCCAGCGAGGAGGCGAGAGGCTTCTCGATGAGCACGTCGATGCCGGCTTCCATCAGCTCGCGGGCGACGGCGAGATGCTCGACCGTGGGAACGGCGATGGAGACGGCATCCACGCTGCCCTTCAGCGCGGCGAGCGAAGAGACGACGGGCGCGTCGAACTGCTTGCCGGCGGCCGCGGCGGCGGCGGGATCGGCGTCCACGACTGCGGCGAGCTGCACGCCGCCCTGCTGCGCCAGCTCGCGGTAGACCCGGGCATGGTTGCGTCCGAAGGCGCCCACCCCGACCACGCCCACGCGGATTGTTCCCGATTCCGGCAAAGGAGGATTCTACCAGCCGATTTGTACAATCCGGGGTCCGGGCGGGCGCATCTAAGAGACGTAGCCCCATACGAAGAGCAGCAACGCGCATCGCGCATGCTATGTAAGTCGCCTCACGATATAATTACCAGCCGCACCACAAGGAGGAATCCATGGCGCACACATTGCCTGAACTACCCTATGCATTTTCGGCTCTCGAGCCCCATATCGATGCCAAGACGATGGAGATCCATCACGACAAGCACCACGCGGCGTACGTAAACAATCTGAACGCCGCCCTCGAAAAACATCCCGAGCTGCAGAAGGAGACGGTCGAAGAACTGCTGCGCAACCTCAACAGCGTCCCCGAGGATATCCGCACCGCCGTGCGAAATAACGCCGGTGGTCACTCCAACCATTCGATGTTCTGGACCATCATGGCGCCCCAGGCGGGCGGCCCGGCCAGCGGTAGGGTCGCGGACGCAGTCAAGGAGACCTTCGGCGAGTTCGGCCAATTCCAGGAAAAATTCAACGATGCCGGCGCCAAACGCTTCGGCAGCGGCTGGGTATGGCTGGTGGGCAACAAGAGCGGGAAGATCGAGATCATCTCCACCGCCAACCAGGACAGCCCGCTCATGGATGGCCTGTTCCCGATTATGGGCAACGACGTCTGGGAGCACGCTTACTACCTCAAGTACCAGAACCGGCGTCCCGACTACCTGAAAGCGTGGTGGAGCGTTGTGAACTGGGAGGCGGTGAACAAGCGCTTCGAGGAGTTCCTGCGGCAGGCGAAGCAAGCTGCGGCGTAAGGCCTGCCATCACACCACGGATTCGCACGGACGACACGCATCAGAAGACAGGGATGCGTGAAGAGCCCTGCGAACCCGTGGTTTTTTTTCACTCAGCGACTATGGAGATGCCGGCGTCATTGGCGGCGCGGAGCATCGCGTCTCCGTCGAGCAGGAGGCACTGGCCGGCATCAAGGGCGAGGCAGGTGGCGCCGGAGTCGCGCATGACCCCGATGGTGGGCAGGCCGACCACGGGCACATCGAAGCGCATATCCTGGTTCGGCTTGGCGACTTTTACCACAGTGAGCTCGCGGGTGAGGGTCGAGGCGGGCTCGCTGAGAGTCTTCATCAATTCGCCGGCGCGGCGGATGGTGTCGTCGGTCCCTTCCATCGCTTCGACGGCGACACAGGCGGATTCGGCAATCACGACGGTCTGGCCGATGTCGTATTGCGCGAGGTGGCGGGCGACGGCACGTCCGTACTCGATGCTCTTGCGCTCCTGCTCCGTGGGCACGCGCTGGGTGAGCACGCCCGGCCTGGCCAGCAGCGGCTCGAGATACGTGGTGGAGCTGAGGAGGGTGATGCCTTCGTCGGCCAGCACCTTGGCGACGCCCCCGATCAGAGAATCGGTATTGCGCGTGCCAAGAGACATCAGCAGCTTGGCCAGGCGCCAGTCCGGCCGGATGGACGAGAAGATCTGCTTGTGCTTCACCTGGCCGGCCATGATGGCCTGGGTCACACCTTCTTTTTTGAATGTGTCGATCAGCTTGGAAAGTTCGCCCAGGGATAGCCAGTAGACGGCCTTGGCGCCACGACGCTCGATCTCAGGCCAGGTCTCTTCCTTGATGGCGGCTACGATGACCTCTGCGCCGCGAGACCTGGCGGCGTCGAGAAGGAGCAGCGGGAAATTGCCGTTGCCCGCGATCAAGCCAAGTTTTTCGGACATAAGTGGCCACTGTCCACTACTTAATCACACCGCGTTCTGAGCTTTCAATGAAACGGATCAGCATATCCACGTCTTCGCCGCGGTCGGCTTCGGACTTCAGTTTCTCCAGCGCCTGCGAGGTGTTCAGTTTCGACGCCAGCAGGAGCTTGTAGGCGTGGTGGATCTTGCGGATGCGCTCCCTGGAGAAGCCGCGGCGCTCCAGTCCGAGGGCGTTGACGCCATAGGCGTGGGTATCCCGGTAGGCGACCGTCTTGGAGAACGGCAGGACGTCCTTGGTGACGGTGGTTCCGCCGCCGATATAGGAATGCGCGCCGATGCGGGTGTACTGGTGCACCGGGCAGAGGGCGCCCACCACGGCCCATTCCTCGACCGTAACGTGGCCGCCGAGGGTAGCGGCGTTGGCCATGATCACGTGGTCCCCGATGTGGCAATCGTGGGCGATGTGGGTGTAGGCCATGATCAGGCAATGGCTGCCCACGCGCGTAAGACCGCCTCCGCCCGCGGTGCCCCGGTTGATGGTGACGTACTCGCGGATGTCGTTGTGGTCGCCGATCTCCAGGCGCGTTGGCTCTCCGGCGTACTTCAGGTCCTGGGGCGCCAGCCCGACGGCGGCGAACGGGAAAAACCTGTTATCCGCGCCGATCTTTGCCGGCCCGCCAATATGCACGTGGGAGACTAGCTCGCAGTGCTCGCCCAGCTCCACGTCCGCATCGATGACACAGAAGGGGCCGATCTGGCAGGAGTCGGGGACGCGGGCGCCTACGTCGACGATCGCCGTGCTGTGGATCATGGGGTGGCGGCGGGCCGGTCGACGAGCTGGCAGGTCACGATCGCCTCGCAGCAGAGCTTGTCGCCGACGAAGGCCTTGCCCTGCATGCGCACGGCGTTCTGGCGCCAGACCAGGACGTCCACCTCGAGGCGGAGCTGGTCGCCGGGAACGACCGGCTTGCGGAACTTGGCGCGCTCGATGCCGGTAAAGAACAGCAGCTTGCCGTCGCGGCCCGCGACTTCGGTCAGCAGCAATGCGCCTCCGGCCTGGGCGAGGGCTTCCACGATGAGTACGCCCGGCATGATGGGATAGCCGGGAAAATGTCCGGCGAAGAACGGCTCGTTGATGGTTACGTTCTTCAGTGCGACAATGCGCTGCTTGCGCCTCAGGTCGATGACGCGGTCGATGAGCAGGAACGGATAGCGGTGGGGCAGGATGCGCTGGATCTCGTTCACGTCCAGCGTCGTCTTGCCCGCCAGTGGCGGTGCGGTCGTTTCAGTACTCATGCGTTTTATGGGCCGCGCCTGCGGGCGCGGCAAGTGCCGGGGAAAGCCGTAATTATAGAGGAAAGATCGCTTGCAGAGGACAAAGCAGGAAAGACGATCGCAGGAGCTGCTGGCGGCGCTGAGGCCGCAGCAGGCGCACATGCTGGAAACGCTGCGCGGCCTGGTGGAGCTGGAGTCGCCGAGCCACGACAAGGCGGCGCTGGAGCGGCTGGCGCAGCGCCTGGCGAGGGAGTTCGCCCACCGTGGCGGCAAGGCCCAGTTCCACGACCGGGACAAGAATGGTCCCCACGTGCAGCTGGATTTCACCGGCGGGAGCGGCAAGCCGGTGCTCTTGCTCGGGCATTACGACACCGTATGGGCGGTCGGGACATTGGGAAAGATGCCGTTCCACGTCGACAAGGTGCGCGCCTGGGGGCCCGGCATCTTCGACATGAAGGCCGGGATCGTGATGATGATGTGCGCGCTGGAGGCACTCGCACACGGCGGCGGTCTGCCCCGTCCGGTGACCGTGTTGCTGGTGAGCGACGAGGAGATCGGGAGCGAGTCCTCGCGCGCGGTGACTGAATCGCTGGCCAGGACGTCGGCGGCTGTCCTGGTGCTGGAGCCGGCGTACGGGCCGAAAGGCGCTTGCAAGACGGCGCGGAAGGGCGTCGGAGACTTCGCCGTAAGGGTCACCGGCGTGGCCGCCCACTCCGGCCTGGATTTCGAGAAGGGGCACAATGCGGTGCTGGAGCTGGCGCGGCAGATCGAGCGCGTGGCCGGGTTCACCGACTTGAAACGAGGGATCACGGTGAGCGCGAACATCGTCCGCGGAGGCGCGCGCCGGAACGTGGTGCCGGCGGAAGCCGAGGCAGAGATCGACGTGCGCATCGCGCACGCAAAAGACGGCGCCACCATCGGGAAGAAGTTCCGTTCGCTGAAGCCTTTCGACCCCAAGTGCAGGATCGAGGTCAGGGGCGGGATCAACCGGCCGCCGTTGGAGCGGACTCGGGAGGTCGCGCGCCTGTACGGGCAGGCCCGAGAGATCGCCCGCGAACTCGGATTCGAACTGAAGGAAGCGGCGGTGGGTGGCGGCTCGGACGGCAATTTCACCGCCGGGCTCGGCATCCCGACGCTGGACGGACTAGGGGCCGTCGGCGACGGCGCTCACGCCACCACGGAGCACGTCCTGATCGCGGAGTTGCCTCGGCGGGCGGCCATGCTGGCGCGGCTGATCGAAACCGTGTAGCCTCGTTTTGCGTTCGCCCGTGCGCTGACCTACAATTGGGGCAGGCGAAGGGTTATCGCACCCTGTGGAGGCCTTATGTTTGGCAAATTAGGGTTGCCGGAGCTGCTCGTCATCATGGCCATCGCTCTGCTCATCTTCGGCCCGGGAAAGCTCGCCGAACTGGGCAAAGGCATGGGCGAAGGCATCAAGGGTTTCAAGGCAGCGATCAAGGACGACAAAGAGCCGGAAAAGAAGCCGTAGTCTGGGTGTCCGCCTAAATAGCTCTTCTCTCCCGCAGCATCCTGTACACCAGCGGCACCGGCAATCCCACGACATTGAAGTAGCAGCCGTCGATGCGCGTTACCCAGCGCGAGGCGATGCCCTGGATGGCGTAGGCGCCAGCCTTGTCCAAGGGCTCGCCGGTAGCGACGTAGGCGCGAATCTCATCTTCTGAAATCACGCTCATGACGACCTCGGTGGTCTCGGTTGCGGTGTCTTCCACGCCGGGGCCGATGAGGCCCACGGCGGTCGTGACCTGGTGGGTGCGTCCGGAGAGCAGGCGAAGCATGCGCGCGGCGTCGGCGGAGTCGGCGGGCTTCTCCAGAACGTGTTCGTCGGCGACGACGATGGTGTCGGCGCCGAGGACGAATGCGCCGGGGTTCTGGGCTGCGACGGCGCGGGCCTTGTCTCGCGCCAGACGGATGGCATACTCGCGCGGCGGCTCCGAGTCCTGGCGCTGCTCGGGGATGTGCGCGGGACGGACCACGAAATCCAGTCCCGCATTGCGCAACAGCTCGGCGCGGCGCGGTGAGGCCGAAGCAAGAATCAGGTTCGAGTTCCGGGGTCCGAGTTTCAAAGTGGAATCATTCTAGCGGACGCACTAGCGTCCCCGGCTGCGCTCCCGGTTCCACGCGCTTCCGGATGCTAGAATCAGAGATCACCCCATCCGAAATGGACCGCGCCTTCATCCGCAATTTCGCGATCATCGCCCACATCGACCATGGGAAGAGCACGCTCTCGGACCGCCTGCTGGAGCTGACGGGAGCGCTGACGGCGCGCGAGATGCAGGAGCAGGTGCTCGACGCCATGGACCTGGAGCGCGAGCGCGGCATCACCATCAAGGCCCACTGCGTCCGCATGAAATACATGGCGCAGGACGGCCAGGAGTACCAGCTCAACCTGATCGATACGCCGGGGCACGTGGATTTCTCGTACGAGGTGTCACGGTCGCTGGCCTCCTGCGAAGGCGCGGTCCTCCTGGTGGACGCCTCCCAGGGCGTCGAAGCGCAGACGCTGGCCAACGCCTACCTGGCCATCAATCACGGCCTGGAGGTCATTCCGGTCATTAACAAGATCGATCTGCCCTCGGCCGACATCCCGCGCGTGAAGGAAATGATCGAGTCGGCGGTCGGCCTGGATGCGAGCGATGCGCTGCTGGTCAGCGCCAAGACCGGCCAGGGCGTGCCCGAAGTGCTGGAGGCGATCGTCAAGAAGGTCCCACCGCCGAAGGGCAAGCCCGAGCATCGGCTCCAGGCGCTGATCTTCGACTCCTGGTTCGATCCCTATCGGGGCGTGATCATCCTGGCGCGCGTCTTCGAGGGCGCCTTGCGCCGGGGCATGAAGATCCGCTTGTGGTCGAACGGCAAGGTGCTGGAGGTCGAAACCCTCGGTGTTCAGGCCCCCAAACCGGTCGAGGTCGAGGAGTTGAGCGCCGGCGAGGTGGGCTTCATCATCGCCAACAACAAGAATGTTGCCGACACCAAGATCGGTGACACCATTACCGACGAGGCGCGCCCGTCCATCGAGGCCCTGCCCGGCTTCGAGGAGATCAAGCCGATGGTGTTTGCCGGGCTCTACACGGTGGACGCGCACGAGCACACGCGCCTGCGCGAAGCGCTGGAGAAACTGCGGCTCAACGATTCGTCGTTCTTTTTCGAGCCGGAGAGCTCGGCCGCGCTGGGCTTCGGCTTCCGCTGCGGGTTCCTGGGGCTGCTGCACATGGAGATCATCCAGGAGCGGCTGGAGCGCGAGTACCAGCTCGCCCTGATCACCACTGCGCCCGGTGTCCGTTACAAGATCACGCTGACCGACGGGCAGGTGATCTTCGTGGACAACCCGTCGAAGTGGCCCGATCCAACGATCATCGAAAAGGTCGAAGAGCCGGTCATCCTGGCCACCATCCTCACCAGCGAGGAATACGTCGGCGGGATCCTGAAACTGGTGGAGGAGAAGCGCGGACGGCAGAAGACCTTCGAATACGTCAGCGCCAACCGCGTGATGCTCAACTACGAGCTCCCGCTGAACGAGATCGTGCTCGACTTCTACGACAAGCTGAAGACGGTATCGCGCGGGTACGCGTCGCTCGACTATCACCTGTCCGGCTGGTGGGACTCGCCGATGGTGAAGCTCGACGTGCTGGTGGCGGGCGAGCCGGTGGACGCGCTCTCGCTCATCGTGCACAAGGAGGGGGCCTATGACCGCGGCCGGGCGCTGGTGTCGAAGATGCGCCAGCTCATCCCGCGCCAGATGTTCGAGGTCCCCATCCAGGCGGCGATCGGGGCGAAGATCATCGCCCGCGAAACCGTGGCCGCCATGCGCAAGAACGTGCTCGCCAAGTGCTACGGCGGCGACATCACACGCAAGCGCAAGCTGCTGGAGAAGCAGAAGGAAGGCAAGAAGCGCATGAAGCGCATCGGCAAAGTGGACATCCCGCAAGAGGCCTTTCTGGCGGTGCTGCGCGTGGGCGAGTAGCGCGCTTGTCGGCGTCGCTCAACCAGCCCGCCAGCCGTTGTTTATCGAATTGCAATATGTGCAAAAGTGCGCTTTGGAGGCTAGTTCTGCCCCAGGCATGTTAAAAGTTTGTACAGACATCCCTAAGCGCCTGAAATGGGAAGAGTTAAGCCTGCTGCGAGAGCTAGGCAAAGAGCGTAAGTCATTGAATCTAAGTAATCTCTGATTAATTCACCCGCGTATTCCACAGGGTTATCCACAGAGCTTTGGAAAAAGGTCGGACCAGGGGCTAGCGGCCCTTGTGATGCCGCTTTTGCGCGCGGCTGGGCGCGGGCTCCACGACCGCGAAGTTGATCTTGTGCTGCACCGGGTCGATGCGATCCACCAGCACGCGCACGCGCTCGCCGAGCGAGTAAGTCTTGCGCGAGCGCTCGCCGATGATCTGCTTGGTGTTCTCGCGGAAGGTGTAGCGGTCGTCGGTGAGGGTCGCGAGCGGCACCAGACCCTCGATGAACATGTCCATCAGCTCGACGAAGAAACCGAACTTGGTGACGCTGATGATCAGGCCGTCGAACTCTTCGCCGACCTTGTCCTGCATGAACTTCACTTTCTTCCATTCCACCAGCTCGCGCTCGGCCTCGTCGGCGCGGCGCTCGGTGTCGCTGGAGGATTCGGCGATCTCGTGCAGTTCGTCGAGGTCGATGGGACCGGAGACGGCCTGACGGCCGTCTCTACCGGATGTCCGAGATCCTTTGGTAGAGACGCCCGTCAGGGCGTCTCTCCGTTTGGACCATGGTGACGACGTCTCCGAATGTGCTGGCACGCCGCGCCCGCTCCCTTCTTCCTCCGCCAGGACCTCTTTCAGGATGCGGTGCACGATCAGGTCGGGGTAGCGCCGGATGGGCGAGGTGAAATGCGTGTACGTGGTCGCCGCCAGCGCGAAGTGTCCCTCGTTTTTCTCGGAATAGCGGGCCTGCTTGAGCGAGCGCAGCATGAGATACGACAGGATGCGCTCCTCCGGCTTGCCTTCGATCTTCTGCACCAGCTTCTGGTACATGCGCGGCGTGATGTGGACGTCTTCGGGGATCTCGATCATGGGCGCGCGGCGGCCGGTGCCGTAGCGCTCGCGGCGGTCGCTCTTCATCTGCACGCGCTTGATGGGAAGCGCCCCCACGCCCAGCGAGTAGCCAAAGCTCGCGGCGATGGTCTCGAAGTCGTAGACCTTCTTCGGGTCCGGCTTCTCGTGGATGCGGTAGAGCGAGGCGACGCCCTTCTGCTCCAGGTACGAGGCCACGCACTCGTTGGCCGAGAGCATGAACTCTTCGATCAGGCGATGCGCCCAGTTACGCTCGGAGCGCGTGATGCCGGTCATCAGGCCTTCCTCGAATTCGATGACCGGCTCGGGCAGATCGAAGTCGATCGAGCCGCGCCGCTGCCGCTTGTGGTTCAGAATGCCGGCCAGCTCGCGCATCAGCTCGAAGGCCGAGACCAGCGGATAGTAGCGCTCGCGCAGGCTGCGGTCGCCCTCGAGCACCGCATTCACCGCCGTGTAGGTCATACGCTCGGCGGAGCGGATCACGCCCGGGTGCAGCTCGTAGGCAACGATCTCGCCCTGGTGGTCGATCTCCATCACGCAGGACATCACCAGCCGGTCCACGCGCGGGCGCAGCGAGCAGATGTCGGTCGAAAGCTCGATCGGCAGCATGGGCACGGCACGGTCGGGGAAATAAACCGATGTGCCACGGAGGCGGGCCTCCTGGTCGAGCGCCGAGCCGTCGCTGACGTAATGCGCGACATCGGCGATGTGCACCTGGAGTTCGTAATTGCCGTTCGAGAGGCGGCGGGCGATGACCGCATCGTCGAAGTCGCGCGCGGTCTCGCCGTCGATGGTGACAATGGGCAGATTGCGGTAATCGCGCCGTCCGTGCACTTCGCGCGCCGTGATGATGGGCTCGATGGACTGGGCCTCCTCGATCACGTCGGCCGGGAACCGGTGCGGCAAGTGGTACTTGCGGATGATGATCTCGACGTCCACGCCGAAATCGTCTTCGTAACCGAGGACCTCGACCACGCGGCCGCGAGGGTTCTGGGTGGGCGTGGGCCAATCGGTGATCTCCAGGTCCACGACCACGCCTTCGAGATCGTCCCATTGGGACGTCCGCTTCGCTTCATCGCCGATCACGCGGTGCTGAGCGTGTTTCTTTGGTCTTGGTCCCTGCGCGTCCCCAGAGTCCTCCGCGGCCGGAATTTCGGCTCCGCGCGGGATGATCACGTCCTGCGTGATCTTCGCGTCGATGGGGGTGACGTAGTTGTAGCGGTCCCCGTAGTGAAAGGTTCCGACCACGGTCTCGTGGGCACGTCCCACCACGCGCAGGATGCGCCCTTCGCCTTTTCCGTCGGAGCGGACGGAGGTGAGCTCGACCAGCACGCGGTCGCCGTGCATGGCGGAGCCGATGGCTTGCGGGTTGATGAAGATGTCGCCGGTCAGGCCGCGCGGCGCTTCAGACTCGGGGGTGACGAAGCCGTAGCCGTCGCGGTGCATGCTGAGGCGTCCGACCACCGCGTTCCGGCTGGCGGCGGACTTGGGGATGGCGTAGCGGTCGCCGGGCATCGCGATCAGTTCGCCCCGTTTGACCAGCTTTTCCAGCCGTTCGCCCAGTTCCCGCCGTTCCTGGCCCCCTCGGACACCCAGTTCGTGCACCAACTGCTTGTACTTGGCGGTGGACTTGGGCTGTTGCCCGATTTTCTTCAGGATGTCGTTGTCGGAGATCATCGCTTGGCGGTCAGGGGCTTGCGGCCCCCCTACGGCTTCTCTTCTTCACGATACTCCGAAGGCAGCGGCGGCAGAGGGCCGCCTCCTCCGTTGTGCCGTTTCCGTTGCAGTACCTGCGGGAGTTCCGACCGGGTCGCCCACAGCCCGAAGGCCACCGCCGCCCCCCACGCCAGCGACACCACGACGACCGCTCCGAGGTCCGCACGCCGGCTGCCGTCCACGAACACGAACTGCACCGCGAAGAAGGTCACCGCCAGGGCGAAGACGCCGGTCAGCAGCGCTTTTCCGAGTTCCAGCCAGCGCATGCTGCCCAGGGGGACGAGTTTCTTCCGATGGAGGAGGATGGCGAGCGCGACCGTGTTGGCGAAGATGCCGATGTCGGAGGCGATGGCCAGTCCGATGACGTGATAGGTGCGAAACAGCCACGAGTACAGAGGCAACGAGGCCACGGTGATGATAGTGCCGGCGACCATGGGAGTGACCGTGTCGCCGGCAGCGTAAAACCCACGCGCATACAGGCCTTGCGCCGCCCAGAAAGCGAGCGACAGGGCGAACCAAAAAAAGTAGAGCGCGGTCTCACGCGAATCGGTGAAGTGGAATCGCCCGCGGCGATAGACCAGGTCCACGAGGGGCAGTGCGGCGGCCATCATCCAGGCGGTGATCAGGAATGCCACCGCGGTGACGCGGTACACGGAGTCGTTCACTGTCCTGGCAAACTCCTCGAGGCGCTTCTCGCCGAAGAGGCGCGCAAAGAACGGGAGCGAGGCTTGACCGGTGGCCTGGCCCAGCACCGCGATCGGCACGGCGAAGAGGCGCTTGGCGTAGTTCAGGCGAGTAATGTCGCCGGCGCCGCCGGAGGCGAAGTAGCGCAGGATCCAGTCGTCGGCCGTGACCAGAGTGACGCCCAGCATGAGCGGGATGGTCAGGGCCACCCACTCGCGGAAGCCGGGATCTCGGTGGTCGAAAGTCAGGCGATAGCCGATGCCGGTCTTCGAAGCTCCGAAGGCATTGACCAGGAACGGTCCGACGAAGCCGCCGGCGACCGCGCCCACCGCCAGCGAGGCGATACCCATGCGCCCGGATAGCACCACGCCGCCCAGAATGATGAAAACGTTGTAGAGGATGGGCCCCAGGGCGGGGAAGAGGAACAAGCGGCGCGAGAGCAGCACCGCCGAGACGATGCCGCCGACATAAAAAAAGATCTGCGCCGGCAGCAGGATGCGCGTCAGATACACGCAGAGCTCGAGTTGCTGAGTCGAGAAATGCGGGAAGATGACGCGCTCGATCTGGGGCGTGAACACTTCCAGCAGGCCGATGCCGATGACCAGCGTCGAGGTCATCAGGGTGATCACGACGGAGAAGGCCTTGCGCGCTTCCACTTCGCGGCCTTCGGAGGTGTAGCGGGTGAAGATGGAGATGAAGGTGATGGAGGCCGTGCCGCCGGCCACGATGTAGTTCAGCCAGTCGGGAAGGGTGAAGGCGGCGACGTAGGCGTCCGTCTGGAGGCCCGCGCCGAAGGCCCAGGCGATGTAGGCCTCCCGCACGTACCCCACGACGCGGGAGAGCATGACGGCGGCCATGAGCAGCACAGTCGCCGAAAGGGCGGAGTGCTGGTGCGACGGGCGGAGAAAACGTCCCAGCCCGCCCTGCGTGGGTGCCTGCTCGCCGGTGCCCATCCGCCGCGATTCTACACGACGCGCGCATCGTGCCGGCCCTTGCGCAGCAGAGAGGCCGGCGCGTACCCGGCGCAAACGCTACCCTGCGAGCAATCCTTGCATCCAGACTGTAAAATCTTCAGGTTCGTGGCTAGGCGGCTCGATTACAAAACTTTACACCGGGTCGGGATGCCGGTTCGTCTAAGCTGAGTTGGTAACATATTTTGCGGGCTCGTGTTTCTGTGGAGTGATGGGTGTGCCGCGCAGACCGGAAACTGCCCACACTCGGCCTTTCATCTGCTCATCAGGGGGACGAAGATTGCGAACACCCATACTAGCTGCATGCGCCGTACTGCTGACGCTTGTCTGCGCCGGCTGTGGGAAGTCGAATCCAAGCCAGGCGAAAGCGGCGCCTGCCCTGCGGGCCACGCCGGTGGGCGTCTCCGAGGTCCGGCAACGGGACGTGCCCATCGTGCTGGAGGGCCTTGGCACGGTGACCGCCTACAACACGGTCACGATTCGCAGCCGCGTGGACGGCGAGATCATGAAGGTCAACTTCCGCGAAGGGCAGGAAGTCCGCGCGGGAGACCTGCTGGCGATCATCGATCCCCGCCCCTTCGACGTGGCCCTGCAGCAGGCGCAGGCGACGCTGGCGCGCGACCAGGGGCAGTACGACACCGCGCGCATCAATGCCCAGCGCGACGAGACCCTGGCCAAAGAGGGCATCGTCGCGCAGCAGCAAGCGGACCAGTCGCGCGCCCTCTACGAACAGTTCCAGGGCGCCGTGCAGATGGACAAGGCGTCCATCGAGAACGCCAAGTTGAATCTGGTGTACACGCGCATCACGGCCCCGGTGAGCGGGCGCATCGGCTTGCGCCTGATCGATGCCGGGAACATCGTGCACGCCAACGATCAGAACGGCATGCTGGTCATCACGCAGATGGAGCCGATCGCGGTGGTGTTCACGCTCCCCGAGGACAACTTGCCCGTGGTGGTCGGCAGGATGAAGACGGGCGTGCTCCCGGTGGACGCCTTCAGCCGCGACGATCGGACGAAGATTGCAAGTGGGAAGCTGGAGACCATCGACAACCAGATCGACACGACTACGGGCACGGTGCGGCTGAAGACCGTCTTCGACAACAAGGACCGCGCGCTGTGGCCGAACCAGTTCGTCAATGTACACCTGCAACTGGAGACGCGTAAGAACGCCATCGTGGCGCCCGCCAGCGCCGTCCAGCGCGGACCGCAGAACAGCACCTTCGCCTATGTGGTAGGCGGCGACAGCACGGTGCAGGTCCGCACCATCCAGGTGGAGCTTACGCAGGGCCACACCGCCCTTATCGCCAGCGGACTTCAGCCCGGCGAGCGGGTGGTGACCGACGGGCAGGAGAAGCTGCAAGCGGGCATGAAGGTCGAGCCGCAAGCCGCGCAGCGCAACGCAGCGCAAGAGGATTCGGTGGGAAAACCTCTTCAGGGAACCCCGCCGAGGGCGGAAAACGCGGCACAAACCCCGGCTGCATCGCGCAGCCAGGGTGGAACACGGGGTGACGGCAGTGGGCCCGGTTCTGCCGGGACACGGCGATGAGCATCTCCCGTCCGTTCATTGAGCGGCCCATCGCCACCTCGTTGCTGATGGTGGGGCTGCTGCTGGTGGGGATGGTGGCGTATCGCGAGCTGCCGATCTCCGCTTTGCCTCAGGTCGATTATCCGACCATCCAGATCATGACGTTTTATCCCGGCGCGGCGCCGGACGTCGTGGGCTCCTCGATCACGGCCCCTCTGGAGCGGCAGTTCGGACAATTACCGGGCCTGAGCCAGATGACCTCCACCAGTTCCTTCGGCAGCTCGGTCATCACGCTTCAATTCACCCTCACCGAGAACATCGACGTCGCAGAGCAGGAGGTACAGGCCGCGATCAACGCCGCGGGCTCCTTCCTGCCGCGCGACCTGCCCAACCCGCCGCTCTACAGCAAAGTGAATCCGGCTGACGCTCCCATCCTGACCTTGGGACTGACGTCCACCACGACGCCGCTGCCGGAGGTGGAAGACCTCGCCGATACCACGCTGGCGCAGAAGATCTCGCAATTGCCGGGCGTGGGGCTGGTGACCATCAGCGGCGGGCAGAAGCCAGCGGTGCGGATCCAAGCCAATCCCGTTGCGCTGGCGTCGTACGGCATGAGCCTGGAGCAGTTGCGCGCCATGGTCGCGCAGGTGAACGTGGACCAGGCAAAGGGCCAGATCGACGGTCCGCGTCAGTCATTCACCATCGGCGCCAACGACCAGATCATGTCCAGCCAGGACTACGCCAACATCGTGGTGGCCTACAAGAGCGGCCACCCGGTCCGGCTGAAAGACGTGGCCACCGTCATTGACGGCGCCGAGAACGCCAACCAGGCGGCGTGGATGGGCAAGGACGGCCAATCCGTGCCGGCCGTGATCGTGAACATCCAGCGACAGCCGGGAGCGAACATCATCGCCGTGGTGGACAGCATCAAGCGGCTGCTGCCGCGGCTGCAGGCCACGCTTCCGGGGTCGGTGAAGGTCAGCATCCTCACCGACCGCACCGAGACCATCCGCGCCTCGGTCAACGACGTGCAGTTCGAGATGGCTCTGACCGTCGCGCTGGTGGTGATGGTCATCTTCCTGTTCCTGCGCAATCTCTCCGCCACCACCATACCCAGCGTCGCCGTGCCGCTCTCGCTGATCGGGACCTTCGGGGTCATGTACCTGCTGGGGTATTCGCTCGACAACCTGTCGCTGATGGCGCTGACCATCTCGACCGGCTTCGTGGTGGACGATGCCATCGTCATGATCGAGAACATCGACCGCTACCTGGAGGCGGGCGACTCGCCCTTCGAGGCTGCGATCAAGGGCGCGGGACAGATCGGCTTCACCATCGTGTCCCTTACGGTTTCGCTGATCGCTGTGCTCATTCCGCTGCTGTTCATGGGCGACATCGTGGGCCGGTTGTTCCGCGAGTTCGCGGTCACGCTGGCTTCGGCCATCATCATGTCCGCGCTGATCTCGCTGACCTTGACCCCGATGATGGCTTCGAAGCTTCTACGGGCCCAGCATGGCCGGAAGCAGTCCAGGCTGTACGAGATCACGGAACGGATCTGGAAACGGACGCTCGACTTTTACGCGCGGACGCTGAAGTTCGTCCTGCAGCACCAGACCACCACGCTGCTGGTCACGCTGGGCACGCTGCTGGCCACGTTCGTGATGTACTACTTCGTCCCCAAGGGCTTTTTCCCGGTGCAGGACACGGGCGTGATCCTGGGGATCGCGGATGCGCCGCAGTCCATCTCCTTCGCGGCCATGGCGCAGCGCCAGCAGCAGCTCGCCTCGGTGATCCTGAAGGACCCGGACGTCGCCAGCCTGTCGTCGTTCATCGGCGTGGACGGCACGAACATGACGCCGAACAGCGGCCGCATCCAGATCAACCTGAAGCCGCGCGACGAGCGCAGCTCCGACGCGACCGAGATCATCAACCGTTTGCAGCAGAACCTTGCGCAGGTATCGGGCATCACGCTCTACATGCAGTCGGTACAGGACTTGACGGTGGAAGACCGCGTCAGCCGCACGCAGTACCAGTATTCCCTGGAGGACGCGGACGTCCGGGAACTCGGTGTGTGGGTCCCGAAGGTGGTGGCAAAACTGCAGACCATCCCCGAACTCAAGGACGTGGCCAGCGACCAGCAGAACAACGGGCTCCAGGCACACCTGGTGATCGACCGGGACACCGCCTCCCGCCTGGGCGTGACCATGCAGGCGATCGACGACACGCTATACGACGCTTTCGGCCAGCGCCAGGTCTCCACCATGTTCACGCAGTTGAACCAGTATCACGTGATCCTGGAGGTGGACCCGCAGTTCCGCACCGACCCTGACGTGCTTAAGAGCATCTACGTGCCGGCGCAGGGCGGAGGAGCGGCCGGTCAGGCGCTGACCTTCCAGGGCAGCGGGATCCCGGTGCAGGGCGCCAGCACGTCCACGCAGGGTGGGACGCAGGTTCCTCTGTCGGCATTCGCACACTTCGAGACCGGGACCGCGTCGCTCGCGCTCACCCACCAGGGACAGTTCCCGGCGGTGACCATCTCGTTCAACCTGGTGCGCGGCGAGTCACTGGGCGCGGCGGTGAAGGCCATCCAGAATGCGGAACAGGAGATCGGGATGCCAGCCAGCGTCCATACCACGTTCCAGGGCACGGTGCGGGCGTTCCAGGCCTCGCTGGCCAACGAAGGCTGGCTGATCCTGGCCGCGATCATCACCGTCTATATCGTGCTCGGGGTGCTGTACGAGAGCTACATCCATCCGGTCACCATTCTCTCGACCCTGCCATCGGCCGGTGTCGGCGCCATTCTCGCCCTCACGATCTTCCGCATGGACTTGGGGGTGATGGCGCTGATCGGCATCATCCTGCTGATCGGCATCGTGAAGAAGAACGCCATCATGATGATCGACTTCGCCCTGGACGCAGAACGCAATGAAGGCAAGAAGCCGCTGGACGCGATCTACGAGGCGTCACTGCTGCGCTTCCGGCCCATCATGATGACCACCTTCGCGGCCCTGTTCGGCGCGGTGCCGCTGGCGTTCGGCAGTGGCGCAGGGTCGGAGTTGCGCCGGCCGCTGGGCGTCACCATCATCGGCGGTTTGATCTTCAGCCAGGTGCTCACGCTTTACACCACGCCCGTCGTCTACCTCTGGTTTGACCGGCTGGGACGGGTCTTGCAGCGCTGGCGCGCGCCCAGCCCGGAACCGGCCGTGGGGGATTAGCGTGAGCGTCTCCACTCCATTCATCCAACGGCCGGTCGCGACCACTCTGCTCACCATCGGCCTGTTGCTCGCCGGCAGCCTCGCTTACAGGCAACTGCCGGTAGCTCCGCTGCCGCGAGTGGATTACCCCGTCATTTCGATCGGGGCCGGACTGCCGGGAGCCAGCGCGGAGACCATGGCGTCGGCGGTGGCAACGCCTCTCGAGCGGCAGTTCGGACGCATTGCCGGCGTGAACCAGATGACGTCGGTGAGCTCGCTCGGTTCCACCAGTGTCACGCTGCAATTCGATCTCAACCGGAACATCGACGCAGCGGCGCGCGACGTGCAGGCGGCCATCAACGCGGCCCGCGGGCAGCTGCCCAGCAACCTGCCCAACAACCCCACCTACCGCAAGGTGAACCCCGCCGATGCCCCTATCCTGATCCTCGCGCTCACCTCCGACACCACGCCCACCCCGCGCGTGTATGACGTGGCCGACTCCATCCTGGCGCAAAAGCTGTCGCAGGTGGAAGGCATCGGGCAGGTGTTCGTGGGCGGCTCCGCTCCTCCCGCCGTGCGCATCGAGGCCAATCCGCTGCAGTTGAATGCGCTGGGCATCGGGCTGGACCAGGTGCGGACCGCGGTCGCGGCGGCCAACGTCAATCGCCCCAAGGGCATGCTGGCGGACAAGGACCAGAGCTTCACGGTGACGGCCAACGACCAGTTGAAGACCGCCAGCGACTATCGGCCCATCATCGTCGCCTATTCCAAGGGTGCGCCGGTCCGCGTGGGCGACGTGGCGACGGTGGAAGACTCGCTGCAGGACATCCGCAACGCGGGCGGGTACAACGGCAAACGCGCGGTGATGATGATCCTGTTCCGGCAGCCCGGCGCGAACATCATCGCCACCGTGGACCGGGTACGCGCCGTGCTGCCCCAGTTGCAGGCCTCGGTCCCTCCCGCAATCAATGTCCAGATCGTCCTGGACCGCACCACCACCATCCGGGCTTCGGTGCAGGACGTGCAGCGCACTCTGATGCTGTCGGTGTGCCTGGTGGTGATGGTGGTATTCCTGTTCCTGCGAAACGTGCGCGCGACGCTGATCCCCGGCCTGGCCGTGCCGCTCGCCATCGTGGGCACGTTCGGCGTCATGTACCTGCTCGACTATTCCATCGACAATCTATCGCTGATGGCGCTGACCATCTCGACCGGCTTCGTGGTGGATGACGCCATCGTCGTCATCGAGAACATCATGCGGCACATCGAAGCCGGTATGAAGCCGTACGAGGCGGCGCTGCTGGGCGCGAAAGAGATCGGCTTCACCGTGGTCTCCATAAGCATCTCTCTGGTGGCGGTTTTCATCCCCATCCTGCTGATGGGCGGGCTGGTCGGGCGGCTGTTCCGCGAATTCGCCGTGACCATCAGCACTGCCATCGTCGTCTCCATGGTCGTTTCGCTGACCACCACTGCGATGATGTGCGCCAAGTTTCTCCAGCCGCTGAAGAAGCAGCCCGGGAAGCTCTATCGCTGGAGTGAGCGGGCCTTCGAATCCATCCATCACACCTACCGGGTCGGCCTGAGCTGGATCCTGAATCACCGCGGGATCGGACTGGCGCTGACTCTCCTGATCATCGCGCTGAACGTCGTGCTCTACATCGTGATGCCGAAAGGGTTCTTCCCGCAGCAGGACACCGGCCGCCTCATGGGCAGCATCCAGGCCGAGCAGGACATCGCCTTCGACACCCTCAATACCAAGGTGCAACAGTTCGCGGCCATCGTGAGAAGCGACCCGGCGGTCGAAGGTGTTGCCGCTTTCGCCGGCGGAGGATTGAACGCCTCGAACTCGGGCCGGATGTTCGTCACGTTGAAGCCATTGCAGGAGAGGAAGGTGTCGTCGGACCAGGTCATCAACCGGCTGCGCCCGAAGCTGGCGCGCATCCCGGGCGCGACCTTGTTCCTCCAGACCGCGCAGGAGCTGAACGTGGGCGGGCGATTCGCCGCCGCGCAGTTCCAGTACACGCTTCAGGGAGAGGACCTGGCGCAGTTGAACGAGTGGGCGCCCCGATTGCTGGAGAAGATGCGAGCCATGCCGGTCCTGCGCGACGTCAACACCGACCAGCAGATCAAAGGCCTGCAGCAGGAAGTCGTCATCGACCGGAGCACCGCGTCGCGGCTGGGCATCACCCCGCTGCTGATCGACAACGCGCTCTACGACGCCTTTGGCCAGCGCCAGATCTCGACCATCTACCAGCAGCTGAACCAGTACCACGTGGTGCTGGAGGCCGATCCCGCGTACCGCAACAGTCCCGATTCCCTCAAGAACATCTACGTGCGCTCCAATGCGGGCCAGGCGGTGCCGCTGGCGAGCTTCGTGCGATTCGGTCCGGCCAACGCTCCGCTGGCTGTAAACCACCAGGGACAGTTCCCATCCATCACCATCTCGTTCAATCTGGCGCCGGGGACCTCGCTGGGCCAGGCGACCCAGGCGATCGAGTCTGCCGAGCGCGACATCGCTTTCCCGGGCACCATCCACGGAAGTTTTCAGGGCACTGCCGCCGCTTTCCAGGAATCCCTGAAAAACGAACCCTACCTGATCCTGGCTGCACTGGTCGCCGTGTACCTCGTCCTGGGCGTGCTCTACGAAAGCTACATCCACCCCATCACGATCCTATCGACGCTGCCGTCGGCGGGCCTGGGGGCGCTGCTGGCGCTGCTCATCACGGGGATTGACCTTAACGTCATCGCGCTGATCGGCATATTCCTGCTCATCGGCATCGTGAAGAAGAACGCCATCATGATGATCGACTTTGCGCTGGAAGCCGAGCGCAAGCACGGCAAGTCGTCGGAGGAGTCGATCTTCGAAGCGGCGCTGCTGCGCTTCCGCCCCATCACTATGACCACCATGGCGGCGTTGCTGGGTGCCACGCCGCTGGCGTTCGGCGGCGGGACCGGCTCGGAACTGCGGCGGCCGCTGGGTGTCGCCATCGTCGGCGGACTGATCGTCAGCCAGATGATCACGCTCTTCACCACACCTGTCATCTACCTGTACATGGATCGCCTGCAGATGTGGTGGCTGCGGCGGAAGACGCACGCACCCGCGGCACGACCGGTACAAGTCCACTAGCGCGCAAGACGGCCCGGGCGGGCATCGTGTAGTCTGTCGCGCATGAGATTCCGCGTCCTCTGCCTCTTTTTGCTGATCGCCGTTTCCGCGGCGGCGCAGCACCTGGTCAAGCAAGACGTCTTTCAGGCTGTCTCGCGGGAATACTCCGGCGAGAACGCGCAAGAGAACATCCGCGCCATCATCGAATACCACCGCATCCAAGGCAGCCCCATGATGGCGGACGTGGCCGGGAAGGTGGTGCTCGCGAAACTGCACAGCTACGGGATCGAAGCCATGATCGAGCAGCTTCCATCCGACGGCGCCAGGAAGTACGCCACTTTCCTATCGCCCATGGGATGGGACATGCGCGGCGGCGAGCTCTGGGTGGAAGCGGCGCCTGGCGCTGACTTCAAGCCCTACCGCCTTTGCCGTTACTCCGACGCGCCCATGTGCGTCGCCACGTATTCCAAGGGGGGCGAGTGGTCGGGAGAGTTGGTGGATGTCGGCGCCGGTACCCGCGACAGCGACTACCAGGGCAATGATCTGAGCGGCAAGGTCGCGCTCGCTTCCGGCTACGCGGGCGACGTGGTGCGGGAGGCGGTGGTCAAGCGTGGTGCTGTCGGTGTTGTCATCTACCCGCGCGCCGACGATCGGCCGGAGCATCCCTTCATGGTCCGCTACAACGGCGTATGGCCGCGCGCCGGAGAAGAGGACAGGACGCGCGGCGGGTTCATGATCTCGGCGGCGCAGTACGGCGAGCTTCAAAAGTTAATGAAGAAGGGGCCGGTGCGCGTGCGCGGGAAGATCGACGCCAGCTACGTCCCCGGCCAGCTCACGCTGGTGCATTCCTGGATCCGCGGCAGCGAGAAGCCGGATGAAGAAGTCCTGATCACCGGGCACCTCGACCATCCCAAGTGGAGCGCCAACGACAATGCCAGTGGCTCGGCGGCCATGATCGAGATGGCGCGCACGCTGAGCGTACTGATCAAGGGAGGGAGAATCCCGGCGCCGCGCCGGACCATCCACTTCATTTGGGTTCCCGAATACTACGGAACCATCGCGTACCTGGCTTCCCATCCCGAAGTGCGCCGCTGCGGCCCGTGGGACGACCCGCGCCCTGCGCCTGCGAAGGTGACGTGCGCCATCGCCGACATCAACATGGACATGGTCGGTGAAGACACGGTCAAGACCAATGGCCGCTTCTATTTCACGCGCACTCCGGATTCGGTGCCGTCATTCCTGGACGCGCTCATGGAAGATGTTCTCCAGCAGACACGCGAGGCCAACCTGTTTGCGCCCACCGGCACGCACAACTACTGGCCGACCGAAGTCGTTCCCTACGTCCAGGGCAGTGACCACGACATGTTCCTCGGCCTCGGCATTCCCTCGACCATGCTCGGGCACGATCCCGACTGGACGCACCATACCAGCGAAGACACGGTGGACAAGACCGACGCCAGCGAGCTGCTGCGCGTGGGCACGATGGCAAGCGCGGCGGCGGAATTTATGGCGAGCGCCGGCTCGGATGAGTGGCTGCGCATGAATAAACGCGCGATCGACGAAGCCTCAGCGAGATGGCAAGTACAGGAGAGAAGGCTGACTGAGTTGAATGTACGGCACGATTACCGAGTCACTGCCTTCCGCAACAAGGATGCGCAAGCGCCACTCACCGCCCCGCTCGATTGGGCCTCGATTGTGGAGCCGATCCATGGCACAGGGCCCCGCCGCCTCACGCTCCCGCCCATCGCGCCGATCGCGCTGGAAGACCTCACCGGCGACGACAAGAACTGGTGGGAGGAGCAGGACGCGAGATTCGCCTCCTTCTTGGAAAGCTTACCGACGAAACCGACCTTTGATCTGCTCGTCTATGAAACGGTGAATTTCATGGACGGCCACCGCTCGACCGCCGACATCGCGGGAATGCTCTCCGCCGAGTACCTGATGCCCTTCGATCAGGCGTGGGTGGATCGGTTGGTGAAGATCCTCGCCGACCGCAAGCTGGTCGCGCTCAAATAAGAAAGGCCGCCGTTCCCGGCGGCCTTTCGGGTCGGAGAACGGTTACTTCTTCGGCGGAGTGGTCGTAGCCGCAGGTGCCTTGGGTGCGGTCGGGCGCGACGTCGAGGTCGGAGCTTTGGGGCTAGCAGGCGGCGCGACGCCGGAGTCGCGGTTGTAGGCGTCCACCACTTCCTTGGTCACGTCCACCTGGGGCACTGCCCACAGCAGGGGGCTCTGCGGATCGCCCGCCGTGTAGTTCAGGATCACGGTGAAGGCGTTGGCCTGCGCGTACTTCTCCAGGGTCTTATAGACCTTGGCGCCGACCTTGCCGAAGAGCTCGTTCTGCTCGCGCTGCGCCTCGGCCTGCGCATCTTCCAGATTGCGTTGCAGGGTCTTTTGCTTGGTATCGATGGACCGGGTCAGACTGGCGCGGGCGTCGTCATTCAGCTTGTCGCCCTGGGTCTGGAGCTGTTTCTTGAGGTTCTCCACCTCGTCGCTCTGGTTCTTCAGCTCCTGCTGCTTGGGGTCGAACTTCTTCTGCAGGGCTTCGAATTCGCGCTGCCCTTCATTGGTCGCGACCACGGCGCGCTGAAAATCGATGATCCCCACCTTGGTCGAGACTGCAGCGGGAGTGGTGGTTGGAGCGGGATTGGCAGCGGCGCTGCCCGTCTGCGCAAAGGCGGCCAGCGAGAGAATGACGGCCGTCACTAGGACTGCGGGAGTGAGCTTGCGTGTCATCGGATGTGCTTTGAGCTCCTTAGGAGAATCTTCGGGAAACCTCGGAAACCTTTCGGGACTACAGCGGCATGGGCTAGCTGCGCGGCCGGATGAGCCGGGGACCCGAAAAAATCTCGCAGATGCTGCGAGTGCACACAATTATAGAGCTACTGCGGAGCCAGCGTCAAACCAGCAAGGCCCCTTAGAACGTCGTGGCTACGCTGAAGCGGAAGGTGTGGCGCGGCTCCACCAATTTGAATCCGGAGGCCTGCTGCTGCAACTGCTGGAAGGTAAAATCCCCGGCTCCGCCCGGCGGAAACATGGCCCGGGTGATGAGGAACGGCGGCGTCGCGATCGAGTTCAGGATGAGCGGGTTCCACGCGTAGTAAACGCGCATCGGTGCATTGACCACCGGCATCAAGACCTGGAATTCCAGGCCCGTGGACATCCGCGGGACGTAATTCGAGCCGCTGACGATCTTGAGGTCAGGTGCGAATGGGCCCAATAGCGTGCCCCCAGCGCAACTGAAGGTGACGTCCAGAGAGGGGCAGCCGAACGCCGTCGTGTTCAGGGCTGTCAGCGTCTGGTCGGAGACGCGCAACTGCGAGTTACGCAGGATCATGTTCATTCCGAAGTCCATGAAGGCGGCGAGCGTCACCGGGCCGGCGATGGGCATACGGTATTCGACGTTCGAGATGACGCTGGTGTCGCCGCCAGGAATCACGATGCTGTAGATGGGTACGGGCACCGTGACCGCACCCAGGCGCGGGTTGCTGGGGTCCCGCAGAACGGCGGTGCCGTCTGGGTTCGTCAGGTTCACGTTGAAATTCTGGACGATGAAGCCGTACGGGCCGACCGTGCGGATGTCGAAACCGCGGAGGTCGTTGTCGCCCCCCAGATACATGCGCTGGAATGGCGGGGCCACAAGGCCGCCGAACCCCGTGATAAACGAGCCTTGGACGCGGAAGCCCAAGGTCTGGTGTCCGTCGGAATTCGGCTTGATCCCCTTCATGGGGGTCCAACGCTTGAATTCGACGACCGGGCGGATGTCGCGCACGTTGCCACCCAGTCCGGCGATCTCGGTCGCCAGGTACACGCTCCGACCCCGGGTGGGGTGCATCGGGCTGTCAATGGTGCTGAAGGAGAACGACGGGATCACCTTGCTGGTGATCACGCCTTCCAGGGCGTTCGGTCCGGAAAAGCCGCGGAAGGCGAGGTTCTCGAACAACTGCTGCGACGCGGTGCTGAACGTGGTCACCGACGTGCGGTCGATCGAGTATGTGATACCTATGCGCTTGAACGACCGCCGGAGCGCGTAGCTGGCGCTGGCGGTGAAGCCGGTGCTGGACTGGCTGTAGTCCTGGAGAGTGTCGAGCACATTCTGGGGCAGGTTGACCTGCTGGCCAGACGCCAGGCTCACCTGCTGTGCCTGGTTGTATTCGTACTTGGTGCTGAACACCGTGAATCCCAGTTGGAGCGGGCGATCGAAGGCGTACGGCTCGGTGAAGCCGAAGGTGAGGTTCCGCTGATAGCTACCAATATTGAAGTCCACGGTCAACGTCTCACCCAGTCCCAGGAAGTTGTTCGTCTGGTAGTTGAGGCCGACGAACGACCCGGCCAGACCGCTGACGCCACCGGTGAGACCGATCGAGTTCTTGCCCTTTTCCTTGACCTTGAGCGTGATATCGACCGTGCTTTCCTGGTTGTTCTGCTTGATGTCGGAATCCTGGTCGGGTTTGAGCGGCTCGAAGTAATTGAGCTGATTGAGGCGGAGGAGGCTCAGCTCCCAGTACTTGCTGTTGTAAACGTTGCCTTCCTCCAGGGCCAATTCGCGGCGGATGACCTTGTCGCGCGTCGTGGTATTGCCCTGGAACTCGATGCGGCGCACGTAGAAAGGCTTGCCCTCATCGACGTCGATGTCCAGCGTGATCAGGTGCTTTTCGTCGTCGATCTTGGTGTCGGGAACAGCCGTGAAGTTGATGTAGCCAAGTTCACCGTAGGCATCGCGCAGGTTTTTCAGGCCCTTGCGCACCATGGTGGTGTTGAATAGTTCTCCGTCCTTCATGGGGAAGAGGCGGCGAAGCAAGGCAACGCTGGTCACCGCCTTGTTGTTCTTGAAGGTGATGGCCGCCAGGCGGAAGCGCGCCCCTTCCTCGACCGGAATCGTGATGTCCACGGCCTTGCCGCCACCTTTGCGAAAAAGCCAGGGGAAGCCGGGAGCGGTGTCGCGGATCTGAGTCTTGGGGTCCTGCACCAGGGCCTTGAAAAAGCCCTTCTGCTGGTAGGCGTCGCGGACACGTTCGGTGTCCTCCTGGAGCTTGGTCGCGTCGTAGGTGCGGGAAAAGACGTTTTCCAGGATGATCGAGTGCGGGATCCCGATCGGCTTCAGGTTCTTCATCGCGTCCCGCAAGTAACGGCCGCTCACCGTGTTGTTGCCTTCGAAGCTGATCTTCCCGACCTTCACCTTGGGGCCTTCGTTGACGATGAAGGTCACGGCCACGGCCGCGGGCGGGATGGGTCTCACTTCCGGTCGGATGGTCGCGAACTGGCGGCCGTGCTCGGACAGGAGCTCTTTGAGCACGACCTCGGCCCTTTTGATCTTGGTGGGATCGTACTGGTTCTCGACCGTCAGCCCGACCTTGCGCTCCTTGAAGCGATCGAGCACGTCGCTCTGCGAGACCGAGTTCAGACCCTGGTAATTGATTTCGCGGATGGTGGGCTTCTCTTTGACGTAGAAGTGGATGATGTAGCCCTTGGCGCTGTCCTCGCGCTCGATCCGCAGGTCCTCGAAGTACCCGGTATTCCACAGGGAGGCGAAATCGCGCTGCAGAGCGGCTTCGTCATAGACGTCGCCTTCGCGGGTGAAAATGCGGGCGCGCATGGTCTCGGCCGGGATGCGCCGGTTGCCGTGGATGCGGATTCCCTCGATGAGCTGTTGCTGGGATACGGAAGTCCCCGTCAGCAGAAACAGGAGGCCGAGCACTGCCAGAAGCAGGGATTTGGTGGCGCCCGTGGGAATCACAGGCACTTCCTGATGAGAACCGAAAATAGGACACCCTCAGTCTGGGATCGAAGAAACGGTGATTATAGAAGAGTCACAGTCGATTGACTAGCGACGCGCTGCCGGGGTTACGCGCTCCACCTCGACCAGCGCAGAGTAAAACACCGGGCCGCCGCCCATGTCGGCCACGCGGTCCGAGGTGAGCACGTTGATGTTCTTCCCCTGGGCCGAGAGTTTGGCCCAGTTCAGCCGGGCGGCAACCACTCCCGCACGCACCGCTCCGTTCACGCGAGCGGTCAGGCGCACCTCGCCGCGGCGGTTGAAAACGCGGACGGGATCGCCGTCGCGGATGCCGCGCACCCCGGCGTCGGCCTGGCTCATCTCCAGGAGTTCGCGTTCCTCCATCGGTTGCAGGGAAGGAAGGTTGCAGAAGGTGGAATTTAGAAAGTTGTCGGCCTTGCGGCCCAGCAGTTCGAGAGGGAAACGCGCGGCTTCGGGCACGTGGCGCGATTCTGGGGACGGTTTGAATGCCGCCACCGGATCCAGGCCGTGCGCGGCAAGGCGCTCGTTGTAGAGTTCGGCTTTCCCGCTCGGTGTGGCGAAGTTGCCGAGGGCAAAGGGGAGGAACGGCCCATCGCCGAGATGCAGGCGCACGTGGCCCTCGCGCTCCAATCGTTGGCGATCGATCCCCTTCACCCAAGCGTGCCCGCTCGAGAGTGTGGCGTCGATGGCCGCGTCCACGCTTTCGCGGAAGCAGTCTTCGGCGAACCCCATGCGCTGCCCAAGTTCGCGGAACAAGTCGAAGTTCGAGCGGCACTCGCCGATCGGGTCTATGGCCGCGTTCGAGATCTGCACGAAGTAATGCCCGTACCCGGTCTGCAGCTCCTTATGTTCGAAGAACGTGGTTGCGGGCAGGACGATGTCGGCGTAATCCGCTGTATCGGTGAAGAACTGCTCGTGCACGACGGTGAACAGGTCTGGGCGCGCGAAACCGCGCACCACCTCGTGGTGGTTGGGCGCGACCGCCACCGGGTTCGAGTTGTAAACGACGACGGCCTTCACCGGCGGATCGGCGACCGTGTTCAGTACCTTGCCGATCTCGATCATGTTGATGACGCGCGCGGGGCGTCCCAGCGCCACATTCATCAGGTCAGGGCGCTCGAGGTGCGCGCGATCGAGGGCGTACGCGCCCCCGGTCGAGAGCTGGAGGCCGCCGCCGACTTCTTTCCACGATCCGGTGATGCAAGGCAGCATAGTGACAGTGCGCACGGCCGTGCCGCCGCTGTCGCACCGCTGAATGCCGTAGTTGAGGCGGATCGCCGCCGGACGTACGGTGGCATACTCGCGCGCCAGCTTTACCACGTCGTCGGCCGCGATGCCCGTCCACTGGGCGACGCGCTGCGGGCTGTACTCCTTCACTCGCTCGCGAAGCTGTTCGAAGCCGACGGTGTATCTGGCCACGTAATCGGCGTCGTACAGGTCCTCGCCGATGATGACGTGCATGAGGCCGAGCGCCAGCGCCACATCCGTCCCGGGATTGATCGGCAGATACCAGTCGGCGCAGGCGGCGGTGCGCGTCTTGTAGGGGTCGATGACCACCAGCTTCGCGCCCTTGCGCCGCGCCTCCTCGATGAACGGCCAGAGGTGGACGTTGTTACCGTGGATGTTCGCGCCCCACGCGATGATGTACTGCGAATGGCGAAATTGCTCTGGCTCGGTGCCCAGCTTCACTCCGAGGACGGACACGATGCCTTCGGTCCCCGCCGAAGAGCAGATGGTGCGGTCCAGTTGCGACGCGCCCAGGCGATGGAAGAAGCGCCGGTCCATGGAGGCGTTGTTGAGCACGCCCACCGTGCCGCCGTAAGAGTAGGGAAGGATGGCCTCGGGTCCGAACTCTGTGGTGATGGCGCGGAAGCGGGTGCAGATCTCGTCGAGCGCGGCGTCCCAGGTGATGCGCTCAAAGTCGGCGGCGCTTTTCGTCCCGCCGCCTTTCTTCCCCTTGCGCCGCATGGGGTAAAGCACGCGATCGGGCGAATAGACGCGGTCCAGGTACTTCGCCACCTTGGCGCAGAGGAAACCGCGCGTGACCGGATGCGCCGGATCGCCCTTGATCTTCGTCGCCCGGCCGTCCTCGACGGTGATGAGCACACCGCAGGCGTCCGGGCAATCGTGCGGGCACGCGCCATGGACGATCCGCTTCATCCTCTCCCCCGAGGGATGATTATACGGATTTCCGCGCCGTTATCGCCCCTCACTGCTCGCACATCGCTGCGTTTAGCTATAATCCAGGGTTTTGAATCTCAGTCGAGGCGGCTACTGAAATGGCCCAGGCAACCATGGCGTCGATCCCCGCTCTCAAAGAAGCGTTCCTCCAACTTCGCACCCGCATGGACAAGGCGGTGGAAGACTTCCGTAAGGAGCTGGCGGCGACCCGCACCGGCCGCGCGTCGGTGCACATGCTGGACGGCGTCCGCGTGGAGTACTACGGCTCGGAGTTGCCGCTGAACCAGGTGTCGCAGGTACACGCTCCCGAAGCGCAGTTACTCACCGTGACTCCGTTCGACCCTTCCGCCCTGGTGGCCATCGAGAAGGCCATCCGCACCGCCGACCTCGGACTCAACCCGATGAACGACGGCAAGATCATCCGCGTGCCCGTGCCCGCGCTCACCGAGGAACGCCGCAAGGAGATGGTCAAGCACCTGCACAAGGCCCTGGAAGAACACCGCACCGCAGTGCGCAACATCCGCCGTGACGGCAACGAGAGCATCAAAAAGGCGCTCAAGGACAAGAAGATCACCGAGGACGAGGACCGCCGCTCCCACGATGAGCTCCAGAAGCTCACCGACGACGAGATCAAGAAGATGGAAGAGCTAAGCAAGGCGAAAGAGAAGGAAGTGATGCAGGTGTGACCTGCATTCTCTCTGCAGGACAGAAAGCTCGCCCTCGGGCGAGCCTTCTTCCTGGCAGGTGGAACCTAAGCGTTGATCAGCGACCCGACCTTCTCGCCTGTCACGACGCGCTTGATGTTGCCGCGCTTGTTGAGGTTGAAGATGACGATGGGGATATTGTTTTCCTGGCACATGGTGATGGCGGTCAGGTCCATCACCTTCAAACCCTTCTTCACTACGTCCATGTAGCTGATGTGGTCGAACATTTTGGCGTCTTTCACGCGGACGGGGTCGGCGTCGTAGATGCCTTCGACCTTCGTGGCCTTCATGATCACGTCGGCCTTGATCTCGTTGGCGCGCAGGGCGGCGGCGGAGTCGGTGGAGAAGTAAGGGTTGCCGGTGCCGGCGGCAAAGATCACGATGCGTCCTTTCTCCAGGTGGCGGAGGGCGCGGCGGCGGATGAAGGGCTCGCAGATCTCGTTCATCTCGATGGCCGACTGCACGCGGGTGAAGGCGCCGACTTTTTCCAGCGCGTCCTGAAGCGCGAGTGCGTTGATGACAGTGGCCAACATACCCATCTGGTCGGCGGAGACGCGGTCCATGTCTTTGGCTTGCTCGGCCACGCCGCGGAAGAAGTTGCCGCCGCCGACGACGATCGCGATCTCCACCCCCAGGTCGCGCACTTCTCTTAGCTCGGCCGCGATCTCGGCAATTCGCTGGGAGTCGATGCCGAACCCCTTCTCGGCGGCCAGCGCCTCGCCAGAGAGCTTCAGCAGGATGCGTTTGAATGCCAGTGCCATCGCGTTAAGTATAAACCCCGAAGGAAGGGGCTGGAGCGCGCACAAAGAGAAAGGCCGTGCCCTGCGGCACGGCCCTGATTCCATGGCCCAGTCTACTTCTACTAGGGCTTTTGCTCGCCAGCGGGCTTGCTGAAGGCGATCGTGGCGGCGGGCTCGCCCACCTTGAAGCGGGCGAAGCGCCGGACCGAGATATTCTCGCCCAGCTTGCCGATCTTGCTGGCGATGAGCTGCGACACCGAGATGGTCTGCTCCTTGATGAAGGGCTGGTCGTACAGGCAGACTTCCTCATAGAACTTGCTCATCTTGCCCTCGACGATCTTTTCCACCACGTTGGCCGGCTTTCCGGTGGAGGCCGCCTGGGAGCGGTAGATGTCCTTCTCGCGCTCATAATCCTCGGGCGTGACATCCTCCTTGCGGACGTACTTCGGGTCGCTGGCGGCGATGTGCATGGCCAGGTCGTGCAGCAGCGCCTGGAAGTCGTCGGTGCGGGCGACGAAGTCGCTCTCGCAGTTGACCTCGACCAGCACGCCGATCTTGCCTCCGGCGTGGATGTAGCTGGCGACCGAGCCCTCGCTGGTGGCGCGCGAGGACTTCTTGGCAGCGGTCGCTACGCCCTTCTTGCGCAGCACGACGATAGCCTGCTCGATGTCGCCCTTGGCTTCGGTCAGGGCGTGCTTGCAGTCCATCATGGGAGCGCCGGTCTTGTCGCGGAGCTCCTTTACCTGTGCGGCGGAGATGTTCATAGCTGTCGTACCCATGATTGCCTAACAACCTTTCGCTTCAGATTAGATTCGTGGGCGCGGCGTCACGACGCACACGCCCCGACATGAATTGACCCGCGTCGGCTTGCCAGGCGCGGGTCGGAACATCTGGAAAACCGATACAGCGCCGATCAGTGCGTTTCCGCGTGGCGGGCTTCCGGTTCCTCGGACTCGGCGGCCGTCGCGGGGCTCTTGCGGACCGAGCCTCCCAGCACTTCCGCCATGTCCACATTCTCTCCCACGGCAGCCACGGCGCCTTCCGCCGGAGCCTCGCCTTCGCTGGCGGCGGGCGCCTCCGAGGGGGCGACCTCGGCGCCGGGAACGCCCTGTTTGTCCGTCGCGGCCTGCGAGCCCTCGATGATGGACTCAGCAACCTTGCTGGCGAACAGCCGGATGGCGCGCAGCGCGTCGTCGTTGCCGGGGATCACGTAATCCACTTCGCTGGGGTCGCAGTTGGTGTCCACCACGGCCACCACCGGGATGCCCAGCTTGCGCGCCTCGCGCACCGCGATCTGCTCCTTGTTGGAGTCGATGACGAAGATCGCGTCGGGCAGCTTGTTCATGTTCTTGATGCCAGCCAAGTTGGCCTGCAGATGCTTGCGCTCGCGCTCCAGCTTGATGACTTCTTTCTTGGGCAGCAGCTCGTAGCGGCCGTCGGTGGCCATGTCATCTAGCTCCTTGAGCCGCTTGACCGATTTCTGGACCGTGACCCAGTTGGTCAGCAGCCCGCCCAGCCAGCGCTGATTGATGAAGAACATGCCGCAGCGCGTCGCCTCTTCGGCGATCGCGTCCTGCGCCTGCCGCTTGGTGCCCACGAACAGGACCACTTTGCCTTCGGCGGCCAGGTCCTGGACGTACTTGCTGGCGTCCTTGAACATCTTCAGGGTCTTCTGAAGATCGATGATGTAGATCCCGTTGCGCTCGCCGAAGATGAAATCCTTCATCTTGGGGTTCCAGCGCTTGGTCTGGTGCCCGAAGTGGACGCCCGCTTCGAGCAGCTCCTTCATGGTGATGTTCGCCAATCAACCTCCTTATTCGGATTGCATCCTTCGCGGCGGCACGGCCCGCTCGGGATTCATTCCCGTCGCCCGCACGCCCTGTGGGCGGCAGGAAAATTTGGTCCCAGGTTGAACCGCAACTACCATCGCCTCCGGGACCAGCGGCGAGGGCAGCAAACTTTAGCGCTTGCTGAACTGGAAGCGCTTGCGGGCGCCCTTCTGCCCGTACTTCTTGCGCTCCTTGCCGCGCGAGTCGCGGGACAATAAGCCCTCGGCCTTGAGCTTCTTGCGCAGCTCGCCGTTGAATACCAGCAAGGCCCGCGCCACGCCCAGCTTAACCGCTCCGGCCTGCCCGTTCACGCCGCCGCCGGAAACATTGGCGACCACGTTGAACGTGCCCGCGGTCTCGCTCAGGACCAGCGGCTGCTTGGCTTCGTTGCGCTGCGCATCGGTGACAAAGTATTCGTTAAAGGCACGGCCATTCACCGTGACTTGGCCGTCGCCGGGTCGCAGATACACGCGAGCCACGCTCGACTTCCGACGTCCCGTTCCGTAGTACTGAACCTGATCTGCCATTTGGCTTCTAGCTGCTAGCGACTGGCTGCTAGCTAAGACCTTTCCATAAGATCGAACTTCAAGAACCCTATGCCCGCTTGCGATCCAGCGCCAGAGCCTCGGGCTTCTGCGCCGCGTGCGGATGCTGGTCGCCGCGATAGACTTTCAACTTCTTGGCCATCGCGCGGCCGAGCTTGGTGTGCGGCAGCATGCCGACGATGGCATCCTGCACGACGCCCTCGGGCTTGCGCGCAAAGCGCTTCTTGTACTCCTCGGTGCGCAGGCCGCCCGGGAAGCCGGTGTAGTGGTGATAGACCTTGTTCTCGGCCTTCATGCCGGTGAGGCGAACCTTGTCCGCGTTGATCACGACCACGTGATCGCCGGCGTCGATGAAAGGCGTGTACTTGGTGCTTTCTTTACCAGCGAGGATGCTTGCGACACGCGTCGCCAGGCGGCCGAGCGTCTGCCCGGTGCCATCTACGACGTACCACTTGCGCGCAATTTCCCCCTCTTTGGGGAAATAGGTTGACATGCGAAAGACTCTCCCAGAAATAACGCTTAAGAAGACCGCTGGGGACGACCTCTCACGGTGCGCGAGAGGGCCCAAGGCGGGCAACTAGCGGGGCAACAAGGTCTTAAGGATACCGGACGCCACCGCGGACTGTCAACGCGCGGACCCGGTTTGCGTACTCGCAATGACAAGTTCGCGGGTCCTCAAATCGTTTCCAAAGCGGTTCCCGGAACGGGGGCCCGGCCCCGAGGTAGCGCCCGTCGAAGATGTGACCGCCGAGACCGCCCAGAAAATCTCAAGGGAACCTATTCATAAGCGAGAGCGTCGATCGGGTCTTTTTGCGCCGCTTTAAAGGCCGGATAGATGGCGCCCAGCACCGCGCCAACGATGGCGATCAGGGTCGCGCGCAGGATCCAGTGTCTGGGCACGGCCATCCGCAAAGTGGGGAAGTGCTCCACGATCGCGGCCCGGGCGGTGTAGCTGACTAGGATGCCGAGGATGATCCCAAAGATCGCCAGCAGCACCGTCTCCCGCAACACCACGTTGACGATGTAGAACTTCGAAGCGCCCAGCGATTTCAGGATACCGATCTCGCGCGTGCGCTCCATCACCGCGGTGTACATCGCCTGGAAGATAACGATGAATCCGATGATCACGGCCACGCCGATGACCACGTCAATGAAAATGGAGAGCCCGGGAATATGCCCCATGGTCATGAGCGAGAGATACTCGCGCAGCGAGCGGATGACGTATTTCTCCATGCCGGGGATCTGTTTGATCTGGGCGGCGACGGCGTCCGCGTTATTGGGATCGTCGAGCTTGACGTAGAAGATCGAGGCCTTTCCCTGCGCTCCGACCAGGTCCTGGAGGGCGCCGATGGGCAGGAACTTGCGCGCGCCCTTGCCGTGTTCGACGATTCCGGTAACAGTGAACTCGTGGTTGAGCACCTCGATCCGGTCGCCCACCTTCACGTGTTTCGATTGGGCGAAAAAGTCGTCCACGATGATCGAGTCGGGACCGGTGAATGGCCCGCCGGCGAGATAGCGGAAGGATCCCCCCAGCGACTGGAAGGAATCGAGATCGATGCCATAGATGACCTCGACGGTGCCCGCAGTGCTGAGCTGGGTGATGACCGGTGAAACCACCTCCACGTGCGGCACCTTGTGCAGGACCTTGGCCACCTTGGTCGAGACGGGCGCGCCGGTGATGCCGCTCAGAAACGAGGACCCGGGCGGCTGAACCATCACGTCGGCGCCGATGCCCTTCTGCCGCTCCTTGGCGTCGTCCAGCAGGCCGAGCGCCAACCCCACCATCAGCAGGATGAGAGTGACCTCGACCGCGACCGCGACGATCGAGATCACCGAGCGGAGGGGCCGGTGCACAAGATTGGCCACTACCATCTTATTCATGGTCTTTCAGGATACAGGGAGGACGAAATAGGCGGTAGCGGGTAGGCGGCCGGAGCGTGTCGTTCATCCTGTACCGGCCACTGCCGCCTGCCACACCTCGCTTCCGAGCAATCATTTCGGTGGCTGTAGCGGTGGAGGTTTCTTCATCCCATTGCCATCGGAGGCCCGGTCGGAGGCCGGCACATCCAGCCGCACGACCTGCGCTCCCGCCGGTTGCGGCAGGTCGAACTGGTCGTCAGTGAGCGGTTCGTTGAGCTTCAGCTTGACCACCGACAGGGTGATCGAGTACTCCTCCTGCGGCCGGTTGATGATGATCTGCGCCGGGAAGTAGGAGCCGTCAAATTCCCGGTAGTCCTCGTAGCGCGCGTCGGTGGCGACGTTTCCCAGCTTGTCATACACGATCTGCCGGTTGGGCTGGAGATCGACACGGCGGAGCACGATCTTGCGCGACAGGAACCACCCGGCTTCGTCGCGGGCCACGACCACCACGGTGTAGTTGGGTTGGTCCACCAGTTTCCGCGTCTTAGGATCGCGTAGCGTTTCCGTGGTCGATTCCACGACCGCCACCTCGTTCCGGGGGTCGATGGCCTGCACCAGCAAGGCGTCCATGATGTGCTGCGGACGCAGGTTCTCGAGCGGCTGCTTCGAAGGATGGACCACGTCGTTGCGCCCCACGTAAAACTTGTTCTTGGCAGGAATGGAGAGGCGGAAGGTCTGGCCGTCGCTCACCATGTCGAACGCGCGGTTGCGCACGATGGGGAATAGCCCGATCATGCGCAGCATTGCCGGCTTGCGTACCAGCACGAAGCCGCGGATTTCCTGGTATTCGGTGACCTTGCCCTTCCTTGCGCCGCCCACGTCGGTGTCGATGTCCACCGTAGCGTTCAATGTCTTGATGCGTTCTGCCGAGCGGTTGATCTTGTCAATCAGGTCGGCCTGTGTGGCCTCCTGGACGATCGCGGTCGAAACCTGGTGCTCCACTCGGCGGGTGCGGAACAAGCACCCGGTCAGCGGCAGCACACCCGCCAGCACCACCACGAGCCGAAAACCTGAGAGGTTGGATTGCCTGACCATTGGAAGCAAAACAGAGAGTATACAGACGCCAGTCGGCAGACGTCAGTCTGCAGCGCACGATTCCAGGAACTCGAGCCGGTTCCCGAAGTGGTCGTTGACGGGGATGGTGTGTTCCATCAGCGCGCTCCCTGGCCCCGCCGGTACGAGGCCACGTTGCGAGAGTGCTCATCCAGCGTCCTGGCGAAGCGGTGGCGCCCCTGGTTGTCGCTGACGAAGTACAGGTAGTCGGTGTCGGCGGGATGCAAGGCCGCAAGCAGGGCCGTGCGGCCGGGATTCGCAATCGGGCCCGGCGGCAGGCCGGCGTACTTGTAGGTGTTGTACTGCGAGTCGAGCTGGAGATCGGAGGCGTGAATCACCCCCGTGTAGCGGCCGGCGAGCAGCGAGGCATAGGCCACGCTGGGATCGGCGTCGAGGCCCATGCGGCGCGCGATGCGGTTGAAGTACACGCCGGCAACCAGAGGCCGCTCCTCCGGCGCCGCCGTTTCCTTTTCCACGATCGAGGCCATGGTCACCACGCGGTGGAGGTCACCGGTCAGGTCGATGGACTTGGCCTCCTGGCGGAAGCGCCGAGTCATGGCGGTCGCGATGTCGCGCAGCGACTGAGTGCGCGTGAATTCGTAGGTGTCGGGGAAGAGGAACCCCTCGAGCGAAGGCGCCAGCGGGTCGAGGTCGCGGATCATGGTTGGATCAAGCGCGATCTTCAGGAAGTCCTGCTTCGAGCCCAAGCCCGCCAGTTCGATGGCGTTGGCGATATCGAAGATGTTGTAGCCCTCGGGAACGACCACCGTGCGCACGTGGATGTCGCCCCGAGCCAGGCGATCGTAGGTCTCGAGCGCCGTGGCGGGATGATCGAAGCGGTACTCCCCCGCCTTGAGCGAGCGGCGCCGGACTGCGTGCAGGAGCAAGAACGCCGGGGCGTTGCGGATGACCCCCTCGTCTACGAGCTTGTGCGCGATGGAGCGCCCGCTCGCGCCCGGGCGCAGCATCACAAACTTCTCCGCCGAAGGACCGGTAGGGAGCAGGAGGCCGTAGGCGAGCCACGCCCCAATCAGGAGCACGATCAGGAGAAAGAGTTTGAAAAGGACGCGCACCAGGGGACCAGTTTACCGGACTACTCGCCCAGCCACGTGCCGTACGGACGCATACTCTCCACGTGGTCGAAGATGATCTTCATGGCTGCGGTGATGGGAACGGCGAGGATGAGCCCCATCGCTCCCCAGATCCATCCCCAGATGAGCAGCGACATCGTGACCACCAGAGGATTGAGCTGGAGGCGGCGCCCGATCAGCTTGGGATACAGCACATTGATGGCGAACAGGTGCAGCGCGAGCACGGTCAGCACGATGGCCACGATGCCGGCGCCGCTCAGTTGTCCCAGCCCCGCGACGATGGGTGGCACGATCGCGAGCGGCACCCCAAGGTACGGGACCAGGCTCAGGAAGCCGCTGATCACGCCCAAAAAGTAAAAGTACGGCAGCCCCACGACGGCGAAGACGAAGAGGCTCAAGACCGACATGAACAGGCCGATCACCAGATTGCCCACGATAAAGGCGCGGATCATCTTGGAGATGCGCCCCAGCGTCACATAGGCGGTGTTACGGTTCTCCATCTTAAAAAGCATGACGGTGGCGGCGCGCGCATGCTCCTGCCAGGTCAGCATGAAATAGGTGAGGAAGGGGATGAAGGAGACGGTCAGGAGGGCTTCCCAGACCGCGCCAGCGCCGCGGGTCAAGGTGTCGGTCCAGTTGGTCTGCTGCGTCACCCTGACCGTGGCCTTCTCCTCCGGGGTCTCGGGCAGTACCTCCTCGGTGGTTTTCTGGATCTCGTGCGCCTGCTGCTGGAACTTCATCACGTGTCCCCGGATCTTGGCCGAGTACCGGGGCAACTCGCGCAGGAAATCGACGGCCTTGGCGTAGGACAAGTAGGTCAGGCCGTACACCACCGCCAGAACGAGAATTACGGCGAGCAACGCACCCACCGCATGCGGGACACGGAAGCGCTCGAAGAACTCCACGACGGGGACGAGCACGAATGCCAGCAGGAGAGACAGGAATATGGTGATCAGCACCAACTTCGCGATGTAGCAGATGGTGAGCACCACGGCGATGGCGATGATGACCAGGGCGGCGGTCTGGGCCTGGACAGGCTCCGGAGGTGGCGCAGGCCCCTCCACCATGGGAGTCCGCCGTACGGGCGCTCCCATCAACTGCTGTCCGGCGTGTTCAACGGGATCGGGCATCAGGCGTCTAATCCTACAATGAAGTGAGATGTCCCCGGACTATACTTTCCAGGTGCCATCGGAGCTTTCCAGCCGCATCCTGGCGCTGGACGTCGGAACCCGGAGGATCGGGCTCGCGGTTTCCGACCCCCTGGGCATCACCGCCCAAGGTCTGGAGACTCTCCAGCGCAAGAACAAGCGCACCGACCTGGAGAGGCTGGAAAGGATCATCCGCCAGTATGACGTCCGCGAGCTGGTGGTGGGGCTGCCCCTGCGGATGAGCGGGGCTGAAGGGGTCCAATCGGAGAAGATGTCCGCTTTCGCCGATGAACTCCGCCGCCGGTTCGGCCTACCCGTCCACCTCTGGGACGAGCGGCTGACCTCGGCGGAAGCCAACCGGGTCCTGCGTGAGGCAGAACTCAGCATCCAGAAGCGTGCCCAGGCGGTGGACCGAATGGCCGCCGTGCTGATCCTGCAGAACTTCCTCGAATCCCGCGCTTCGCGAAAAAGATAGGGCCGGACCTCTCGGCCCGGCCTGAGAATTCGGGAAAACCGGCTTATGCCTCCGCGGTGACTTCGGGGAACTTCAGCTTGCACTTGGCCAGAGTCTTGGACAGCAGGTCTTCCACGTCCGGCTCGACTACGTTTCTGGCCAGGGCCAGCTCGCTCACCAGCAAATAGCGGGCCCGTTCCAGCATCTTCTTTTCACGGAACGAGAGCGGCTTGGTCTGGTTCAGCAGGAGCAGGCTCTTCAGGACTTCCGCGACATCCATCAGCGACCCGGTGCGCATCTTCTCGGAGTTCTCCTTGAAGCGGTACTTCCAGTCGCTGTGGTTGTCGCATTTGCCGGTGATGAGGTACTCAAGGATCTTCTGCACGTCGCCGTTCTTGACCACGCGGCGCAGGCCGACGCTGGCTACATTCTGGAACGGCACCATGACTTTCAGGCTGCTGGACTTGATGTTAAGGAGGTAGTACTTCTCGACCGTGGCTCCGAACGTCCTGCTGCTGATCTGCTCAATCACCCCTACGCCGTGATTGGGGTAAACGACTTTGTCACCTACGCGGAAACTTAAATCACCATTCATGCGGGGCACCCGTAATGAGGGAAAACACGGGAGAACGTCTGAATACCGATTTTGATTATAGGACACTCAGACCCATCCGTCAAATGAGGTGCCACGAACAAGTTACTGAAATTCATAGAGTTAGCTGATTTTTGCACAGCAGGAAAGGCACCCTGGGCCCGGCCAGCGGCGACGGGCGCTATAATCCTAGGATGCTGTCAGGGGGGCGGGTGCCCCCGTACATTCTTGGTCACCGCCTTCCGGGGTCTGCGAACCCAGTTTTTCAGCACCCGAACCGGGCGGACAGGGTTGTATGCCGGAACATATCAAGAAGAAACTGGAAGAAGAGATCCAGACGCTCGAGTACGAACTGAACCACGAGCTTCCCAAGGAATTGAAGAAGGCTGTCGCCATGGGCGACTTGAGCGAGAACGCCGAGTACCACATGGCCAAGCAGAGGCAGGAGTACGTCCGCGCCCGCCTGGGCCAGCTCAAGAAGCGGATGGCCGAGCTGTCCCTGGTCAACCTGTCCAACATCCCCAGGGACAAGGTGGCCTTCGGTTCGACCGTTGTGGTCTACGATTCCTCCAAGGAGGAGAAGATCGAGTACAAGCTGGTTACCAGCGAGGAATCCGACGTGACCAAGGGCCTCATCTCGACCACGTCCCCCATCGGGCGGGCCCTGATGGGAAAGAAAGAAGGCGACACCGCTGTCGTGGTCACCCCCAACGGAAAACGCGAACTCGAGGTTTTGAAGTTGAGCACCATCCACGACGAGGCCTGATGAGCTGGACGGGAGCATTCGGACGGGCATGCCGCGTATTGCTGTACAAGATCGTGCACGGGCTTGCCCTCACCCGCATCAATCCGAACATCCTGACCTTCCTGGGGCTGGTCATCAACATCATCGCCGCGGTGTTGTTCGGCTACGCCACCGGCGAGAACACGCAGCGCTTGTTCCTCTACGCCGGGCTGGTGATCATCGGCGCCGGCATCTTCGACATGGTGGACGGGCGGGTCGCCCGCGCCACCGGGCAAGTGACCGCCTTTGGCGGCTTCTTCGACTCGATCATCGACCGCTACAGTGACGTGGCGCTGTTCTTCGGCCTGCTGGTTTACTACGCCCGCGCCAACCGTTTCTTCTACGTGGTGCTGGTGGCGTTCGTGATGACCAGTTCGGTGATGGTGAGCTACGCGCGCGCCCGCGCCGAGTCGCTGATCGGGAGCTGCAAGGTCGGGTTCATGGAGCGGCCGGAGCGCATCGTGCTGGTGCTCATCGGCGCGCTCTTCAACCGCATGGCCCCAGTGCTGTGGGTGATCGCCGTGCTCTCGACCTTCACCGTGATCCACCGCATCAGCTACACCTACAAGCAGAGCCAGTTGCTAAAGCAGGCGCAGACCACGCTGCCCACGCCGGAACCCAACCCGGCGCTCACCGAGCAATAAAGAAGGCCGCGCGACGCGCGGCCCGTATCCCACAAACCAAGCTACTCCAGCACGAAGATGTTCTTCTTCGCGCACATGTCTTTGAGGATCCTCGGCCACACCGTGACCGTGACCTCGCCGAGATGTGCTTTGCGGAGCAGGAGCATCAGGGTGCGCGCCTGACCGATGCCGCCGCCGATGGAGAGCGGGATCTCCATCTTCGTGATCGCCTGGTGGTAGGGAAACTTCAGCATGTCGAGCTGCTTGGTCAGCTCGAGCTGCCGGCGCAGGGTCTCCGGGTTGACCCGGATGCCCATCGAGGTCAGCTCGTGGCGCCGCTTGGTCACGGGGTTCCACACCAGGATGTCGCCGTTCAAGCCGTGCATGGGCCTGCCGTCTTCCGTACGGGTCTCGGTGACCCAGTCGTCGTAGTCGGCGGCGCGCATTTCGTGCGGGTAGCCGTCCTTCAGCGTCCATCCGATCCCGATGATGAAGATCGCGGGGTACTTCTGTAGCACCGCGGTCTCGCGCTGCTTGCGCGGCAGGTCGGGGTACATGTCAAGGATCTCCTCGGCGTGAAGGAACTTCAGCTCGCCCGGCAGGTCGGGGTACTTGCTGGTCTTGAGTTGGGGAAAGAGTTCCTGCGCGAAGGTCTCGGCGCCCTTGAGCACCTTCCAGATCTTGCGCACGATGTCCTTCAGGAAGGCGAGATTGCGCTGCTCCGGCGCGATGACTCGCTCCCAATCCCACTGGTCCACGTAGCAGGAGTGGTCGTGATCGAGGAAATAGTCCTTGCGCACGGCGCGCATGTCGGTGCACAGGCCTTCGCCCACCTGCATGCCGAACTGCTTCAGCGCGACGCGCTTCCACTTGGTCGCCGCCTGCACCACCTGGGCGTCGATGGGGTGCTTGTTGTAATCGTTGGAGATGTGGAACTGGATGGGGGTGCGCGAGCCGTCGCGGTCCAGCAGGTCGTTGACCCCGCTCTCGGTGTCCACGATCAGCGGCACCGTGACCATCATGAGGTTCAGTTCCTTGCAGAGGTTCTCTTCTATGTAGTTCTTGACGGCGAAGATGGCCTTCTGCGTCTCTTTGGGGGTGAGGAGCGAGCGGTAATCGGTAGGAAGAATGCGTTCGACTTCTTCATAAGTGCCGATACCCGGGCCAGCCAGGTCGGCGACCTTCGTTGCGGTAGCCATAAGGACCTTTCCTCCGGTTGAGCGTTGATCTCGCAGCCCCCCAACGCGGGCTTCCGCCCGCGATGCGGTGCCAGGTACCGGCCGGTCGGCCGGCGAGGAAACTCGGGGGTCTGTAACAGACTAGTGGACGCCGCGGCCGGTCGGCCCGCAGTGACGGGAGTCACCGCGGTATGTAACAGCGGTGCCCGTTTGTGGTTCCCCTCCCTTCGCGCCGTGGCTTATCATCCAAGGTTGCGAGTCACGCCAAGGAAACACGATTGACCACGGATCCGGTTCTTCTTGTCCACGGTGGGGCATGGGCTATCCCCGACAACATGGTAGAGGCGCACCTGAAGGGGGTGCGTCACGCACTGGCTACGGGATGGTCGGTGCTGGCGCGTGGGGGCTCGGCGCTGGACGCCGTCGAGACGGCCATCGTCGTCATGGAAGACGACGAGACCTTTGACGCAGGGCGCGGATCGTTCCTCACCAGCGAAGGCCATGTCCAACTCGACGCCATGATCATGGACGGATTTACCCTGCGTGCCGGGGGCGTGGGCTGTGTGGAGCGGATCCGCAATCCCATCCACGCCGCGCGCAAGGTGCTGGACGAAAGCCCGCACGTGTACCTGGTCGGCGCCGGAGCGGAGAAGTTCGCCGCGCAGCACGGCATCCCGCTGGTGGACAACCGCGAGCTCATCATCCCGCGCGAGGTCGAGCGGCTGAAAGCGGCACAGATCATGGCCTCGGCGGGCAAGCCGCCGGAGTTCTTTGCCGAGCACGACACTGTGGGCGCCGTTGCGCTGGACCGCGACGGGCGCATCGCCGCCGCCACTTCTACCGGCGGCACCATGAACAAGACGCCCGGACGGGTGGGCGATTCTTCACTGATCGGCTGCGGTTGCTACGCGGACAACGAGAGCGCTGCGGTCTCCACTACCGGCTGGGGCGAGCCCATGATGAAACTCGTTCTCGGCAAGTGGGCCTGCGACTGCGTCGCCGAGGGCAAGTCGCCGCAGGTCGCGGCCGGTATGTCCATCGATGTCCTCGTGCGCCGTCTCAACGGCCACGGTGGGCTCATCCTGCTGGATCCCCAGGGCCGCTACGGCATCGCACACAACACACCGCGCATGGCCTGGGCGGTGAAGAGCGTGCAAGAGGAGCAGGCGGGGATCACCCGCGGATAGCCTTCGCGCCCCTGCTATCTGGATGCGGGTCGCTTTCCGGGGTGCTGGGAAAAACACCCTCCATTTACTTGCGTCGCGAGTAACTCCTGTTATACAACCGTGCGGCATTTCCACTGCTGCATGAGGCCGTACTTCGTCAGGAGCCGGGAAAGGTGGAGCCATGAAGCGATTCATCGTTATCGCGTGCCTGTGCACGCTGATGTTGTTCGCAATCCATACGCTGGCACAGTCCACGGCAGATCTGCACGTATCCGTGAAGGACCCCAAGGGCGCAGCCGTCACCAACGCCACCGTGACCGTACGCGATCCCGGACGCAACATCGAAAGGACAAGCAAGCAGGGCGACAACGGAGAATATCCCTTCGTCCTTCTGCCTCCCGGCACCTATACGGTGACCGTAGAAGCGCAGGGCTTCGCCAAGACAGTTGCCACGGACGTAAACGTCACCATCGGCCAGGTCGCGCAGCTGTCGGTTGCGCTGAGGATCGCGGAACGAATGGAGGCGGTCGAGGTCAGCGCACAGACGGAGCAGGTGGAGACGCAGCGCACCTCGGTGGCCACCACGATCACCGAGCAGCGCATCGACAACCTGCCTATCAACGGCCGCAATTACATCAATTTCACGCTCACGAACTCGCAGACGGCACGCGACACCGCGCCCAGCATCGGCGCCGCGCCGACTTCCGGGCTCAATATCGGCGGGCAGCGCGCGCGCGCCGATCTGGTCAATGTCGACGGCATGGATTACGTGGACAATTCGACCAACGGCATCCGCTCCACCGTTTCGCAGGACGCCGTGCAAGAGTTCCAGATCATCACCAACGGCTACGCGGCCGAATATGGGCGCGCCTCCGGAGGTGTCGTGAACATCATCACCCGCTCCGGGACCAACGACACCCATGGCTCTCTGTTCGGCTACTTGCGCAACCGCAACATCCAGGCCCCCAATCCGTTCAGCGTGCCCCCAGGCAGTGACCCCGCCTACACGCGCGTGCAGGCAGGCGCCACGTTGGGCGGCGCGCTGAAGAAAGACAAGACTTTTTATTTCCTCTCGTATGAGATTACGAGACGGCAGGAAACGGGTTTCTCCACCATCGGGCAGGACAACTACGGCTTGCAGCCCTTTGACGCCAGCGGCATCTTCGGCGCACCTGCGGGAACCTTCAACATCCAGGCGACGCCGCAGCAGGCTGCGTTCCTGACGGCTTTCCTGCCGGGGCCGGCGCCGCTCGGTGTGCAGGCATATACGTTCCTCGCCGGCGCATCGTCGGGCATCGCGATCAACGGTGCATATCCGGCTTCGTTCGCACTGCTTCCGTTCGCTCCGCCGGTGCCGAACCAGCTCAAGCAATTCCCCACCAGCTGCAACCCGATCTCACCTAATCTTCTCTGCAACGGCCTGCCGGCGTCGTTCTCGCCGCTGTCAAACGAGGCGGGCAACTATCCGGTGCACGAGGGCACCACCGTGGTGAGCGCCCGTCTGGACCACAAGTTCACGAACAACAATTCGTTCATGTTGCGCAGCAACGTGAGCCCCAGCACGGTGAGCGGCATCAACGTCCAGGGTCAGAACCAGAATTTCGGGCAGAACGGCTTCTCCCGCACCTCGCTCCAGCAGTTCCGCGACATGGCCATCACCGCGCAGGATACGGCGACGCTGGGAAGCAACATGATCAACGAATTCCGTTTTCAGTACTCGCGCCGCGGCCTGCTGTTCGATTTCAATGAGGCCTCGCCCACCGGCCCGGGTGTCGCCTCCAACATCGCCGGGTTCGCCTTCGTCGGGCGCGAACCTTACTCCTTCATCCGCCGCACCGAGGAGCGCTTCCAGTCCATGGACAACTTCTCCTGGATCAAGGGGAAGCACACCTTCAAGTTCGGCGCCGACTTCAACCACCTGCCGGTAGTGGCCGATTTCACCGTCAATTTCGGCGGCGAGTACTTCTTCTCCGGACAGACCCTGCCTATCTTCCCGGCCGGGTTCCCGGAATTCAACGCCGTTCAGTCCTACGGTTTGGGTCTGCCCAACGAATTCATCCAGGGCTTGGGCAATCCCCACGCGGAGTTCTCCAATAACACGATCGGGGCGTTCGTGCAGGATTCCTGGCGCATCAAGCCGAACCTGACCCTGAACTATGGGGTCCGGTACGACGTCGAGATGCTGCCGCCGCCGCCGCCTCTCTCGGCCCTCGGGCAAGCTACGTACAACGTCCTCGGGATGACCAACGGCATCCCGCGGGACAGTAATAACATCGCTCCCCGCGTCGGCCTCGCGTGGGATCCTTGGGGAGATGGGAAAACAGTTGTCCGTGCCTCGTACGGCATGTTTTACGATCACCCGCTGCTGGGCCTGCAATTCCTGGCGCAAGCGACCGACGGTTCCGGGACGCCGCAGGTGCTGATCGGACCCGGTGCACCGTGTTCCACGATTCCGCCGCCACCTGGCTCTCTTCCGCCGCTCAATGCGACCAATATGTTCCAGGGCATTCTGCAACTCCCGAGTTGCGTTGGCGCCGTGGACGCAGCCGGCCTTACGTACTTGCCGTCGCAGCAGCGCTTCAACCCAACACCGAACACGCCTTCGCTGTTCATCAACCAGGCCTTCCTGGGGGCGGGGTTCCCGCTGCCATTTCTGCCCTTCGGATATCCGAACAGCGCCGACTTCCAGTACGCGTACAGCCAGCAAGCGAACCTCACGATCGAGCATGACCTGGGCCACAACTTTTCTTTCAGCATCGCCTATAACTTCGTGGGCGGACGTCACATCAATCGCCCCATCAATGCCAATACGCCGCGCGGTGATTTCCTGGTCGCGAATTGGGAGCGCGCCGTGGCTGCGGGTGACCCGGGTTCCCCGCTGAACAACGACCCGAACGGACCATTAGCTGTTTCCGGCTGCGGTGTCGGTCCCCTAGGACCGTACGTGCCCGCCGCACTCGTCAATTTCTTCCGTCCGACAGGGCTGAACCCGTCGCTGGCTTCGATCCCGGCGCTGGCGCCATGCGTGGCGGGTGTCGCGATTCCGCTGCTGGAAAACCTGTTCCCGAACCTGGTGAACGGGGTCCCAGCGGGGGCGCCGAACGGAGTCCCCATGGCCGATGCCGACGTGCAGTACGCTAACGGCAGCTCTGTCTATCACGGCCTGACGGTGAACCTGCGCAAACGCTTCAGCCAGAAGTACGAGTTCCTGGCGTCTTACACCTGGTCGCACGCCATCGACGACTCCACCGACCTGCAGGCGCCGCTCACCCCGCAGGACAGCTACAACCCTTCAGCCGATCGCGCGAACTCCACCTTCGACCAGCGCCACCGCTTCGTTTTCAGCGGCATCTACCAGTCAGGACGGCTGAGCGGCAGCGGCTTCTGGAGCAAGTTCTTCAGCGACTGGACCGTCGCCCCGATCATCGAGGTGGCGTCCGGCCGGCCCTTCAATATTCTGTCTGGCTCGGGGACCAACTACCAGTTCGAGTTCTTCACCGGGCGACCGAACGCGGTGCCCTCGGGCACTCCGACCGACGCTTGCGGCGACCCTGTGGTGGCATCGAGCTTCTCCCCGACCGGGTTCTTCCAGTTGCCGTGCTTCCTCGACGCCGATGCGCAGGCCGCCCTGGCGGCCAGCAATCCTGCGCTGCTCAATGGTACGGGCCCTTCCATTGCGGCGATGGAAGGAAACATCAGGCGCAATCTGGGGTACAGACCCTATAACCTGTTCAGCGATCTGCGGATCGCGCGGCGGCTCCGTTTCAGCGAGCGCGTGGGGCTTGACGCCATGGTGGACATCTTCAACCTGGTCAACAAGTTCAACGTGTCCGACGTGAATCCGCTCTTCAACGCACCGGCCGGCGTGGGCTCGCCCACCGCCGCCTTTGATCCGCGGCAGTTCCAGTTCGGATTACGGCTGACCTTCTAGCGATGGACGGAACACCTTCAGCCCTGGCGAAACCCAGGGCTTTTTCTTTTGCGCAGGAGTGCGCGTGTAAACTACGAGACCATGAAAGAGAGCAAGATCACTGGCGCGCGAAAGCCCGGGCGCGCGGATGCCACCCACTGTGTCCACGCCGGCGAGGAGCGCCACGGACGGCGTGCTTCCCTCACCACCGACATCGCCCAGACCTCGGTCTTCACCTTTCCCAAGCTCGACGACCTGCGCCAGTACTCCATGGGCAAGGTCAAGGGCTTCATGTACACACGCTACGGGAACCCGACGGTCGCTGCGGCAGAGAAGAAGATCGCTGCCCTGGAAGGCGCCGAGAGTTGTGTGGTGACGGCCAGCGGCATGGCCGCCCAAATGATCGTCATGCTGACCCTTCTGCGCGCCGGAGACGAGCTGGTATCCATGCTCGACGTCTATGGCGGCACCATCAAGCTGTTCGAGAACATCCTCGCCCGCTTTAACGTCAAGAGCACCTTCGTGCCCTACCACGATCTCGGTCGCATCGAGCGTTACTTCAGCCGCCGCACCAAGGCCCTGTTCCTGGAGACCCCGACGAACCCAACGCTGCGCTGCGTCGACATCGCCGAACTCGCGCGCAAGGCGCACAAGCGCGGCATCACCGTGGTGGCCGACAACACCTTCGCCACCCCCATCCTGCAGAAACCACTGGAGCTGGGCGCCGACATCGTTCTGCACTCCGCCACCAAGTATCTGGGCGGGCACAGTGACCTGACGGCGGGGGCCATCGCCGGGCCGGCGAAGCTGGTCGAGCCGGCGCGGACCGCCATGCTCCAGTCGGGGGGCAATCTCGACCCGGGCGCTTCTTACCTGCTCATCCGAGGACTGAAGACCTTGCAGATCCGGGTGGAGCGCGCCTGCGCCAACGCCGCACAGGTCGCCGCGGCGCTCTGCGCCCATCCCAAAGTCCTGCGCGTGATGTATCCGGGGCTTCCCGGCAACGAAGGCCACGAGGTCGCCCGCCGCCAGATGTCGGACTACGGCATGATGGTCTCGTTCAACATCAAGGGCGGGGAGCGCGCCGCCGAGCGCTTCATCGACGCCCTCCAGCTCTGGTATCTGGCGCCCAGCCTGGGGGGCGTGGAATCCACGGTTTCGTACCCCGTCCTGTCCTCCCACTACAACATCCCCGCGGCCCGCCTTAAGTTGCTGGATGTGTCGCCGGCGACTATCCGCCTCAGCGTCGGAATCGAAGACCCGGAAGACCTGATTTCCGACCTAAGTCAATCTCTGGCAAGGGCTTAGGAGACGGTAATCAAGATAACTAATTAGTGAACAGACGTTCGTAATGATTGACCCGTCGAATACGAGCGTAGTAGCATGCAGCGACTTTTTCGGATAACGGAGTCGGCTTCGTTTTCTTCGTTGTTGCATCGCCATATGGGATTTCGCAAAGCGCATTTGTGGCTGCCGATTCTGACCGCCCTTTTCCTCTCCACCATCGCCTGTGACGAGGCGGGGAAGAAGCGCGCCACGGTAGCGCCTCCCATGGCGGCCACCGCCCCGACAGTAACCCCAGCGCCGCCTCCGCCGCCACTCAAGATCGTAGACAAGCCGGTCCCCACGGTCGATCCCGTCCAGGACATGCTCGACCGCGCCGAGCGCGAGTACCAGGCGGGGCAGGCGAATTACTCCGCCGGACATCTGGAAGCCGCCAAGGAAAATTTCGATCGCGCCGTGACCGTGCTCCTGCAGGGGCCGGTGGACGTCAAGGCCGACGAGCGTCTGCAACGTGAATTCGACAAGATCATCGAGGGGGTCAACACCCTCGAGATGCGGGCCCTCAAGGAAGGGGACGGCTTCACCGAGCAGAAGGCCGAACCGGCGCCCATCGACGAAGCCAACGAGGTCACCTTCCCGGTCGATCCGAACCTCAAGGCCAAGGCCGAGGAAGAACTCAAGCAGACCCACTCCGACCTGCCGCTGGTGCTGAACGACGCCGTCGCGGGCTACATCAACTTCTATTCCAGCCGCGGCCGCGGCACCCTGGAGCGCGCGCTGGTCCGCTCCGGACGCTACCGCGACATGATCTCCCGCATCCTCAAGGAAGAAGGCGTGCCGCAGGATCTGATCTACCTGGCGCAGGCCGAATCGGGTTTCCACCCCCTAGCGCTGTCGCGCGCCGGAGCCCGCGGTATGTGGCAATTCATGTCCAGCCGCGCCACCGGCTACGGACTGACTCGCAACTGGTGGGTGGATGACCGCCAGGAGCCCGAGAAGGCCACACGTGCCGCTGCCCGCCACTTGAAGGACCTCTACAACCAGTTTGGCGACTGGTATCTGGCTATGGCTGCCTACAACTCGGGCCCCGGCACGGTGCAGGCGGCGGTGCAACGCACCGGGTACGCCGACTTCTGGGAGCTGTACCGGCGTGGCGTGTTGCCCAAGGAAACCAAGAACTACGTCCCCATCATCGTGGCCGTGACCATCATGGCCAAGAACCCAGCGCAGTACGGGCTGGAGGCGCTCAGCCCCGATCCTCCGCTCAGGCCTGACGTGGTCCTCGTGGATTACCCGGTGGACCTGCGGCTGGTGGCCGAGTGCGTGGATGCCGGCGTAGACACGCTTCAGGACCTCAATCCCAGCCTGCTGCGCATGACCACGCCAAAGGACGCGAGCTTTGAGCTTCGTCTGCCCGCCGGCACCAGGGAGAAGTATCAGCAATCCATCGCCGCCATCCCGGTGGACAAGCGGGTCTGGTGGCGCTACCACAAAGTGACGTCGGGTGAGACCTTGGCCGCGGTGGCGAAGAAATACCACACCACCTCGACCGCCATCGCCGAGGTCAACAACCTTCCTGATGGCGAACTGCCCGCCGACAGCAAGCTCATCATTCCGGTGACGGGACGGAAGGCCGATCCCGCCGCAGTCACGTACTCCAAGCGTGCCACGCACTATCGCGTGCGCAAGCGTGACACCGTGCTCTCCGTCGCCGACGATTTCGGCGTGCCGCCGGAAAAACTGCGCAAGTGGAACCGCCTGAAGGGCAACACGCTGCGCCCGGGGCAGGTGCTGGCCATCTACAAACCGCTCTCTGGGGACACTGTCGAGCACGCCCCCGGCGCCTCCAAGGGCACGTCGCGGACCGCTTCCAAGTCCAGCAAATCAAAGCAGTTGCAGGCGTCGGCGAAAGGAGGCCGGGTGCACACCGTCAAGCCCGGCGAGACCCTGTCCAGCATCGCCAGCCGATACAACACCACGGTCGCGGCGCTCAAGCGCGATAACCCGCGCCTCTCCGCCACGCTGCATCCCGGCGACACTGTCGTCATCGCCGCCAGCCGCTGAAACGCTCGTCCCTCGCGGCACGGCGCGCGCGCTGCGGCACGTCCCTGTACTGTTGACAGCCCCCGACTCACTGCTATAATCCGCGCCGGTCTTAACTCAGTCATCATGGACGCGGAGTTCGGCCAAAGACAGGAGGAGACATGACGCTCGACGACAAAACCCTCTACGGTCGTAACGATGATGATGCCGACGAGTTTGGCGACACCGGCGCCTACGGCGATCTGGAAGAGGATTACGAGGAAGAGGAAGAAGAGGAAGCCGAAGAGCCCATGACGGTTGGCGAGCCCGGCGGCACCATGGGCGGCGGTGTTGGCATGCCCGCGGCCGAACCGGTTCCCGCTCCTGCGCCCCGCCCCGCCGGTAGTGGTGGAGGCGGACGTCGTGGCGGCGCCAAGAAGAAGGCCGCCAAGAAGGCCGGCAAGAAAAAGAAAAAGGCTGCCAAGAAGGCCGACAAGAAGAGAGCCCGGAAACCCGCCAGGAAGAAGGCGAGGAAGGGCGGCAAGAAAAAGGGCGGCAAGAAGAAAGCAAGGAAGGGCGGAAAGAAGAAGCGCGGAAAGAAGAAGGGCGGAAAGAAGAAATCCGCGCGTCGCCGTCGCCGCTAAACGTTTTGATTCCCAGGGCCGCAGTCATCCGACTGCGGCTTTTCTTTTTTGATGTTGTACACTCGAATCCTCGTGACCACCCAGACCCAATCGGCCGTCGTGATGTACGGCAAGCCCGTTGCCGCGGAGATTGAGTCGCGCGTACAGGCGGGGGCGACGGAGTTCGTCTCCCAGCACAAGATCGTGCCCGCGCTGGCCATCGTGCAGGTGGGCGCGAACGCGGCGTCCGAGCGTTACATCAAGAAGAAGATCGAGGCTTGCGCGCGCTTGGGCATGAAGGCCGAGCTGCGCACCTTCGCGGCGGACATCGCGGCCGACGCCCTACGCGAAGAAGTCGACCGCCTGAGCCGCTCCTCGGTTTTCCACGGCATCCTGGTGCAGCTCCCGCTGCCGCGCCACATCGAGGAGCCGTCCTCGGGCGCCAATAAGTTCGACGTCTTCGATGCGGTCGCGCCGGAGAAGGACGTGGACGGCACCGCGCGCGGATCCATCGCCGAGCTCTATCGCGCGCAGCAGTCGCGCCTGCGCTTCCTGCCCTGCACTGCGCTGGCCGTGCGCCGCATGCTGAGCTATTACCGGGTGCCGACGGAAGGGAAGCAGGCGGTCGTGGTCGGGCGCAACGACATCACCGCCAAGCCGCTCGTCCTGGTGCTGGGCGGGCGCATGTGCAATGCTGCCGCCGTCTGGATCCACCGCTACGTCCCCAAACAGGACCAGGAGCGGCTCCTGCGCGAGGCCGACATCATCGTGACCTCGGTGGGCGCCGCGCACTTCCGCATCACTGCCGGGATGCTCAAGCCCGGCGTCGCCGTCTTCGACATCGCCACCCGCGTCGACGAGCACGGCAAGATGCACGGCGACGTGGACTTCGAAACCGCGCGCCAGGTCGCTTCCTGCATCACGCCCGTTCCCGGAGGCGTGGGGCCGGTCACCGTCGCCGCGTTGACAGAGAATTTGCTGCGCGCCGCCCAGTTCTCCCTCGGCCTCGACGCCTTCGGCTACACCTTCTAAAGAACTTCTCACCGCAGAGACACAAAGAACACTGAGAAGAACATCCACGGGTGTCATCCTGAGCGGAGCGAGGCGCAGCCGAGCGCAGTCGAAGGACCCCTACAATCGTCGAGCTCTCACCTGTGTATCAGAGGTCCACATCGCCGCCGATGATCCCGGCGATGATCATCTCTTCGGGAGTCAGATCGTCGGATTGGCGCCCGGGATGCTGGGCGCGCACGTGCTCGCACAGACTCTCGCCGGAGTCGAACTCCTCGCCGCACACGGGACACTCGTTCATCGCGTCCTCTTCTGGCTGACGACTGCCGACCGACGACTATTTCTTCCCCTGCACCGCATTCAGACATCGGCCGTAGAGCTCGAGCAGGTGCCCGGCGTAGTCCTCGGCCTTATTCATCTGGCCGCCCTGGAAGCCGGTAGCAGCCGTGCCGGCGCGGCCGTAGCCGGTGGTCAGGGCGATGAACTTCATCATGTCCAGCGCAATGTCTTCATTGCGCCGCGGGCCGAACGTCATGGCGGGGACCTCGTCCATCAGAGCCCTCCGAGGCGATCCATCAAAGCTGACAGTATATCGCTAGGTCTCGATGGCCACGTGGCAGACCCGCCCCACGATGTAGTCGGCGTAGGTCTTGCCGTGCTCCACGGTGATCACGTCCACCGGGTAGTTCTGGTTATGCGGGCGCAGCACCAGGTTCTTGCCGGCGCGCTCCACGTACTTGATGGTGCACGTCCCGTCTTTCTTCACCGCGTACATGTTCTGCTCGTGCCTGCGATAGGGCTTGAGCGAGTTGTAATGGCGGTCGATGAGTACGGTGGCCCCGGGCAGCAGGCGCGGGTACATGCTCATGCCGTCGCGCCCGTCCACCTTGATGAGCACAAAGCGCCGCCATTGTTCGCGGGCCGCCGTCGTGTCCGATTTTAGCCGTTTGAGGAAATTCTTCTTGAACTTGAGGATGTCCTTGACGTCCTGCGCCTCCACCAGCGGCTCCTTGGCGGCGACGTCGCCGTCCACCAGCAGGACGTTCTCGAACTCATCCTCCGAGGGAGCGACGATGGAGGCCCGCTTGTTCACCTCATCCGGGTCCAGCAGGTCGAGCACCGAAAGCTTCTGCACCGACAGCACCTTGTCCATCCCCTCGAGGCTCAAAGACCTCTTGCGATTCAAGAAGTTAGAGATATGTGCCTGTTTGAATCCGGTCTGCTTGGCTAGCTTCAGGCCGGTCAGCTTGCGCTCATCGATCCGCTTCCACATCGCCTTGCGAAGGTTTTCCTGCAATGCCTTGAATTTCATAAAGTGCGCTCCGTATGTTCATCTCCAAGTGCTGAAAGTATAGCAATGAGAAATAGAGTCTGCAAGTGACATAACGAAAAGGAGTTAAAATGCTTGACCCGGCGTGTGCAGCGATTGTACGGTGGCAGCGAGCAGAAAAAGATGAGTCCCCCGGCTCCTCACTGTTGAGGTTTTCAACATGCCTGATATCCCCCAGAGTGAAACTTCCTTCCTCGAGTTCCGCCGCAAGGTGCGCGAAGCCGAGGTCCTTTCCGCGGCTATGGAGCGCCTGCTGGTATCGCTGCGTTTCACCGGCCGCCTCAGCGTCATCGTACAGAACGGAAGGGTGCTGAAGTCGGGCTACGAAGAAGGCTACTTCTGCCACCGCCATGAGGCGCACTCTCCCGGATAGCGTCCCCAGGCGCTTTCCGCTTCGCAACTAAATAGAACCAGCAGGTCGTCGTAACAGAAACGAGCCCTGTTCCGGACAGCCAGCCTGTCCGGGCGGGGCTTTTTGTTTTTTGCCGAGGAGCCTCATGGAAAACGAAGTCAACATCACCGTTCTAGAGCCCAAATATTGCGGACTGTGCGGCGGGCTGTGGCTGCGGCGCGCCGGCGCCGGCTCCGACTGCTGCCCCAACTGCCGTGCTCTCGACTCCGAACTTGCCCTCGCCCGCCGTGCGCGGGAGGAAGCGAGGCCCGCATGATCCCCACCCGCCCGCTTCCCCCGCGCGAGGAACTGCGCGCCTACCGCGACCGCACTACCGCGCTCCTTCGCCGTTACTTCATGCTGTCCATCGAGACCGGGCGGCTTCCGTCCATCCTCGGCCGGGAGTTCTTCCGGGCCAAGTGCAGCTCCTACCGGCTGGTCACGTTCGAGGACGCGGTCATCTTCGTCCACGACATCGAGCACTGCCTTGACCGCCTGGATTACTTTGAACGCCAGATCCTGGCGCGCATCGTTCTGCAAGGCCATGACGAAGGGCAGACTGCCTGGTTCCTGCATACGGATCGCCGCACCATCGAGCGCCGTTACCCGGAAGCCCTCGACAACCTAAGTGAAGTCTTCCTGAGGGTCGGAATGATGTCGCTGCTTCCGATGCACGAGCCAGACTGGAAATCTCCCAGCGCTTGTCAAGGGGGTCAAAATCTGGATTTCTCCGCAAGTGCTTAATATCACGGCAAATATAAAATTGTGGAAAATGTCGGATTCACCCCCTCCGATTTGCTATTCTGGAATTAGAGAGTGAGAAAAACACCGGCGCGAGCAGATCGCGCCGGTTTTCTTTTATGCCAGTTGCCAAGAAGGGGAAATCGAAGTCTTCGCGCGCGGCGGCCATCCCCGCAAAGAAGCCGGCGACAGCGCGCGACCTGGGCGCGGAGTTGGGGGATGCCATCCGCAGCGCCGCGCCCGACATCGTCAACGCACTCATCGACCAGGCCAAGCACGGCAACTGCACCCCCGCCAAGTTTCTGTTCGACTTCGCCGGGCTCGGCTCGGCGAGCGCCGCCGATGCGGCCGTCGAGGAGAGCCTGGCGGCCTTGTTGCTGAAGGAACTCGCGCGCCACCAGGACTCCGGGGACGAAGCGCGAGGTACGGTACAATGAATTTCCTTCGGCAGACTGCGTGGACCTGACCTGGCTCACACCCCGGATCGCGGTTGGCGGCGGCATCTGGAACGATGCCAACATGATCGAGGTCGTCCGCGCGGGCGTGACCCACATCATCGACATGCAGATCGAGTTCGATGACACGTCCCTGGCGGACCCCTACGGGATCGACGTCCTGTGGAACCCGACGGACGACGATTTCCAGTCCAAGCCCGCCAAGGTCTTCGAGGTCGGCGTGGAGTTCGCGCTTGCGGCGCTGGACCAGCCGGAGACCAAGCTGTTCGTCCACTGCGCCGCGGGCGTGCACCGCGCGCCCATGATGTCGCTGGCGCTGCTGCGCGTGCTCGGCTGGAGCCTGGACGACGCCCGCCGTCTCATCGAGGAGCGGCGCCCGGTCGTGGATTTCGCCGACGTGTACCTCAAAAGTGTCGAAAATTTCGTTCGCAACTACAAAGCCCCTACCAAGCCCTTGCGGCGGTAGGGCAAAAAATCCTCGCCACGGAATCTGAGTCACCATACGATACGCCCTATGAATCGCATACTGGACGCACGCCGCCCGCTGGGGCGGTTTTTTTGTTGCCTGATCTCGCTGCTAGTGGCCCTCGTGGCCGCGGACGCGAGCGGTCCCGCCACCACCTCCGTCACAGACACGGTGTACCGCGCCGACGGCACCCCCGCCGGGGGCACGCTGGTGATCGCATGGCAGGCCTTCACGAGTTCAGAGGGAAAGGCAGTGGCTGCCGGCGTCAAGACGGTGAAGATCGGCCCTGCCGGCGCGGTCACGATTCCACTCGTGCCCAACTTCGGAGCTACACCCGCCGGCGGGTACTACAAGGTGACCTACAAGCTCGACGATGGCTCGACCAGTGAGGAATTCTGGTCCGTGCCGGCGGCTCCGGCGGCCACTATCTCCGCCATCCGCTCCAAGCTGGTGCCCGCCAACGTGGCCGTGCAATATGCCACGCGGCAATACGTGGACAGCATGCTGGCCAACATGGGGGGCGGCGGCTCCGGCAACGCGGTGAAGATCCAGGGCAAAGACGTGGAAGCGGTGGAGCCGGCGCGCGGGCAATCGCTGACGTTCGACGGGACCAAGTACAAGCCGCAGAGCCATGCGGTCGTCGATGTCGTGCGTGACTGCGGCGCGGTCGGCGATGGTGTCACCAACGACGCTCCCGCCATCCAGGCCTGCATCAACGCCAACCCGGGCAAGACCATCCACTTTCCCAAGACCCGTTCCTGGGGGCAGGCCGACTATTACCTCGCGGCCACCCTGGTGGTCCCCATTCACAACACCGTCCTTGAAGGCGAGGGAGGAGGCCTGAACGACGGCACCGTGCTCCAGTTCGCGAGCAACACTTCAGGTCTCCGCCTGAATGGCCAGGGCGACGTGGTGCGCGACCTCTCCGTGCGCGGCGGAGATCCCTGGAACACCTGGGACTTTGCCACCTATACCTTCAGCGGCACCGCCGACGGCATCCAACTGGCCAGCGGCCAGGCCGTGCTCGACCACGTGTACGTGTACGGCTTCAACCGCCACGGAGTGAACGCGGACTCGGCCGCCTTCGCCGGCAACTCCAACCTGTGGAAGCTGACCAACGTCACCTCGGAGAGCAACCGCGGCGACGGCTTCCACTTCCACGGCATGGACGCCAACGCCGGCCGCTGCGACATGTGTAACGCCCGTCTGAACCAGGGCTGGGGCTTTTTCGACGACGCGTTGCTGCCCAACACCTACATCGCGCCGCATACCGAAGCCAATCACGACGACGTGCAGAATCCGGCCAGCACCGTCGCGCTCACGTCGCTGGTGCGCGCCAACCACGTCGTGACCGCAACCACGGCGTCGGCGCACAACCTCATGAACGGCGACACGCTGGTCGTCGCCGGGGCCACCAACGCCACCTTCAATGGCAAGCGGGTCAACGGCGTCACCGTGACCGATCCGACCCATTTCACCTTCGTCGATCCGCAGTCCGACGCGAGCTGCTCGGGCGCATGCGCGGCCGCGGCTACCGTCGGCTATCAGGCGGGGAACCGCATCTGGGTGCAGAATGCGAAGAGTGGCGGCCCCTACTACATGCCCAAGAACAACACGCTGATCGGCGCCTACGCCGAAGGGAACCAGCCCTGGTCGTCGTTCTACAGCAACACCCTGATCCTGGGGTTCAACGATGGAGCCGGCCAGGACTGGACCAAAATCCCCAACCTGCAATGGAACGGCCACTCGACCCCGCTGACCTTCTCCCGCATCCTGCGCGGCGGCGGGTACGCGCGCACTCGCTTCACCGCGGGCGTGAAGCTGACCTCGCAGGCCGATCCTTACACCGACGCAGCGGAGGGAGCGTTCGGCGTGAGCAACGAAGACGCCGACAACGGCGCCATCTACAGCCGCCTCTCCTTCCAACGCACGGCGCTGGGCAATACTCCGGGCTGGTGGTGCTTCACCGCCGATTTTGCCGGCACCGAAGGCACGAGCCGCAACGCCTCGCCACTCTGCATGGCCGACCTGCTGACCAACTCGCCCGCCGGCCTCGTTACCCTGTTTCCCACCGGCTTCGGGTATGGCGATCCCGCAGCCCCGCGCTTCCAGATGGTGGGTGCATTGTCCGCACCCGCCGACGCGTCCGGAGGTGTGGGCGACGTCAGCCTCACCTCCCAGCCGCTCTGGTACGGCCGCAGCTTCTGGGGTTGGCTCAAGGGGCAGGACGCCAAGTATTACCCCTTCGCTCCGATGAGCGGCTGCCAGGGGTCATGGTTCTGCTTCTTCGCGCCCTACAAAAACTCCGACGGCCTGCCTGCGTTCACGCTCAACACCAGCGGCACGCATTATGGCGCGCTCTACGATCCGGGAGATGCAGGAGGCGGCGCGGTGGCGCTCGGATTCGCCACCAGCATGACCTCGCTGCCGGCATCTCCGACCTGGAAGTGCGCCCAGACCGGCGTTTGCACTTTTGCCGGACAGATCGTCTCCACAGTGGCCACGGGCTCGGCGCCGCTCAGCGTCACCAGCACCACGCCGGTGGCGAACCTTACCCTGGCGTCCGATGCGCAACTGCCTACCATCACCGCCGCGGGCAAAGTGGCAGCGACCGCCTTGCCGGACGCACAGCGAAAGCGCATTTGCGAGGTCCACATCGGGAGCGCCGGCGGTTCGGCGCTGACCGACGGCGATGACGAACCGGCCTCCTGCTTGAACGACTACGGCGCATCGCTGACCATCAGCGGCGTGCGCTGCTACGCCGACGCGGGCTCACCCACGGTGCAGCTCGCGCGCAACGACTCGACCAACATCCTCAGCGGTAACCTGGCGTGCGGAACGGCGTCTTGGGCGCCGGCCGACGGGCAGTCGGGCAGGCCCTCGATCTCCGCGAACAGTCTGGCCAACGGACAGTGGCTCGACGTCAACATCGTCAGCGCTGGTGGCACGGCGAAGTTCCTCCGCGTCGTCGTCACCATGGTGCAGTGAGGGCAACATGACCCAAAGAATTCAGGCGCTTGTCCTCGTGCTCCTGGTGTCGTGTGTGGCGGCGTTTCCGGCAAGCTATACCAGCTCGCAGAGCGGCAACTGGAACCAGGCGTCCACCTGGGGGGGCGCGGGCGTGCCCGGCGCCGGCGACACCTGCACCATCTCCAACGTGACAGTGACGCTCAGCGATTCGCGCACGGTCGGCACGGACGTAGGCGGCTCCACCGCTTGCAGCGTCACCGGCACGGGCGCGCTCACCATCGCCAGCGGAGGCAACCTGTCGCTTCACGGCGACTTGAGCCTGGACCGCGCCACCACGTTTGCCATCCAGGCAGGCGGGTCACTGACCTTCGACCCGGCTGCTGGAAACATCCACAAGGTCGTGTGGACGAATACCGGGTCGGCGGTGATGCCTGTCTTCAACATCAGCGGCAACGGCTGGGGCGCGGGGCAGTTTGCCGCCATCACCACCAGCGCGCGCGGCGGCGCGAACGGCTGGTTCGACGGCAACACCAGTTGCCGCACGCCTTCGCTGAACTGGGCGTTTGCTAAGTTCACCAACGTCGGCGGACCGACGCAGATCGCGGGCAATTTCGGCTGCCTCTCCAACGTGGACGTGCAAATCTCAAACGTCATCTGGGTCGGCGACCATCTCTACCTGAACTGGACGGCGGACGATGGCACTCACTTGCTGGCCGTTGACAGGCTGGACCTGCGCACGCCCGCGACCACCACAACCGCCACCATGCTGACCATCCAGAACGACCGGGCGCTCGGCAGTGGGACGCGGACCCTCAGGAACGCCACGCTCTACAACCGGGCGGCGTCCGTCAAGAGCATCGTGGTGGGCGTGCGGGCGCTTACGGTCGGGGTGCTGACCTCCGGCTCGTGCACCACGGCGGGCATCTACAGCTACAACGTCAACTGGTCGGAGTCCGCGGCCAACAATCACAACGTCCGCTGCGTGTTTATGACCGGCGATGTTGCCTTATCGCAGTTCGTCACTCCGAGCGCGAACGCGGCGGCGACGTGGGAACAGTTCGCCTTCTATTCTCACTTCGACAATCCGCATTATCTGGCCGAAGCGGGCAACAAGTCGCTGACCGCGAACGTCTACAAGAACGGGGTCTGCGACGGCGACAACTTCTTTGCCACCGACGGGGGAGATTTCGTGATCCCCACACAGGCCGCAACGGTCACGAACAACATTCTCATCAATGCCTGCGGCACGCTGGCCACGATGCTCGGCAGCAACGGCGTCCTGACCGCCCGGAACAACACGATCCATGGATACCGATCCCAGGCGCGCTACGGCGCAGCGCTCGGAGAGACGACGGGCGCGGCTACGCAACTCAGCGTTCTTCGCAACAACCTGATCGTCAACACATGGGACGGCCTCCACGAAGATGCCGGAACGAATTTCGTGCGCCAGAGCGGCGCGAGCGTGGACTACAACGGCTTCTGGCAGATGCCAGGCTCGAGCGACCCGGGGGCGCCGGCCGGCATCGCTCCGCTGAACCTGCGGCACCCCCTGCTGAACGCGATCAGCTACGTCTCCCCGCCGCTGTCCGGCGTCAGTGGGTTGACGAACAAGAGTGCGACCGCGGGCTCCGATGCGACCCATGTCGCCTGCACCTCGTGCGATTTTGTGACCGGGTCGCCGGTGATCGTCGGCGACTTCGTACAAGCGGGAACCAGCCAGGCCGTGGTCGGCGCGATCACCGATGCCACCCACCTTGTTCTCTCCTCGCCGGGCATCAGCGGGTTCACCAGTGGCAGCATGTTCAGCGTGAAGAAGTGGCTGTGGAATTCGACCTCCGCCTATGGCGACGACGACAAAGGCCAGCACGATCTTCACGCCGATCCCATGTTCCAGGCTGCTACGCGCACGCTGGCGTCGTGGGACTCGGCCAATGGCGGAAATGGCACGGTCGCCAGCGTTGGCGCCGAGATCGTGAAGCTCAACGGCTTCGACAAGGACGGGAACGTCGCAACCTTTAACACCAACTACACGGTCGCGAGCGCGCTGGACTTCATCCGCACAGGATTCACGCCGACGAACCCGGCGTTCAAGAACGCGGGCGATCCGCGAGACGGCAACCCCGACATCGGCGCGGTCCCGGTGTCGGCGGGATCGCGCCGGCGCGCCTCCGTGCTCTGGCGGTAGCATCACTTTCCCATGAATGACCTGGACTTACTGATCGCGCTGGGCGCGCGGCTGGACGACCCTGCGCCGGGTGGCCGTATCCGCGACTTTTTGACGCGCTCGCTGCTGAAGATCCGCGATCGCGAAGGCAATCTGGTGCGGCTCGCGCCGAACCGGGCGCAGCGCCGATTCGCCGAGTGCTGCGGGCGGCGCAATATCGTGCTCAAGGCGCGCCAACTGGGTGTCACGACTTGGGTCGCGGCCCGATTCTTCGTCTCGACCATCACCCGGCCGGGGACGCTGAGCGTGCAGGTGGCGCACGACCGGGAGTCGGCTGAAGAGATATTTCGCATCGTGCACCGCTTCCTGGAGAACCTGCCGGAGCGGATGCGAACGGGGGCGCTGGCGACGTCGCGCGACAACGTGGGGCAGATCGTGTTTCCGCACCTCGATAGCGAGTACCGCGTCGAGTCGGCCGCCGACGGGAATGCTGGGCGGGGCCTGACCATCCACAACCTGCATTGCTCGGAGGTGGCGCGCTGGCCGCGCGACGCCGCCGCGACCCTGGCCTCGCTGCGCGCCGCCGTGCCGCGCGAGGGCGAGATCGTGCTCGAATCCACGCCTGCCGGCGCGGGCGGGGTTTTTTATGACGAGTGGCAACGCGCTGCGGAGTCTGGATACGTAAAGCACTTCTTCCCCTGGTGGTTCGAGGAGTCGTATCGAAAAGAGAAGATACAGGCTGAAGACCTGACCGCCGAAGAGCGCGAGCTGATGCTCCGGGAAGGAATTGACCTCGCGCAGATCTCGTACCGCCGCTGGCTGACATCCGAGTTCCGCGGCTTGGCGCCGCAGGAGTATGCCGAAGACGACACTCACTGCTTCCTGGCCAGCGGCGACTGTGTCTTCGATTTGGAGAAGATCGAGCAGCGCCTGGCGGAGTGTGGCGAGCCGCCCGAGACGCGCGACAACGCCCGGCTGAGGATCTGGCTGCCGTCCAGCCCACGGCGCGAGTACATCGTGGGCGTGGACCCGGCGGGCGGCGGCAGCGAAGGCGACTACGCCTGTGCCGAGGTCATGGAAAAAGAAACCGCCATGCAGTGCGCCGAGCTGCGCGGGCACTTTTCGCCGCAGGAGCTGGCCGCTCGCGTGGCCGCGCTGGCGCGCGAGTACAACCAGGCGCTGGTGGCGGTGGAACGCAACAATCACGGCCATGCCGTGCTGGCGCACCTCGCCCGTGGCGACAAGTACGAGCGGCTCTACGAGCACGGCGGACAACTGGGATGGCTGACCTCGGCGGTCACCCGTCCTTCCATGCTGGCAAACTTTGCCGCCGTGCTGGCGAACGCACCCCAGCTCTTCTCCAGCCGTACCCTGCTGGAGGAGTGCCGCACGTTCGTGCGATATCCCGACGGAGCTTCGGCGGCGGCCGCCGGAGCCCACGACGATTGCGTGATCGCCACCGCCATCGCGCTGGCCGTCCGGCAGGAGATGGTGGACGACCGCCCGGCCCTGGAGCTGGCCACCCTGTCTTTGCGATGAACAACGCAGCTGTGATTGCGGACACAGACGTGCGTATCGACGAGTTTTAGCATCTTCGCTTGGTCCACGCGGTCCAGCACGTCCGCCGCATGCGGGGCGGTGCGCAAGGCCACCTGATGCGCTCCGACGACGGGAATTATTACGTCGTCAAGTTTCAGAACAACCCGCAGCACGTGCGAGTTCTGGCCAACGAGTTGCTTGCTACACGGTTGGCGGAGCGCGTCGGGCTACCGGTCCCGGTTCCGGAAGTCGTCGATGTCGCTGCGTGGCTGATCGACAACACATCGGAGCTGCGGATCGAACTGGCCGGCCAGTCGGTCAAGTGCACGCCGGGATTGCAGTTCGGGTCGCGCTATTTGGTGGATCCGCTCGAGGGGCAGGTCTTCGACTACATCCCGGACCCACTGCTCGAGCGAGTGAAGAACCTGGGCGCCTTCGCCGGCGTCCTGGCGCTCGACAAGTGGACGTGCAACGCCAACGGGCGCCAGGCGGCGTTCTGGCGCAAGTCGCGCGAGCGCCGGTATTCCGCGGCCTTCATCGACCAGGGATACTGCTTCAACGCCGGCGAGTGGACGTTCCCGGACTCTCCGCTACGCGGCGTGTACATGCGCAATGCAGTGTACGCCGGGGTGACTGGATGGTCGTTGTTCGAGCCCTGGCTGGAGCGCATCGAGAGCTTTGACGAGAGCGTGCTGTGGCAGTGCGCGGAGGCGGTGCCGCCAGGATGGTACGGTTCAGACTGGGACGAACTGGAGCGCCTGTGCGAGATTCTGCTCAAGCGGCGCTCGCGCGTGCGCGAATTGATTGAATCATTCCGGGATAGTTCCCGCGCGCCCTTCCCAAACTGGGGAGGGAGCCGTCAGCCGGTAGCTGTTGAACCGGAGGCGAAACGGAACAAGGCGTACGTGAACTGATGACCGAGCGCAAACAGTGCGAGTTCTTCCTCATCCGGTACGTGCCGGATGCGGTGAAAGACGAGTTCGTGAATATCGGCGCTGTGCTGCTCAACGGCAGCGGCGCCCAGGTGCGCTTTACTCACGATTGGCGGCGGGTGCGCTGCCTCGATCCCGCGGCCGACGTCGAGATGCTCGAAGCGCTCGAAGGAGATTTGCGCTCGTTACTAGGAGATCCTGACCGCGAACGGTTGCTGAAAAAGCTCCAGGACTCGTTTTCCAACGCCATCCAGCTCTCGCCCACCAAGGCCTTGCTGGCCGAAGACCCGGCGGCGGAAATCGAGCGGCTGGTGCAGATGTACCTGGAGGTGAAGCGTCCGGCAGGGAAGGGCAAGCTCTCGGCGCGGCAAGCGATCTTCGCCCGCATGCGCGACACCTTCGTGCAGGCGGGCGTGTGGAAGCTCATGCGCCATCGCATCGCCGTCGCGCAGTACACGCACAAGGGAGACCCGCTGAAGATCGACTGCGGCTACCGTCCCAACGGCGAGGTCAAGATGTTCCACGCCGTCTCGCTCGCGACCGAACCCGAAACGGCCAAGATCCTGGCCTTCTCCTTCCCCCAGATCGAGGCCGGGATTCTGAAGCACGAGCAGGCCAAGGCCTCGCTCACCGCCATCGTCGAAGACGACCTCGACCGCGGCGACGACGCGGTGGCGTTCGCTCTGGAGACACTGGATAATGCGCAAATCGCAGTCACCAATGCGGGTGAGCTTGCGGCAATAGCGAACCGGGTGCGTGGCGACCTGAAGGTCTGATGGACTCTCTGTTGTGGTTGATTCCAGTGCTTGGAATCGGTGGATTCGTCCACACGATCGCGTACGTCGTGCAATCTAAGCCTGATGAGCGACGCCGAATGCCGACAATCGTCGCGGCGTATCTCATCATTGCAAGCGCACTGTGGTGGCTAGTGACGATGGGCGTCGCCGTCCACTGGAACTTGGGTACGAGCAGTCGCCCTGTGCATATGCTCGTTCGCGTCGGAGTCTTTACAGCGCTTGCGGCAGGGCTTGTGGGAACCTTCGGAAAGCTCCGGTACATTGCGTCGATCTGGTTGGCTGTTGTAACCACCTGGTGGTTCTGGTGGGGTACGACACTGCCCTAACGAATTCGTTGTTCGCGGCGAAGCCGCGGTTCTAGAAAAATCATGACAATCAAAGAGACGTTCCTCAGCGCCCTTCGGCGCCTGGGCGGGAGTGTGTCCGACAAGCGGCGCACGCTCGCGCTGCCCAGCATCCTGAACACCTACGCGCCGCGCGGGACCAACGGCGCACTGCCCAAGTGCACGCCGTATAACCTACGCCGGTTCGCGGAGACACCCATTGCGCGCAAGGCGATCAACACCATCAAGGACCGCGTCGCTGGGATGCGCTGGCGGGTGCAGCCAAAGAACGGCCGCGCGCTCGAGGAGCTTTCCGAGGGCGTGGAGCGCATCCGCGTGCTTACCGACAACCTCGACGCGCCCAATTCCGACGACAGCTTCCGCTCGCTCGCCGAGCAGGTCTTGGAGGACGTGATCGTCGGCGGCTTCGGCGCCATCGAGGTGCAGCGAACGGAGGAGCCTACGCGCCCGCTGGTGCTGTGGCCGGTGGACGGCTCCACCATCCGCATGCGCGCGGATTGGGACGGCCGTCCCGACTCGCCGCGCTACGTGCAGGACACCGGCCGCTTCGGGCCCGAGTCGCGCATCGCACTCAACGACAACGAACTCATCTACATCCGCCTGAACCCGCGCACCCACACGCCCTTCGGCCTGGGGCGACTGGAGGTGGCGTTCGAGACCATCAACGCCTTCCTGGGCGCGCACCGCTACGCCGCGCGGCTGGCGTCGAACTCGGTGGTGCAGTACGCGCTCTGGCTCCAGGACCTGACGCCGGCGCACCACGAGCGGCTCATCCGCTGGTGGCAGGACGAGATCGAGGGTACGGGCCGCGTGCCCATCCTCTCCGTCGAGCACAAGCCGGAGGTGCTGCGCTTCGGCGGCGGCACTGACGCCGACCTGCGCCTCTCCTGGCAGGAGTTCCTGCTGCGCGTGGTGGCCGACGCCTTCGACCTGCCGCCGCTCTTCCTCGGCCTGGAGCACGACGTCAACCGCTCCACCGCCGGCGAGCTCAGCGACCTGGCCTTCCGCCAGGCCATCGTGCCCACGGCGCGCCTGCTGGCCGAGCACCTGACGCGCGACGCCATCGGTAAGAAGCTCGGCTGGCACGATCTGGAATTCGTCTTCACCGACACCGATGTGCGCAACGAGCGCGAAGAGGCGGAGATCCAAGAGATCCTGCTGCGCAGCGGGGTGATGACCGTCAATGAAGTCCGCAGGCTTCGCGGATTGCCCGAGCTCTCAATTTAACCGCCGAGATCGCAGAGAACGCCGAGGCAACAGATTCCTCTCTGCGGTCTCGGCGTTCTCGGCGGTGAAATCCAAGAAAACTTATGACCCTTGAACTCGAATCCATGGCGATCGAGATGCCGCCGGTGTCTCGACACCCCAATCGTCTGCCCTTCCGCGGCGTGCTGACGCTGGTGGACACGCCCAGCGACCGCCCGCCGTCGGGCGCGCGTGACCATCGTGTGCTGCTCACCCGACAGGCCGCCGAACGCGCCCTGGCATCGCTGCTGGGCATGGCCCTCGACTACACCCCGGCACTCGACGCGCATGACGCGAAGCGAAAAGTAGGCATCATCACTTCGGCGGAGGTCATTGAGTTGTCAGTTGCCAGTTGCCAGTTGGCAGGCAGGCGATCTGACAACCGACAACTGACAACCGGCAACTGCATTGCCGTCTCCGGCTACATCTTCGCCAAAGATTTTCCCGAAGTGGTCCGCGAGCTGCGCTGGAACCCGGCGCGGCTGGGAATGTCGTATGAACTCTCCGACGCCACCGTGCAGGACGTGAACGCCCGCATCTGGACGCTCACCGACGTCACCTTCACCGGGGCGGCGATCCTCCGCCGCGACAAAGCCGCGTACTCGCAGACCTGGATCGAACTCGAATCCAGCGTGGGCGCGGGTCTTCGATCCGCGCACAGCGACCCTGCACGTCGCCTGGACTGGTCAGGGACCCGTCCTCATGTTTAACAGCAAAACCTAGCAGCTAGGAGCTAATGCATGAACGAACACCAACTCACCGAACTCATCGACCGCCTGGCGGTGGCCGCGGAGGCGATGGAACGCACCTTCGCCGCCGTCCACGCCCAGCATGACGAGTTGTCGGTCAAGATCGACCGCATCGTCGCCTGCGTGGACGAGGCCGCCGAGCGCACCCAACTCGAGGCTCGCATCGCCGACCTGGAGCGCGCCAACACCGAATTGAAGGCGCAGCTCGAACGCAAGCCGGTCGAGCGCAAGACCCTGCCGCCTCTGGTCACCGCGCTGCTCTCCAAGAACGGCATCGAGGACGTGCACGCCAGGATCGACAGCGCGCTGCTCGACAAGGCGCTGGCCTCGCTTGCCGTGGATCAGCGCATCGCCGTCAAGGCGCAGATGGCGGAGGCAGGGCTGATCGAGTAGCCGTCCGTCGCCTCTCGGCAGTCGTCAGCGAGCGATTAGCGATTAGCGATTGGCGTTTAGCACCTGAACTGGACGGCTAAACGCTAACGGCTAATCGCTAATTGCTTTTGGCTAGCGCGCAGCAGTTCACACCCAACACATCTCTGAAAGGACACACATGACCGCACAATTCCTCGACATCCACGCGGCCGCGGACTATCTCGGCCCCGGCGCGGTGGAGATCAATCGGTACCAATCCGAGATCACCGACATCGTGAAGCGGCGCGGCGTATTCGGGCAGCGCATCCGGCAGGTGCCGGCGACCGGACATCCGTCGCGCTTCTTCGAACAGACCGCGATCACCTCGCCGACGGCGGCGCAAGCCTTCACCGACCCGCGCAACATCGTGGCCGTGGTCGGCTCGCCGACACGCGTCGAGCGCAGCGTGCCGCTCAAGGCGCTGGTCTCGCAGCTCAACTACAACCTCTTCGACACCGAGGTGGGCGCGCAGCAATCGCAGTTCGCCTTCCTCCAGGCCAAGGACCTGGCCGACGCGGTCGAGGGCCTGCTGCGCACCCACGACGTCGCGCTGTGGAACGGCAACGACACGTCGCTGGCCACGCCGACCACGCCGCAATACTTCGGCGTGACCGGGCAGATCGCGGCCGGCGGCAACACCGACACCATCGGCGTCGCCGAGTCGATCGTGGATGGGCTGAAGGAGATCGTCGCACTGATGGTCGCCAATAGCTCCTACGAGGTGCGCCCCACCGCCATCTACTCCAACCCCGTGCTGCTCGATCTGATCGACCGCGAGATGAAGGACCAGTTCAACGTGGTGCTGTCTTCCACCGAGGTCGCGGGCGGGCTGCGCGTGAAGACGCTCTCCACGCAGGCGGGCGAGCTGCCGCTGATCCCCGAGTGGGCGCTGAGTTACACCGGCACGCCCGGCTCCGGCTCGGCGCAACTGCCCTGCTACATCGTGAGCGAGCCCATGATCGAGTACCACTGGCTCACCGACCCCAACCCGCGCGTCTTCAAGCTGGGCACGACCGCAGCTCTGGGACAGCAGATGGTGATCGTGAAGTTTGGCGCCGTGGTGGTCAAGGGCGCCGGCTACGCGCACTACAAGGTGACCGTCACCCGGTAAAGACAAATCCACCACGGAGGCACGGAGACACGGAGAACGCGGAAGTAAGAACAAAGAATGCAGAAGTGAGATCCGCGTTACTTCTGCATTCTGACTTCTGCGTTCTGACCTTCTCTGTGCCTCCGTGTCTCCGTGGTAGGTGCTCGCATGAATTACCTGGATCCATCCGAATACGAGACTTACGGCCTGGAAAAGACCGTTCCAGCGGCGTATGTGGCCGCGGCGTCTTCACTCATCGACGCGCACTGCCGTCGGGAGACGCTGGCGGTGGCGCAGTACGTGGAACGACTGCGCCTGGGCGGGCGCGGCACGGTTCGCCTCAGCTTCCTCCCTCTGGCGACCGTCGCGCCCGCCACGAGCCCGTTGGTTTCCGCCCGCGCGCGTTACGGCCTGCCGCGCGATCACGACGAACTCGCGGTGGAAGCGGCGCAGGTCTTCGGTCTGCCGGGTTCGTGGACGTCGCTCGACCCGCCGCAGATCGACTTCTGCGCTGCAACGGGCGAACTCACCTTCCCGCAGAACGCGCTGGGCCTGGCCTACAACGAGGTCGAGGTCACGTACACCGCGGGCCTCGATCCGATCTCCGAACCGGTGAAGCACGCCTGCGCGCAGATCGTTCGCAATGCGCTGGCCACGCCCGCGCTCAACGTGCGCGGCGGGTCCATCGACCGCATGCGCCTCGATTACTTCGCCGACACGCTGCTCGACGATACGGTACGCGCAGCCCTGGCGCCGTACGTCGCGCAGAAACTCTGAATCGGGCCCTGAGCACTGGGCCTTGAGCGTTCTGCTCAGGGCTCACGGCCCAAGGCCCAAGGCCGAGGAGGTCGCATGACTTATGAATCCCCAGCCGCTGCGCGCGGCCTGGCCATCGCCCGCGCCACCGACGCCATGCTGCGCTCGCTGGGCGGCGGCGAGATCACGCTGCTGCTGCCCCTCAAGCTCGATGCAGGCGATGCCAGCGGCTCGCTGGAAGAGGTCCCTGTCTCGCCCGCCGTCCTGAGGCCCGCGGGCGAGCGCCGCTTCGACTTGCTGCTGGGCGCCAAGACCGCCGCATACATCGCAGAGGCGCGCGGCTTCGACTCCGCCGAGGCGTTTTTCGAAGCCATCGTCGGCTTCGAGCGCGGCCAGTCGCTTCTGCGCATCGCAAGTGTCAGCGTGGACACCTTCGCGGGCGAGCCCTACCTTTACCGCCTCAATCTGGTCGAGTGACATGACAACGAGAGTGAGAAAAGAGATGGCGCCGGTGGCGCGGCGCGTGCGCGCGTACTTCGCACCCGTGGACCGCGCCAGCGGCACGCCCACGGTGTTCGATCCCGCGCGCCCGTTCGATCTCGGCGCTCCGCCCGCGCCCTGGATCGAGCTGGGGGCGATCGAGAACTTCCGCCGCACGCCGGCGACGCGCGTCGAGCCAGTGCGCGTGGGAACAAAGGGAGTAACGACGGCGCAGTTCCGCGGCCGGCTCGAGGCGCGCGTCGAGTTCGACTTCCGCGAATGGGGCAAGCTGCAGATGGCGCTGGCCGCGGGCTCACAGCACATGAACGTCCTGGCGGAGGATCCCGCCGCCAGCGCGCGCGCATCGGGCGGCACACCTGTCGCCGCCGTCGCGCTGGCATCGGGATCGACCGCGAGCGAGTTGTCGTTTGCCTCCGCCCCGCCCTTCGAGACCGGTGACTTGCTGGCTGTGGATGTCGATTACGCCGGCGAGATCGGCTATATCGGCACCGGAGTCGCTGCCGCCTACGTTCGCGATCCCGCCGACGTCCAGCACTATGCGGACTCCGTCCGCCGGGTCACATTTAACGTCGCGCGAATCGGCACCATCTCCGGTACGACCGTCACGCTGGAGCAGCCGCTCATCGGCGGCGCGCCGTCCGCGGGTGCGGCAGCGCAGAAAGTGGTCGCGTTCGTGGACCGCGAGGGCGGAAGTTTTTTTCAGGAATGGTCGGCGCTGTTCGTCCTGCCGGAAGAAGCCGGCGGACGCGTCTGTTTCCACTACCCGCGATTGCAGTCGGCCGCGCCGGCGCAGGAAACCGCTATCGAGCTCGCGGACCAGCTGCGCGCCTACGCGCTGCACGCCGCCTGGATCGCGCTGCCGGTCACCGACGCCAATGACGGCGAGCAGGTCGTCTGTTTCCGCAGCTATTTTCCGGCGCGCGTGGCGGGACTGATTTAGGCCAAATCCTCCAGAATCCCATCGTTTACGGACGATCTAACGGAAAGCCCCGTCCTGAGCGGCTTTCGGAACGCGGAAAGCGAGCGCAGTGTAGCACCGCCCGCGCCCCTGGACGCCTAGGGTGGTGGCTCCGCACCTGCTGTTCTCGGTTCAACCTTTATGAAGCTTCTCATCGACAATCTCGACGGCGAAGGCGCACTGGACTTCGCAGCCAACATCGATGTCGAGAAACCGCCCCGAATCCTGCGCCGGCTGAACACTTCCGCGGAGATGGATCTGGCGGTCGTCGGCGACAGTTGCGCATTCCTCGTGCCGGTCGCCGGAGCCCGCGTGGTGCTCGCGCGACGCGACGGCAAGGCGCTCTTTACGGGTTATCTCGAGGCCGCTCCGGACCCGGAGTACCTGGGCTGGGCGGAAAGCTGCCCGGTCTTCCGCTACCACCTGCATGCCGTCGGCGATGATTTTCTGCTCGATCGCAAACAGCTCCCGGCTCGTGCCCCACTCGTCAACCGCACTGCGGGTGCGACGCTGAAGGAGTTGGCGAATGACTTGGTCGCCGGCGAGTTTGACCTCTCCGGCGTGCAGGACCTGGACCTGCTGACTTCGGTCAACGGCGATGCGCAGCAGGCGTGGTCGAAGCACGCCGCCGAGATCGCGCTGCGGGCGCGCGGCTGCTATCGCGTCCACGACGGCCGCATCGTGCTGGAGCCGGCCGGGTCGCGCAGCCACATGCTCTCGGAGACCTCAGCGAGCTTCGACCCCGCGGGCCTGAAACTGCGCTCGACCGGAGTGCGCCTGAACGACATCACGGTCACCGGGCGGATGGAGCCGAGGTGCTACGTCCACGACTACTTTTTGGCCGACGGCCTGACGCTGTATTTCAGCCTCTCGCACGCGCCATTCACCACCTACGGCGCCATCCTGCTGGACGAGGAGTACGAGGCCGCGCTGTCGCCGGCGGCCTGGGCCGTGGCCGATTCGACGAGCGTGGTCAGCGTCAGCGGCGGCAAGCTCAATGTGAACGGCGGCCGCGGCGACGGGCTGACCACGGTCAGCTTCGTCGAGAAGATCGAGCTGGGCGGGGGGACCGTGCTGCAGCACGGCGATGCTACTTTCAGCGCCGCGTCGGACGGCGTGATCGGCGGGCTCTATGCCGGCGCGATCAGCGTTTCCGGATGTCTCGCCGGTTTCCGCATCTCGCCTTCAGGCTCGCAGTCCGCGATCCGTGCGCTGGTGAGTGGAGCGGCGACCGGTCCGACCATCACCACCGCTGCCGGGCATCGCTACGCGCTGACTACGCGTCTCTACTCTGCCGAGATCTTCCGCAGCCGCGAGATCTTCCACTCGTCATTGCATCCCGCAGGCAGCGGACGCGGCGGCGGCGCGGTCGCTGCGGACGTGCGCATCGTGCTCGAGGTGCACCACGTCGACCCCTCGGACCCGGCGACGTTGGCCGCGCCGTCCACGGTCCTGTACGACGGCGTGATCACGAACGCCCCGGCGTGGTGCACGTATGCCCCGGTGAATTCGATCGACCTGCGGTGCGCGCTGTCGTTCACGCGGGTGCGGCACATCAGCGACGCGGAGATCCGCAGCATGCCGCCGGCCGGCAGCTATCGCACGCGCTTGGTAGGCGACTTCGCCGACGGAGCCGAATGCACGATCAGCAGTAGCCCCGCGATCGGCTTCTATCCTGAGTATCTGCCCGTGCCTAACGAGAAGATCGTGGTTCGGTATCGCTCGCGCGGGCGGGCCATGGTGCGCATCCAGGACGCAGCCAGCATCGCGGCGCTGGCGCGCGGCAACGACGATGGCGTGCGCGCCTCTATGCGGGCGGTCGCGCAGCCCGGGCCGCGCACCGCCGTCGACTGCGGGAACGCCGCCCTGGCGATGCTGGATGACGGCGCCGAAGCGTGGTCGGGCGAGTATGCCTGCTGGAGCGATGTGCTGCCCGGCGTCGAAGACGACATCTTTCCTGGCGATGCGCTGGCGGTCAGCCTTCCCTCGCGGTCGGCGAGCTTCAGCGCCGTCGTCCGGGAGGTCGAGATCGAAGCGGCGGACCTTGAGGGCGACCGCAGCCGCTACCGGCTGGCCTTCGCCAACGATGCCGCCGAGCCCCTGGCAGTCGCGTCCGATGCGGCACACCTCTCCCAGCCGCCGGACGTCACTGCAACGACGGTGACAGCGGGAAATACCTTCATCGCCGACCTGTCCGCGGCCGAGGTGACCGCCATCACCTCCACTTCCGTCACCATCGACGCGGGCGCGAACCCTCCCGCGGGCGGCGGCTTCGAGGTCCGGCGCAGCGACAGCGGCTGGGGCGATACCTGCGACCGCAACTTGGTAGGACGCTTTGCCACGCGAACCTTTGCGGTCACCCGCATCACGCGCGTGGTGGACTTCTACGTGCGCCAGTACGACGCTTCGTCGCCCCGTAAATACTCGCGCTACTCCACCGCGCTGCATGTGGACTACCCGCTATGACGAACATCAACGAATTCGAGCAGAAGGTTCTAGCCGACCTTTCGGAACTCAAGGCACACATGCGCTGGCTGGTCGGCAACGGCACACCGGGACTCATTCAGCAACTGGAGCGCCGCGTCGAGGAGCACGAGAAATTCGTCCAGCGCGCCGGAGGGATCGGCGCCGCCGTGGGCGTGATCCTCACGCTGATCCACCTCACCATCGACTACCTGCGCGCCACGCACCGCTGATTATCTTCCATGACGAAGGATGAATTCATTCGCCTCGCCACCGAGGCGGCGCGGGAATGCTTGCGCCAGAGCGGGTTCCCGCCGGGGATCACCGTCGCGCAGGCGGCGCTGGAGAGCGATTGGGGCGATTCGCTGCTCTCACGCGAGGCGCACAACTATTTCGGCATCAAGGCACACGGCGGCGGGCCGTTCGTCGAGCTATCCACGACCGAGGTCCGTGATGGCCAGGCGGTGCGCTGCACGGCTCGCTTCGTCCGCTACGGATCCATGCAGGCGTGCTTCGCCGATCGCGACCGCATCATCACGGACCTTGCCTGCTACGAGGAAGCCCGTGCCTGTACTGCGGATCCCGAGGCATTCATCCGGGCTCTCGCGAAACACTGGGCGACCGACCCGTGCTACGCCGAGAAGGTCCTCGCGCTCTATCGCCGGCACCACTTCGCTCAGCTTGATAACGAATAGCGCTCAGCCTTCAGCAGCCAGTACTCAGCGGTTTCACTGAGTACTGAGTGCCGAGTACTGAGTACTCGAAGGAGCGACTATGAACTTTCTCGCAAAGTTGTTACGTGGCATCGCCTTCATCCCCGCCGTAGTGACCGGAATCGAGGGGCTGTTCGGATCGAAGAGCGGCGCCGAGAAGAAGGAATCGGTGCTGTCGTTCGTCAGCGCCGCTATCTCGATGGCGGAATCGATCTCCAATCGAGAGATCCTCGATGAGGGCAAGTTTCGCGATGGGCTCAGCAAGGTCATCGACGGCACGGTGCAGTGCCTGAACGCCTCCACCTGGGCGAAGCAATAAAGGAAACGGCAGGCCGGTCGGCCTGCCGTCGCAATTCCACGTGGAACGTTCGCTAGTAGATCGACTCGCTCCAGCCTTCCAGGTTCTTCTTCAGCGTGGCCAGGAACCTGTCGGCGTCGGCGCCGTCCACCACCCGGTGATCGTAGCCGAGCGAGACATGGATGATGTGGCGGATCACGATGTTGTCGCTGCCATCCTCGTCAGTGCGCACCACGGGCGTCTTGAAGATGCCGCCCATTCCCATGATCGCTACCTGCGGCTGGTTGATGATGGGCATGCCGAACAGCGGGCCGAACACCCCGGGATTGGTGATGGTGAAGGTGCCGCCCTGGACTTCGTCGGGCCGCAGCTTCTTCGAGCGCGCGCGCTCGGCGATGTCGGTGATGGCGCGCTGCAGCCCCACGAAGCTCAGCTCCTCGGCGTTCTTGATGACGGGCACGATCAGCCCCCACTCCAGCGCCACCGCGATCCCGAGGTTGATGTTCTTGTGGTAGCGGATGTTGTCGCCTTCGACCGAGCTGTTCACGATCGGGTGCTGGCGGATAGCGTTGATCACGGCTCGCGCGAAGAACGGCATCACCGTCAGCTTCACGCCATTCGCCTCCTCGAACTTCGCCTTTTCCCGCTCGCGGAGGCGCATGATGCGCGTGACGTCGACCTCGAAGACCGAGTACACGTGCGCGCTGGTGTGCTTGGACTCGACCATGCGCTGCGCGATGATCTTCCGCATCTGCGACATGGCTACCAACTCGCCGGGCACTGCGATCGGACCGCGCTCGGGCGGGGGAGCTGCGGGCTGGGCCGCTGCCCGTGCCGGCATCTCCATCGGACGCGCTGCGGGAGCGGCCGCCCCACGAGACGGCGCAGCCGCCGCGACGCCCGGGTGTTGCTCCACGAAGCCCAGGATGTCGTCTTTGGTGATGCGTCCGCCCAGGCCGGTCCCGGCTACTTGCGTCAGGTTCACCCCGTATTCCTTTGCGATGCGGCGCACCAGCGGGCTGGAGCGTACGTGTTCTGCTTCCTGGTCGCGATCGGTCGCGGGGAACTCGATCACCGACTCCTTGTGCGGGGCGGCCGCCGGCTGCTCTTTGGCACGCGCGGCGGGTTGCGGCTTCGCAGCTTCCATCTTGGGCTGAGGAGCGGCCTTGGCCGGGGCCGCCGGCTTAGCGGCTGGCGCCGCGGCCACCGACTCGCCTTCGGCGGCGATCGTGCCCACCACCGTATTCACCTGTACGGTCGTGCCTTCCTTCACCTTGATCTCGGTCAGCACTCCCGAGGCGGGCGCAGGGATCTCGGCGTCCACCTTGTCGGTCGAGATCTCGAACAGCGGCTCGTCGCGCTGCACCTTCTCCCCGGGCTTCTTCAGCCACTTGGTCAGCGTGCCTTCAAAGATCGATTCGCCCATCTGGGGCATGATCACGTCAGTCGGCATGGTTCTTTTTCCCCACAGGCTGCTGGTTGGCCCGGCAGCGGGATTGCGATCCGTCATTATAAATAATGTTAGCGCGAGACGCCGCCCGCCCGTATTTACGACTTCGGCGGCGGCCATGCATCGCCCCACTTCGCGCGCCGGGCCGCACGAAAAGCGTTTGGATCTGACTTCGTCACCGTGATCTCCCGCAGGTTTGGCGCCTCGCAGAGCGTCATCTTTATGTGTCCTTTGCCGTGGACCGGATGGCGCAGGATCCGCGCAGGAACCGTTGGAGCCGGTTTGCCGCGGACAAAGGCAAGGTAGGAGAACTTCTCGTCCTCGTAGCCCAGTTCGCCGGATTTCAGTCGCCGATGCAGGGAAGTCCGCTCTAGGCGCGCTGCAAAGTGACACCAGTCGCCGGGCCGCTTCGCCATCGGGCACTCAGCGTTGCCCGGGCAGGGCGCCAGAATGTGCTGTCCGTGCGCGAGCAGGGCCTCGCGCAAGGACAGCAGGGAAGCAAACCCGCGCGGCGTCCCCGGCTCGATGACGACGAGCGCCTTGCCCGACGCCTCCCACGCCCGCTTCAAAAGATCCATTCGCCCCTTCTCTTGGATCTCGCCGAGCGCATACGCTGCAATGACCAGATCATGTTGCGCGAGCGCGGCAGAGCGCAGGTCGCTTGTAACCCACTTTGCGCGGCCGAGGCCTTGATGCGCCGCCGCGAGCTGCTTGCCCACCGCGACCATCTCCGCGTCGCGCTCAATGAGCGTGACTCGCTCGAGGTTTGGGAATAGTTCGGCAGCGGTCCACGCGGCGGTGCCCGGTCCTGCGCCTAGGTCGAGCACACTGCGGATTTCGCCTACGCGTCCGCGCACTTCCTTCAACACGCCGGAGATCGCCGCGTAGGTCGCGGGCAGGCGCACCAGCAGATAAGCAAGGCGATGCTCCGAAGTGCTCAGCGCGATCTGCGGCAGGTCCGAGCGATAGCGCGCGCTGAGTTCTTCGCCGGCTCGGCGAATGGCCTTGAAATCGCGATTCTCGATGAGCGATTCGATGCTTTCGGCAAGCGCGTGCGGGAGCTGCATCCAGGTCAGTACTTCCGCAGCCAGCGCGCCTTTTCCACCACGTCCTTGGCGCTGGGCAGGAAGCGCTCCTCGAGCGGCGGGGAAAAGGGCACGGGAGTGTCCTGCGACGTGATGCGCACGATGGGCGCGTCCAGCCAGTCGAACGCCTCTTCGTTGATGATGGCCTCGATCTCGCCCGCGATGCCGCCGGTCTTCGTGTCCTCGTGCAGGATGATGACCTTGTTCGTCTTCTTCACCGTTTCAGCGATGGCCTCGCTGTCCAGCGGCAGCAGTGTGCGCAGGTCCACGACTTCCAACTCGATGCCTTCCTTGGCCAGCGTCTCGGCGGCCCCGAGCGCGGTGTAGAGCATGGCCGCGTAGGTGATCACGCTGACGTGCTTGCCCTCGCGCGCCACGCGCGCCTTGCCGATCGGCACCGTGTAGTCGTCCTCCGGCAGCTCTTCTTTAATGCGCCGATAGAGGAACTTATGCTCGAGGTACAGCACGGGATTGGGGTCGCGAATGGCGGACTTGATCAGTCCCTTGGCGTCGTACGCCGTCGCGGGCGCGATCACTTTCATCCCCGGCGTGTGCACAAAGTACATCTCGGGGTTCTGCGAGTGGAAGGGCCCGCCGTGGACGCCGCCGCCGCACGGCCCGCGCATCACGATGGGCGCGGGCGCGCCCCAGCGGTAGTGCGACTTGGCCAGCATGTTGGTGATCTGGTTGAAGGCGCAGCCGATGAAATCGATGAACTGAAACTCCGCCACCGGCCGCAGCCCGGTGAGCGCCGCACCGAACGCCGCGCCCACAATGGCCGATTCCGCAATGGGCGTGTCCACCACCCGCTCCGGGCCGAAGTGGTGGATGAAGCCGTCGGTGACCTTGAACGCCCCGCCGTAGATACCGATGTCCTCGCCGATGCAGAACACGCTCGGGTCGCGCTCCATCTCCTCCCAGAGTCCCTGGCGGATGGCTTCGAGATAGGTGACGTGTGCCATAGCGCTATTTCAGATGCCCCGCCGCTTCCGTCGCTTTTAGCTTCGCCCCGGCCTTTGCGCCTTGCTTCAACCCATACTTAGGCTTGATCGCGTGGCACTTGCCGTCGCAGTAGACGCCCTGGTGCTCGGCGTCGGTCGCCGGATCCGGCATCGGTGACGCGACCGCGGCATCGCGGTCGGCCTCAAGCTGCTTCTCGACGTCCTCGATCACTTTCTTGTTCTCCTCCGCCGACAGCCACTTCTTCACCTTGACCAGGTAATTCTCGAAGCGCGCGATGGGGTCGCGCCGCTGCCAGTACTCGAACAGCGGACGCGGGACGTACTGGGCCGCGTCGTGGATGGCGTGGCCCTTCATGCGCATCATTTTGGCTTCGATGAGCGTCGGGCCTTCGCCGCGGCGGGCGCGCTCGCATGCCTCGTGCGCCGCGTCGTACACCTGGCAAGCGTCGGTGCCGTCGATGATCAGGCTGGGCACGCCGTAAGCTAGCGCGCGCTCCGCCAGATCTTTGATCGCGAATTGCCGCTCGTTGGGCGTCGAGTATCCCCAAAGATTGTTTTCCACGATCAGCACCAGCCCCAGCTTCTGCACCGCAGCGAAGTTCAGCCCCTCGTGGAAGACTCCCGTGGACTGGCCGCCATCGCCGATATAGGTCATGACGGCGATGCTGCGTCCCTGGTAGCGTGCGCCCAGCGCCACGCCGGCCATCACCGGGATCAAGTCGCCGAGCATGGAGATTGGCGCGACAACGTTACGCTCGTAGATGTCGCCGAAGTGCGAGCTGGCGTCGCGCCCCCATGTCGGCGAGTCGGCCTTGGCCATGTACTGCCGCATGATGTCGCGGGCCGCGAAGCCCTTCACCAGCATCGAGCCCTGGTTGCGGATCATCGGCGCCAGCCACTCGTCCTTCTTCAACGCGAACGCCGAGGCGCACGAGCACGCCTCCTGCCCCAGGCCGAAGTACACCCCGCCGACCACCTTGCCCTGCTTGTACAGGTTCTCGAGCGCCGTCTCCATGCGGCGATTCAAGTGCATCCAGCGGTAGATCTCGATGGATTGTTCACGCGTCAGATACTTCGACTCGCGGATGGGCGGCGCGGGCGAGTCGAGCTTGCCCTCGACTTCCCATTTCACCTCGCCGTCCTTCTCGACTTGCAGGAGCCGGAAATCAGGGACTTCAAGTCGCCAGTCGGGGATGCCGTAGCGGTTGGTGCGCGGCGTCCCGTCTCCCTGACTTCCAGGAGAGACCCTGCCGGCAACGTCTCTACTCGGAGGCGCTCCGAAATTGTGCGCGCGCACCGGGACAGTCGCGGCCCGGTACGCGGTCAGATTGAGGTCCTTCAGGTCTTGCGCTTTGGCGGCGGGCTTCTGTGGCCGGTGACCGTTCTTTTTATTCTTCTTCGCCATCCGTATGCCTAGGCCCAGGGAGTGTCGTCGCCGTGCATGGCGCGCAGCCCGGCCGGCTCTTTCAGCGGTACGCCCACGGCGCGGCCGACCAACGCATCGAGAGTATCCACCCACAGTATCTGCGATTCAAACACCTTGCCGAAATTACGGACCACGACTTCCGCGACCTGGTCGAGCGCCGGCGTCGCGCGGCCGGGGTCGAGTGCTGCGATCGCCGTGTGAAGCGACATGACCGGCCTGTCGGAGATGCCGCAGGGCACGATGAGCTTGAACTGGTCGAGGTCGGTGGAGACATTCAGTGCGAAGCCGTGCGAGGTCACGCCGCGCGAGATGTGCACCCCGATGGCCGCCAACTTGGCCTCGGGGTCGAAGGTCCACACGCCGGTGCGGCCGGCGATGCGCTTGGCGGCCACGCCGAAGTCGGCGCAGGTGCGGATGAGCACCTCTTCTATATGGCGGACGTAATCCACCGCGCCCATACGCTTCGCCCGGTCGCGCAGATCGAAGATGGGATACCCGACGAGCTGTCCCGGACCGTGGTAGGTCACGTCGCCGCCGCGATCGCACTCGAAGATCTCTATACTCGCGCGCCGCATCTGCTCGTCGGAGGCGACCACGTTCTTCCGCGTGGCATTCCGCCCCAGCGTGATCACCGGGGGATGCTCAAGAAGAAGAAGGGTGTCGGCGATGCGGCCCTGTTTGCGCAGATCCACGAGCGTCTGCTGCAGGCGTGTGGCGGTCGCATAATCGACCATGCCGAGTTGGACGACGTTGATGACCACGCCGAGTTGCCCCTATGCGTTGATCGCCATCCCGTACACCGAGCTGAAGGCGTCGCCCATGGCCTCGTACAGCGTCGGGTGGGCGTGGGTGGTGAACATCAGGTCCTCGACCGTGGCCTCTGACTCCATCGCGGCGACCGCTTCGGAGATCATCTCGGTTGCGCCCGGGCCTATGATATGCACGCCCAGGATCTCGCCGTACTTTGCGCCCGCGACCACCTTGATGAATCCGTCATGCGAGCCCACGATTGACGCCTTTGAATTCCCGGCGAAGGGGAACTTGCCGACCTTGATGTCGAGCTTCCTCTCTCGCGCTGCCGCCTCGGTCAGGCCGACTGACCCGATCTGCGGCTCGCAATAGGTGCAGCCGGGGATGCGCTCGCGCTTCACCGGCCTGCCTTCTTTGCCGGCGATCTTGGCCACCGCCACCAGGCCTTCCATCGCTCCCGCGTGCGCCAGTTGCGGCATGCCGGCGACGATATCGCCGACGGCATATATGCCCGGTTCGCCCGTCTGCATCCATTCATTGGTGTGGACGAACCCGCGCTCCACCTTGATGTTCTTCACCTTCTCCAGCCCGACGTTCTCCGTGTTGGGCTTGCGGCCGACGGCGATCAGGATCTTCTCCGCATCGATCTTCTGCGATTTGCCGTCAGCGGTGATGGAGACCGCCACCCCGTCTTTCGATCTCTCGACCTTGTCCACCTTGGCCCCGACGTAGAAATTGATGCCGCGCTTCTTGAACACCCGCGCCAGTTCTTTCGAGATCTCTTCGTCCTCGACCGGCACCAGCCGCGGCAGCATCTCGAGGATGGTCACCTCGCTGCCGAACGACTTGTAGATCGACGCGAACTCCACGCCCACAGCCCCCGCGCCGACAACGATCAGCGACTTGGGGATCGAATCCAGGCTCAGGATCTCGACGTTGGTCAGGATGCGCGCGTCCGGCTCCAGGCCGGGGAGCATACGCGCCTCCGAGCCGGTAGCGAGCAGCACGTTTTTCGCTTTGGTAATGGTGCGCTCACCGCCCGCGCCGGCGGTGACCTCGATCTCGAAGACACCGTTCTTCGCCGGCCCGGTCAGGCGGCCATAGCCCGCGATGGTCGTCACCTTATTCTTGCGCATCAAAAACTCGAGTCCCTTGGCGTGCTTGAGGACGATCTTGTTCTTGCGTTGCATGATGACCGCCCAGTCGATTTTCACGTTCTCGGCGCCCACCAGGCCGAACTCCTTGCCTTCTTTCACGTGGTCGTAGATCTCAGCATTAAAGAGGAGGGCTTTGGTGGGAATGCAGCCCACGTGCAGGCAGGTTCCGCCCAGCTTCGCGTCCTTCTCGATGAGCGCAGTCTTCAGCCCGTATTGGCCGGCGCGGATGGCGGCGGTGTATCCGGCCGGGCCGCTCCCGATGATGGCAACATCGTAGATCGTCTCTGCCAAGGTCTTGCTCCCCTTCTGAATAGGATTCCGTCAGATAGACAGTCAGCCATTGTACGGCAGGCGGCGGACGCAGACGAATCCCGCCGCCTCCTATTCGATTCAGCAGTCCAGGATTTAGAATCAGCGCCCGGAGGTGTACCGCATGCGCCAGGTGTTCTGGACCGCCGCACTCATCCTATTGTTCCTGATCCCAGCTTCTTCGCAGACCTTGTCCACGACTCCCGCTGAGAAGCCGAAGGAAAGGGCCGCCGCCGGGAGCGCAGCCCCCACCGTTGCCGAGGCCGAGAAGTTCATCAAGGACGCCGAGGCCGCGCTCAGCGAAGCCACCATCAACCAGGGCCGCGCCGACTGGGTGAACCAGAATTTCATCACCGACGATACCGAGGCGATCTCCGCCGACTACAACAACAAGCTCATCGCCGAGACCACGAAGCTGGCGGAGCAGGCCACGCGTTTCGACAAGCTGAAGCTCCCGCTCGAGGTCGCGCGCAAGTTCAAGTTGCTGAAGCTTTCGCTTCCCATGCCCGCGCCAAGCAACGCGAAAGAGCGCGAAGAGCTGACCAAGAACCAGGTTTCCATGCAGTCGGACTATGGCAAGGGCAAGTACTGCCCGCCGAGCACGCCGGACAAGTGCCTTTCGCTGGGGCAGATCGAGAAGATCATGGCTACCAGCGCCGACCCGCAACAATTGAAGGAACTGTGGGTGGGCTGGCACAAGGTGGGCGCGCCCATGCGCCAGCGGTATGCCCGCTTCGCCGAACTCTCCAACAAGGGCGCGCGCGAGATGGGCTTCCCCGACGTCGGCGCCATGTGGCGCTCCAACTACGACATGACCCCCGACCAGTTCGAGCAGGAGGTCGAGCGCCTGTGGCAACAGGTGAAACCGCTCTACCTGTCGCTGCACGCGTACGTACGGGCGCAGCTGGTCAAGAAGTACGGCCCCCAGGTGGTCCCGCCGGACGGCATGATCCCTGCCCACCTGCTGGGAAACATGTGGGCGCAGGAGTGGGGCAACATCTATCCGTTGGTCGCGCCCGCCGACGCCGACAAGGGCTACGACCTGACCAAGCTGCTGGAAGAGAAAAAAACCACGCCCATCCAACTGGTGAAGTACGGCGAGGGATTCTTCACCTCGCTCGGTTTCGATCCGCTTCCCAGGACGTTCTGGGAACGCTCGCTGCTCGTGAAGCCGCAGGACCGCGACGTCGTCTGCCACGCCAGCGCGTGGGACCTTGATCTCCAGGAAGATGTCCGGCTCAAGATGTGCATCCAGGTCCGTGACGAGGACTTCATCACTGTCCATCACGAGCTGGGGCACAACTTCTACCAGCGCGCCTATCGCAAGCAGCCCTTCTTCTTTCAGGACAGCGCCAACGACGGCTTCCATGAGGCCATCGGCGACACCATGGCGCTCTCCGCGGTCAGGCCCGAGTACCTGCACCAGGTCGGCCTGCTACCGCAGGTGCCGCAGACTTCGAGCGACATCGGCTTTCTATTGAAAGAGGCGTTGGATAAGGTCGCGTTCCTGCCCTTCGGGCGACGCGTCGACCTGTGGCGATGGCAGGTCTTCAACGGCAAGATCAAGCCGCAGGATTACGAGAAGGCCTGGTGGGACATGATCAACAAGTACCAGGGGCTCTCGGCGCCTGTCCCGCGCACCGAAGCCGACTTCGATCCCGGCGCCAAGTACCACATTCCCGCGAACACACCGTACGCGCGGTACTTCCTGGCGCGGATCTACCAGTTCCAGTTCCAGCGCGCGTTGTGCAAGAAGGCCGCCTACAGCGGGCCGCTGCACCGCTGCTCTATCTACGGCAACAAGGCAGCGGGCGATCTGCTTAAGAAGGCGCTGGTAATGGGCAAAAGCCGTCCCTGGCAGGAGGTCATGTTCGAATTGACCGGTGAGAAGGAAGGCGACGCTTCTGCGATGATGGAATACTTCGCTCCGCTCAAGCAGTGGCTCGACGAGCAGAACAAGGGACAGAAGATCAGCTGGTGATCAGGTTGGCACAGAAGAAGGGCACGGTCGTTGCCGTGCCCTTTGATTTTTCTCTGCAACGGTCAGCCCAGTAGTTTTGCGGCGTCCTTCGCGAAATAGGTCAGGATGATGCTCGCCCCGGCACGCTGGATCGATTGCAGCGACTCCAGCATGATCCGGTTCTTGTCCACCCAGTTGTTCTGTGCGGCGGCCATGATCATGGCGTACTCGCCGGAGACCTGGTAAGCCGCCAGCGGCACATCAAAACGCTGGCGCGCTGCGTGGATCACGTCCAGGTAGGGCATCGCCGGCTTCACCATGACCATGTCGGCGCCCTCGGCCAGGTCGAGCTCGATCTCGTGCAGCGCTTCGCGCAGGTTGGCGCCATCCATCTGGTAAGAGCGGCGGTCGCCGAACTGCGGCGCCGAGTCCGCTGCCTCGCGGAACGGCCCGTAAAACGCCGAAGCGAACTTGGCCGCATAGGACAGGATGGGGATGTTGGTGAACCCATTCTCGTCGAGCGCCTTGCGGATGGCAGCCACGCGCCCATCCATCATGTCGGAGGGCGCGATAATGTCCATTCCGGCGCGCGCCTGCGACACCGCGGTCTTGGCCAGGATCTCCAACGTGGCGTCGTTGACGATCTCATACTCGGCGACGGCGGGGGGCGGAGCTGCGGCTACCGCAGCGCCCAGCGACTGCGCCGTGGTGCTCTTGCGCACGATCCCGCAGTGTCCGTGGCTCATGTACTCGCAGAGGCACACATCCCCAACGACGATCAGCCCCGGCACCTCGCGTTTGATGGCCCGCGTCGCCTGTTGTACGATTCCGTCGGTCGCCCAGGCGCCGGTTGCCATCTCGTCTTTCGACTCGGGCAGGCCGAAGAGGATGACCGCAGGCACTCCCAGCGACTTGACCTCGCGCGCCTCCTTGACCGCTTCATCGACCGAAAGGTTGTAAACCCCGGGCATGGAGCGCACTTCTTTGCGCACACCCTCCCCCGGGCAAACGAACATCGGGTACACGAAACCTTCAGGAGTAAGACGGGTTTCACGCACCAGCGACCGCATCTGGTCGGTCCGCCGGAGCCTGCGCATACGAGTGATAGGGAAGGACATGACGGCTTCATTCTAGCACCCGGGTCGGCACAAGAAATGCGTTCCAAGCCTGTATTTACGCGGTTCCGGGTACCTTTGTAACTATTGAATTCAGGGCATTTGCGGCTACCATGCTCCAGAAGGGGCCCTACGTCTAAGCGAGCCAAATCGTGGCTCATCCCGCCGATGTTGCTGGTCGGCGTCTATGCTGTGGTGTCCGTCACGGCCCCGCCGAGCTATGCCCTGACCGTTTTCGGTGACATTGCCCAGGAACTGATGGCCCTGGGTGTGCTCGCCGCCATGGCGGCCAACATCGGCCAGGACCGCGGCCGCGCCAATCTGTTCTGGATCTCGATGAGTGTGGGCTGCGCCTTTTGGGCCGCTTCCCAGGGTTTGTGGGTTTATTACGAGGTCGTCATTCGGCGTCCCATGCCCCAGCCGTTCTGGGGGGACATCATCTCGTTCCTTCACATCGTCCCCTTGATGGGAGCATTGGCCGTCCAGCCTCACCTGCGCCAGGACACGCGCTTCCTGCGGGTCGGCATGCTCGACCTCTCCACCCTGCTGCTGTGGTGGATGTATCTGTACCTCTTCTTGGTCATTCCCTGGCAATACATCTCGCTCAACGATTTTCAGTACGGACGGACGTTCACGACTCTGTCATTCATCGAAAATGTGGCCTTCGTCATTGGCGTGGGAATCGTTTGGGGAAGCACTGCCGGACCGTGGCGCAGGATCTACCAGCGCTTGTTCCTGGCCGGTCTCCTCTATGCCATGAGTTCGACCCTGGGGAACATCGCCGACTACAACCACAAATACTACACGGGCAGCATCTATGACGTTCCTTTGCTGATCTCGGTGCTCGGATTTATCTGGGCGGGGGTCGGCGCCCACGAGCAATGGAAAGAGGAGGGCACGGCGTCTCCTCGGCGCGAGCAGTACGCGGTGTGGCCGGCCCGGCTGGCGATGGCCGCCGTGCTCTCCATGCCGGTCGTGGCCATGCTCGACATCGCGATCATGCCGCAGCCGTTGGCGGTGCGCAATTACCGTTTGGTGCTCACCCTGGGCGCCATGCTGCTGCTCGGCGCGCTGGTGTTTATCAAGGAACATTTCATGGACGAGGAGCTGTTGCTCCTCTTGCAGGCATCGCATCAGTCCTTCGAGGACCTCAGCCGCGTCCAGGACCAGCTCGTGCACTCGGAGAAGATGGCCGCGCTCGGCCAGCTCGTTGCCGGCGCCGCTCACGAGATCAATAACCCGTTGGCCGCCATCCTCGGATACTCCGACATCCTGGGTTCGCAAAAATCGCTGCCAGAGGACGCTCGCGCCATGGCCGAGAAGATCGGGCAGCAGGCCCGCCGGACCAAGACCCTGGTCGGCCACCTGCTTAGCTTCGCCAAGCAATCGAATACGGAAAAGAGCCTGCTCAACGTCGATGCCGTGGTCAACAACGCGGTCACCCTGCGGCAGATGGATCTGGGAAAGAACAACATCCACGTCGAGCGTGTCAGCGAGGCGGAACAGCCTTACATCCTGGGCGACTCCAACCAGCTCCTCCAGGTCTGCTGCCATATCATCAACAATGCGGTGGACGCGCTGCAGGAGACTGGCGGCGGCACCATCACCGTTCGCACTGGCCGCCGCAACGGCCATGTCACGCTCGAAATCTCCGATACCGGCCCGGGGATCAAGGACCCGCAGCGCATCTTCGATCCCTTCTACACCACCAAGCCGATCGGCAAGGGCACTGGTCTGGGGCTGAGCGCCTGCTACGGAATCGTCCACGAGCACCACGGGCAGATCACGGGGTTCAACCGCCCCAACGGTGGGGCCACCTTCCTGTTGAAGTTTCCCGCCGCCGGCCAGAGCCTGATCGACAGCGTCAACCCCTAGAACGGGCCCTTACTGCTGAGGCTTGTTCGCCGCGTCTCCCTGATAACATTGGTTCTCTGTATGCCTGCCTTGCCGCACACCAGCGCGCGTGCGCTGGAATTCGACGTTCTCCGCGAGATGCTGCGCGGTTATGCCGCGTCGCCGCTCGGTCACGAGCGTCTCTCGCGCTTGGCACCCTCGGACGACATTGCCTGGATCGAACGCCAGCATCAACTCGTGGCCGAGGTGAGAGAATTCCTGCGCACCGGCGGCCGCTTCGATTTCTCCAGCCTGCTCGATCCGGCCGCACTGGTCGACAAGTCACGTATCGAGGGCGCCGCGCTCGATACCGAGGCTCTGCGCGCCATCGTGCTGGTGGTGGACCGCGCCGACGAGTGGCGGCACATCGCAGCCCATCCGCCGTCGCAGATGAAACGGGAGTTTGCGGCTGTTACCGAGCTCTCCAGCAGAATCGGCGACTTCACGGATTTCCTGCGCTTCTTCCGCAACAAGATCCTTCCTGACGGCACCCTCGACGACCGCGCCTCGCCCGAGCTGGCCCACGTCCGCCGCGAAGTCGAGAAGCAGAAGCGCCTGATCCAGGAATCTCTGCGCGGCTACCTGCGCCGCCTGGCCGAGGGCGGAGCCGTGCAGGATGAACTCATCACCATCCGCGGCGAGCGTTTCGTCATCCCGGTGAAGACGGAGCAGAAGCGCCGCGTCAACGGCGTCGTGCACGGCGCCAGTTCCAGCGGCCAGACCGTTTTCGTCGAGCCGCTCGAGACCATTGAGCAGAACAACGACCTGGTGCGCCTGCTGGAAGAGGAACAGGCCGAGGTCCACCGCATCCTGCTGGAAATGACCGCGCGCGTGCGCGATCACGCCGACGCCATCCTTGCTGCCGCCGACGTCCTCGCCGAACTGGAGCTTCAATTCGCCAAAGCGCGCTTCGCCGAAGACTACGACTGCGTGCAGCCCTCTTTCCGCGACCATGTGTGCATCCTCCGCAACGCGCGTCATCCCCTGCTCGATCGCACCCTGAAGCTGAAGAACGGGCGCATCGTGCCCATCTCGCTGGAACTCGAAGGCGACCGCCGCCAGCTCATCATCAGCGGCCCCAACACCGGGGGAAAGACAGTGGCGCTGAAGACCGTCGGCTTGCTCACCCTCATGGCACAGGCGGGTGTGCCCGTGTCCGCCGAGCGTGCCGAGCTGCCTGTTTTCGACGCCGTCCTGGCCGACATCGGCGACTACCAGTCCATCGAGCAGAACCTCTCGACCTTTTCTGCGCACATCACCAACATCGACCGCATCTCGCGTACGGCGACCGATCGCTCTCTGGTGCTGCTCGACGAACTCGGTTCCGCCACCGATCCCACCGAGGGAGCGGCGCTGGCCGTCGCTATCGCCGACTACTTCTGCCGACGTGGATGCATCAGCGTCATCTCCACCCACCACACCTCGCTCAAAGTCTATGCCGCGAACACCGACGGCGTGCTCAACGCCGCTGTCGGTTTCGACGAGCGCACGCTCCAGCCCACGTACGAGCTGAAGATCGGCGTGCCCGGCGCCTCGGCCGGCATCAATATCGCCCAGCGCCTGGGCCTGAACCCCGACATCCTGAAGGCCGCGCGAGAAGCCGTCGGCACGCAGGCTCGGGATGTCGCCCGGTTCCTGGACAAACTTCACGCCGAGCTCCGCGAAGCCGAGCAGGAGCGCTCGCGATTGCAGACGCGTGAAGAGGAGGTCGCCCGCGAGAAGAAACGCCTCGACAGCGAAGGCCTGAAGGAACAGCGCGAGCGCGTCCGCGACATGGAGAAAAAACTGGAGGGCGTGCTGCGTGACTTCGAATACCGTGCCCGCGAGACCGTGCAGGCGGTGCAGGACCGCGCCGCCGCCCTCAAGCTGTCGAAGGACGCGGAGCGCCGCATCGCCAAGCTGCGCCGCGAATTCAAGGAAGAATTCGATTCCGCCATCGTCGCGCACTCGACCGGCGCGGATCGCGGCGACCCCAATGCGCGGCCCTCCGAGGTCAAGCACGTCAGCGAGGGCGACACCGTGCGTCTGAAGTCGCTGGGTCGCAACGCCGTGGTCAAGCGCAAGCTCGACGACCAGGCCTACGAAGTCGAGATGGGCGCCATGAAGATGCGCGTGCCCAAGGACGACATAGCGGAGATCGTGATCCGCGCCTCCGACTCGCCGGTCAAGGCGGCACGCGCCCACGGCATCTCGGTTTCGGTGGCGGAAGAGTCGGGCGTGCCCACCGAGATCAACGTCATCGGCGAGAACGTGGACGAAGCCACCCGCCGCGTCGAGAAGTTCATTGACCGCGCCTTTCTGGCTGGCGCCTCACGCGTGCGCATCGTGCACGGCAGCGGTATGGGGATCCTGCGCAAGGCCCTGCGCCAATACTTGCAGAATCATCCCCAGGTCGCCAGCGTCTCCGAGCCTCCCCAGAACGAGGGTGGAGGGGGAGCGACGGTCGTGGAACTCCGGGTGTAAGCTTCGTTCGACCATGGCGTCTTTGCCGACTTACGATCCTTCTTGGCCACAACTGCTGTCGGGAGAGGCCATCATTTGGCGCGGCCGCCCCGTCCGTGGGCGCTACGTTGTCAAAGACGCGAAGATGACGCTGACGGGCATTCCCATGGCGCTGTTTATTTCAGTATGGATGTGGTTCGCAATCTCTATTCCGAAGAAGAACTGGCCTCCCAAGGGTCCGGACGACGCGTTCGGTTACATCTTTCCCGTGTTCGGGTTGTTGTTCGTGGCCGTTGCCTTGAATCAGTTGGTCGGGCATTACTTGCGAAACTGGCTGGAATCGGCGAACGCTGAATACGTGGTCACGAACAAGAGAATTATCCAGCGCCTCGGCGTGTTTCGCCCGCGCGAACTGAGCCATCCGCACTCTGACCGGCCGATCGAACTGCGGCGCTATGGGAATTCGCAAGTGGGTGACATTGTGCTACGCGCCACTTGGACGGCGGCTCAACCGAAGCAATTCGGCGAAGCTATCCAGCGAATGTTCAATCCGCAATCTGCCTCGAATGAGTTCGCCCTTTATGCCGTGGATAACGTTGAGACTGTATATCGGTTGATTCTCGAGCAACTCAAGAAGGCGCAAGCTGCAACCGAGGCGACGCCGTCGGTTTTCCGCCAATAGAGGCCCAGCGGAGTTGTAGTTTTCCGCGAATCTCCACGGCTTTGTCCGGGAATCCACAGCTTATCCACAGCTCTTGTCACATTTCTGCTGCGCCGTCGTAGTTTCTGGCCCAGAATTCCCGCGGAGCAGTCTGCCCGATGGCCAACCCCGGCGATTTCGCGTACACGCTGAAGCAGCAGGCGGACATCGTCCGCATCATCGGCGATTACGTGAAGCTGAAAAAATCCGGGGCGCAGAATTTCTCCGGCCTCTGCCCCTTCCACAACGAGAAGACTCCGTCTTTTTCCGTCCACCAGACGCGCCAGTTCTACCACTGCTTCGGCTGTGGCGTCTCCGGCGACGTCTTCTCCTTCGTGCAGAAGATCGAGAACATCACCTTTCCCGAAGCCGTGCGCCTGGTCGCGCAGAAGCTCGGCGTGCCCGTGCCCAAGCAGACCTACGACTCGCCCGCCGAGGCAAAAGAGGCCAAGCTGCGCGGCGCGCTCGTGGACCTTCACGAGCGCGCCTGCCAGTTCTTTGAAGAGCAACTCAAGCGCCCGGAAGCCGCACACGCCCGCGAGTACCTCGCCAGCCGCGGCCTGACCGAGGAAGGGATCAAGACCTTCCGCATCGGCTTCGCCCCCGACTCCGGTTTCGTGCTGCGTGATCGCCTGAAGGGCGCGGCCGACGAAGAACTCCTGAAAGCCTCTGGCCTCTTTTCGTGGAAGGAAGAGGCGCAGGGGGCAAGAGCTGCGCTGTACTCCAAGTTCCGCAACCGCGTGATTTTCCCCATCTCCAACGAATCAGGCAAGGTCATCGCCTTTACTGGCCGCACCCTCGCCACCGACGAGAAGTCTGGTCCCAAGTACCTGAACTCGCCCGAAACGGCGATTTACTCCAAGAGCCGCGTCCTCTACAACCTGGACCGCGCCCGGGAAGCGATCCGCAAGTTCGGTTACGTGATCCTGGTCGAAGGCCAGATGGACTGCATTTCGGTGTTCATGGCGGATCTCCACAATGTGATTGCCAGTTCCGGCACCGCCTTCACCGAGGCACAGGTCCGCCTGCTCAGCCGTTACACCAAGCAGATCATCGTCAACTTCGATCCTGACACCGCCGGCGCCGCCGCCGCCGAGCGTTCACTTGCCATGCTGGTCGCCGAAGATTTCGTGATCAAGGTCGTGACCCTGGAACAGGGCTTCGACCCCGACCTGTACGTCCGAAAGATGGGAAAAGCTGCCTACGAGAATGCATTGCGCAGCGCGCCAAGGTATTTCGACTACCTCATCGAGCGCGCCATGACTCAGTTTCCGCCGCGTTCGCCCGAAGGCAAGGTCAAGGCCGTCAATTTCCTGCTGCCGCATATCCAGCGCATCCCCAGCCGGATCACGCGCGACGAACTGGCCAACGACATCGCCCAGAAGCTGGGGATCGACTCTGCCGTCCTGCGCCAGGAACTGCGCCACGCCGTGGCCACGCGCAGCTCGTCGGTGAAAGCCGCCGCCGAGGCGCAGATCACGCAGGCTGAGCGCATTTTGATCCGCGCCCTGGCCTCGGCCACGGCCATGAGCGACGAATCTCCCCACTCCGACCGCTCGGGGGAAGATGGCCTTCCCGACCTTTGGCGTCAGGCTGAGTTCACGCTCACCAGCGAAGGCCTGCATCGCGGCCTGGCCGCCGAGTCCCTGATCGACGCCCTGCTCCAGGCCGAGCCCGGCACGGATCTCATGTCCCTGCCGCTGTCGGACTCCGACCGCCGCGTCCTCGCGACCACGCTGATGCACGAGGACGAAGAGCTCACGATGGAGCTGGTCGAAGAAGCGTTGGCAGCCTTACGCCGCCGCCGTCTCGAGCGTCAGCAACAGGAGGTGAAGCGCCAGATTGCCGATGCCGAGCGCAAGAACGATGCCGCCACCCTGAACCGCTTGGTTCAGGAGAAACTCCGCATCGACCGCGAGCTGGCGACGCACTAGTCGGGCTACTAGGTTTTCAGGGTTTGAGCATGGGAAATTTTCGGTTTCCGCCGCAAACCTCTGAAACCATCTAACCCATTGAAGCGTCTAATGGTTAAGAGGATCCGGCGGGCGGACTGGACGGGGGCGGGGACAAGGGTATCTCTGGCCAAGTGGCAGCCTATTTTGCTAACATTAATGGGTTTCGACGCTAAAGCCCCCACTATCACTCCCCGCTGCCATAATGCGCGGTGACAGTCCTTTGCCCGGGCAGGACTACGAGGATTTCTTTTGGCTCTCGAAGATAAGTACGACGACATCAAGAAGCTGATCGACGCCGGCAAGGAGAAGGGTTACCTCACCTACAGTGAGGTCAACGACCTGATCCCGCACGACGTCCACTCCCCCGAGGACCTCGACGACCTGCTGACCACCATCGGCACGCAGGGCATCGACGTTCTGGAAGGCCCCAAGGGTCTGCCCTCCGCCGAGATGGCGAAGAAGTTCGACCAGGAACTCGAGGCCGGCGAGGACGTCGAACTCGACCTCACTCCCGGCGCTCTCGAGAAGACCAACGATCCCGTCCGCATGTACCTGCGCGAGATGGGCACGGTCCCGCTGCTCACCCGCGAGGGCGAGGTCGAGATCGCCAAGCGCATCGAGCGCGGGCAGCTCCGCGTGCTCAAGGCCCTGTCCCGCTCGCCCATCATCATCCGCGAGGTGATGGCCATCGCCGAGGACCTCAAGAAGGGCGTCCGCAGCATCAAGGAGATCGTCATCTTCGACGAGGAGGAGCTCACCGAGGAGATCGTCCTCAACCGCATCAAGGAGACGACCTCCCGCATCGACGAGCTCGCCAAGCACTACAAGCGCGCGCAGCAGCTCGCCGAAAAACTGGCCGACCTTTCGCAGAAGAAGAAGCCCCGCGAATACCGCCGCTGCCGCTGGAACCTGGGCCGCGTGCAGGTGCTGATCTCGCTCATCATCCGCCAGTTCGCGTGGACCAACCCCGAACGCAAGCGCCTCATCGACAAGGTCAACAAGACCGTGGACGCCATGCGCTCCCTCGACCGCCAGGTCAACAGCCTGGAGAAAAAGATCGAGGCCACGCGCAGCGAGGACCTGAAAAAGGACTACCGCAAGCAGCAGCGCCAGCTCCGCAACGACCTGGAGCACATGGAGCACGAGGCGGGTGTCGACTTCCAGGAACTCCGCCGCACCCAGCGCGAGCTCATCCAGGGCGACATGGATGCGGAGAAGGCCAAGCGCGAGCTGATCGAGGCCAACCTCCGGCTGGTCGTCTCCATCGCCAAGAAGTACACCAACCGCGGCTTGCAGTTCCTTGACCTGATCCAGGAAGGCAACATCGGCCTGATGAAGGCGGTGGACAAGTTCGAGTACCGCCGCGGCTACAAGTTTTCGACCTACGCGACGTGGTGGATCCGCCAGGCCATCACCCGCGCCATCGCCGACCAGGCGCGCACCATCCGCATCCCGGTGCACATGATCGAGACCATCAACAAGCTGATTCGCACCTCGCGCCAGCTTGTGCAGGAGCTCGGCCGTGAGCCTACGTCGGAAGAGATCGCGAAGCGCATGGACATCCCGGTGGCGAAGGTCCGCAAGGTCCTGAAGATCGCCCAGGAGCCCATCTCGCTGGAGACGCCCATCGGCGAAGAGGAAGATTCCCACCTCGGCGACTTCATCGAGGACCGCGCCGTGGTTTCGCCCGCCGACGCCGTCATCAACGTCAATCTCAAGGAGCAGACGGCGCAGGTGCTGCGCACCCTGACTCCCAGGGAAGAGAAGGTCATTAAGATGCGCTTCGGTCTCGAGGACGGCTCTGAGCACACGCTCGAGGAAGTTGGGCAGTCATTCGCCGTCACCCGCGAACGTATCCGCCAGATCGAGGCCAAGGCCCTGCGCAAGCTCCGCCATCCTTCGCGCTCCCGCAAGCTCCGCGCGTTCCTCGACGGCGTCACCGACTAAGCCAACAGCTTGGAAGGGGCACGGCTTCAGCCGTGCCATAAGCGCAGAAAAGATCGGGGGCTTTAGCCCCTGAGGTCTCCAGAGCGCGGCACTCGGCCGCGCTCTTTCCTTGGCCCCATCCTGGGCGAGCGCGCGCCGAATTGGAGCCTGTCCGGCGCGAAGCGAACGGCAGCGCGAATCGAAGAGCCTGCCCTCAGCGAAGCGAATGGGACCCCTACCGAACCCGGGTTTTCCCCTCGATTTCCTCGCATTTCCACAGCAATCCACCGAAAGTCACAGCTTCTACACAACTTCGCCCCGCCGGACCCTTGCGCAGCGAATTTCCCTCGGGCATCTTCCCATCAACGCGAGCGTGCAGTGTCCGCGCGCGTGGTACGGTGCACGGGCTGTTACGTCGGAGGACGATTCTCGGCCCGACCGGTTGCCGGAAGCCCCAGGGGCCGCTGGCGACCTGCACCAAGCGTCCCGTCCCTGTCTGTGGGCGCGAGCCCACCGGCAAAAACAGGTGGCGAGAGGGCGCCCTGCGCGCGCATCCATGGGCGGTGACGTCCGTGGCTCGACTCGGACATTTGCACCCAACGGGGCGGTTGCGTGGCTGGCGCAACCGCCTTTGTTGTTTCTGCACCACCTCTGCCAAATAAATCCTGGGCATACCGGCTTTTCCACAAGCATTCTCCACAGACGTTGAGGCACAATTTTCAGTGAAGTGGTACAGATTGCTGGCAGCCGTACTAAGCACGTAGAGGAGATCACGATTCAGTGCGGTTCCCTCGCGAGAGATTTGATCGACTGATTGCCGCGTTACCTACGAAGAAGCTTTCGCGTCCGCAAAGCTTTGCCTTTTGTCTCGCGGCGTTCTGGATCTTTCTGACGGTTGCGGTACTCCCTTTCAACCTTGGCGACTATGGATCTGAAATCAAAGCCGCGTGCTTAGTTGGAGCCTTTGCGCTGATCGTGTGGTTTGCAAAGAAATTCTCGTAGTCTCTCGAAGCACACCCTTTCGCCCGATTTAATAGCTGTCTTCGCCTTATCTTCCCCTATGAACGAAATCGTGCCATAATTCTGCCAGCTCCCGTTCTTCGCCCATCTTCTTTTTCATCGCGGGAAGGATGACTCGCGATGCCCAAGTTGCACGTTCCTTGCCGCAACTATATCGACTACTGCTCTGTTTTCCAGAGGCCTTTTGCACATTGGTGGATGACGAGCGCAACCTATGCGTTTAGTTTTCTAAAACCATAGATTATGGCGACCACCGACTACAGCTTGGACCGCGGCCTGCCGGCGAGCATCGACGCCGAGCGCTCCATTCTGGGCGCCATCCTGCTCGACAATTTCTCTTATAACGAGGCCGCCGAGCAGCTGCTCCCCGACGACTTCTCGCTCGACTCCCACCGCCGCATCTTTTCGCGCATGATGGAGTTGGCCGAATCCGGCCGCCCCATCGACATCATCACCCTCCCGGAGGAGCTCGGACGCCACAAGGAGGTCGAGGCCATCGGCGGCGTGGCCTACCTGTCGTCCCTCACCGACGGTGTGCCCCGCCGCCCCAACATTGAGCACCACATCCGCATCGTCAAGGACAAGGCGATGCTGCGCGGCCTCATCCATGCCGCCAACAACGCCATCGCCCTGGCACTGGACCAGTCGGACACCGCCGACGACATCCTCGACTCGGCCGAATCCGCCATCTTCCAGATTTCCGAGCAGCGCCTGGGCCAGGGATTCATCGCCATCCCGCAGATCGTCAAGGAATCCTTCGGCTCCATCGACGCCCTCTACGAGCGTGGCCAGCGCATCACCGGCCTGGAGACCCACTTCGTGGACTTCGACAACCTGACCAGCGGCCTTCAGCCTTCGGACCTGGTCATCATCGCGGCCCGCCCTTCGATGGGCAAGACCGCGTTCGCCATGAACATCGCCGAGAACGTGGCCGTGCTCAACAAGAAGGTGGTCGGCATCTTCTCGCTGGAAATGTCGCGCGAGTCGCTCTTGCTGCGCCTGCTGTGCTCGCACGCGCGCGTTGATTCGCACAAGCTGCGCACCGGCTTCCTCGGCCGTGAGGACTACGACAAGCTTAGCTCGGCCCTGAACGCGCTCGCCGAAGCGCCCATTTTCATCGACGACACGCCCGGCATCTCTCTGCACGAGATGCGCGCCAAGGCCCGCCGCCTGATGCAGAAGGAGCAGCGGCTGGACCTGCTGATCGTGGACTACCTGCAACTGATGGCGGCGGCGCCCGTGGGCGGCAAGCGTTTCGAGAACCGCACCCAGGAAGTCTCCGCCATCTCTCGCGGACTGAAAGCGCTGGCCAAGGAACTGCGCGTGCCCGTCCTCGCGCTCTCCCAGTTAAGTCGTGCCCCGGAGAGCCGTGGCGGCGACCATCGTCCCCAATTGTCGGACCTGCGCGAGTCCGGCTCCATCGAGCAGGACGCCGACGTGGTGGCTTTCATCTTCCGCGAGGAGGTTTACAAGCCCGGCGATCCCGACCTCGACGGCTTGGCCGAGCTGCTCATCGCCAAACAGCGCAACGGTCCCACCGGCAAGGTCGAACTGGCGTTCATCAAGCGCTCCACCCGCTTCGAGTCCCGCGCCAGCGAGCCCTACGCGGAGGGTCCGATGTAAAGTCTTCGCAAACCGCGGGGCGAGGTGTATGCTGCGTCATCCTCCGATGCAAGATCCAGCCCTGCTGGTGTCTTCCACCGCAGCGGCCGAACCCCATTTGGAACGGTCCCCCAGGCTCCGAACGCTTTGCATTGGAGGCTTCGATGAGAACGGCCTACGTTCCGGTGGTTCCCCTGTTTCAAGGAGGGCCTTTCAAGGTCCTGCCCTTCCGGCCGGTATGGCTGAGCGGCTTGAACCTGCACGATCGCGGCGTCTTCAGCGCGCTGCTCGAACTCTCGTGGAGTTCGGTGCCCACCTGTTACCTGCCCAACGACCCCGAACAGCTCCGCCAGATCCTGGCCATGCAGTTCGGGCACGACAGCTGGGCCAAGCCGATCTCGGCCGAGGTCCTCGCGCGTTTCGTCCTCGACCAGCACAACGGCCTGCTGTACTTCCCGCCGCTGTTGCGTGCCTGCCACTACATGCAGGACGCCCTCGACCCAGAAGAGATATTCCGTATCGCGGCAGAGACCGTCGACGTAGCCACCTTACTGGCTGCGGACGAGCGTCCGCCGGTGGCGCCGTCGGATCGCTGACCCCGGTTTCGTCCGGGTGCGTGCCGGAATCGATCGTGGACGGTTCTGGTATGCACCCGAACGCTCGCGCCACGACTGTATAATCGGTTTGACGTGGCCGCATCCTCGGTTGTCCCATCGACCCAGATGATCTCTCGCCGGACCTGGGCGGAGATTTCCGCCTCCAAATTGCGTCACAATTTCCGCACGGTGCAGGACTACGTTGCCCCGCAAGCGACCGTCTGCGCCGTGGTGAAGGCCGACGCCTACGGTCACGGAGCCCAGGGCTGCGCCCGCGCCTTGGAACTCGAGGGCGCAAAGTGGTTCGGAGTGACCTCGACCCACGAGGGGATGCTGCTGCGCGACGCCGGCATCAACGGGCGCATCCTCGTGATGGCAGGATTCTTCCGCGGCGAGGAGGAGTACCTCCTCCAGAACAACCTCACGCCCACCATCTGGGACTGGAGCCACATCGAGCTGCTGGAGGATGCGGCCGAGAAGATGGGCAAGGACAGGATCAGCGTCCACCTTAAGGTGGATACGGGCATGACCCGCCTGGGCGCGGACCTTTCCGATCTGCCCATGCTCGCCGACGCCCTGCGTCAGGCGCGCCACGTCCGCGTCGAGGGCTTTTACAGTCACCTGGCCTCGGCGGAAGTGGTGGATGCTCCCACCGTCGAGCAGCAGATCGACCGCTTCGGCCACGCCTCGGCGACTATCATCGAGCACGGCCTCTCGCCCGCCTACTACCACATCGCCAACTCCGCCGCTCTTGCCACCCGGCCCAAGACGTGGATGAATTTTGTCCGTCCCGGCCTCGCCCTGTACGGCTACCACCTGCCGTTCGTCTCCGCCGAGACCGGCGCGCCCGACGATTCTTACGAACTGCCGGTGGTGCCCGTGCTGACCTGGAAGACGCGAGTGATCGCCCTGCGCGACGTTTCCGCACGCACCGCCATCGGCTACAGCGGCGCCTACGTCACTCCGGCTCCCGCCCGCATCGCCGTGCTGCCGGTCGGATACGCCGACGGCTTGAACCGCCAGCTCTCCTCCCGCGGCCGCGTCATCGTGCGCGGCGACTACGCTTCCATCATTGGCAACATCGCCATGGACCTGACCACCATCGACGTCACCCGAATCCCCGGCGTGGACATCGGCGACGAGGTCATCATCATCGGCTCGCAAGGGGACCGCTCCATCGGCCCTTGGGAGCATGCCACCCTCGCTTCCACGGTGGCCTACGAGATCCTCTGCGCTATTTCCAAGCGCGTCCCCCGCAAGTACGTGGACTAATCGTGTGGAACAGCCGCCCTCGGCTGTCTCTTACTGGGCACAACCTAGTAACGGTCGTTCGCAGTTGTTATAGTTTTTCCTTCCATGCTTCAGCTTTATTCCAAGTGGATGTATTCCTGGGAGACGCGTCTCACCATGCGCGACACCAACCGCGTGGTGCGGCCCTTCGACTGGGGGCTCGACTGGATGCGGGGCTGGCCGATGGTGAACGGCAGCTTTCACCGCGAATCTGCCGATCCCGAGCGCTTCGTGCACGAGCTGAACCGCGAGATCGTGCGCCGCAGCGAAACCTTTTTCTCCTACGAAACGCCGAACGACTTCCGCATCGAGATGCATGTACCGCCGCCGGCGCGCGACCGGGAAGGGAAGTACGTCCAGCGCGAGACGGCCCCGGCACAGTTCTTGCGCTTCACCTCACCGGTGCAGACGCCCTTCCCGGAGAACAACGTAGCGAATGCCCGCTGGTTTCCGGCGCGGGGCCGCCGCGCCATGCTCATCCTGCCGCAGTGGAACGCCGACGCCGAGAGCCATAACGGCCTGGGACGGTTGTTCAACTGGATGGGTGTCGCGGCTCTGCGCCTCAGCCTGCCCTACCACGACGTGCGCAAGCCCGCCGAGATCGAGCGCGCCGACTACGCCGTCTCGGCCAACATCGGCCGCACCATCGACGCCGTGCGCCAGGGCATCGTCGAGATCCGCGCCTGCCTCGACTGGCTCCAGCAGCAGGGATACACCGAGCTCGGGATCCTCGGCACCAGCCTGGGTTCGTGCTACGCGTTCATCGCCAGCGCCCACGACGAGCGCTTGAAGGTCAACGTCTTCAACCACGCTTCGACTTACTTTGCGGACGTGGTCTGGACCGGCCAGTCCACACGCCACATCCGCGCCGGGATCGAGTCCGCCATCGGCCTCGACCGGCTTCGCGATTGCTGGCGCTCCATCAGTCCCATGTCGTACTTCGACAAGTTCGCCGCCAAGCCGAAGAAATCGCTGGTCGTCTGGGCCACGCACGACCTCACCTTCCTGCCGGAGTTCTCCAGGCAGGTGGTCGCCGAGTTCGCGCGCCGGAAATGCGATTTCCGCCAGGCGGTACTCCCCTGCGGCCACTACGTCACCGGAGAGACGCCCTTCAAATACGTGGACGCCTTCCACATCTGTCGCTTCGTTTCTTCCGCCTTCTAGTTGCCAGTTGTCAGTTGCTGGTTGTCAGTTCTTCCGGATTGAGGCGAGCAGACCGTTGAGGATGCGGCCGACTTCCGCAGTGGATTGCAGCAGGTGTTCGGAGTCGGGATCCTGAATGTAGTGCAGCTTCGTGGCAATCTGTACGAGCGTTTCGAGCTCAAGCAAGGGGCCTCTAGCCGTCCGAAGAAAGTGTTGGAACTCTCCTTCGTAGCGACGGCCCTGGCCCTCGGCGATATTCGCGGGAACGGAAACGGCCGCTCTTCGCATTTGGCTTGTGAGCCCGTCTTTTTCATCCCATGGGAATCGCTTTGTTGTCGCGTAGATGTCTGTCACGAGGTCCATCGCCTTTTGCCAAGCTTTCAAATCCTTATACGTACACTCCACGGGATTCCTCCTGACAACTGGCAACCGACAACTGGCAACTACTTGTTCTTCCACACCGGCTTTCGCTTCTCCACCACCGCCCGCAGCCCTTCCTGCACGTCTTCCAGGTCCATGAGCTGGTTCAGGTAGATGTCATGCGATTTCTTCATCGCCTCCTGGATGGGCAGGCCGAGCGAGCTGCCGATGACCTTTTTCGTCATTTCCAGCACTGGCGCCGAGAACTCCCCGATGCGAGCGATGACCTCGTTCACCGCCTTTTCAAGATCGGCTTCCGGCACCACCTTGTTGACGAACCCGTGCACGTTGGCCTCTTCCGCCGACATCGCCTCGCCGGTCAGGATCAGCTCGTAGGTCTTTTTCGGCCCGATAAGCTGCGGCAGCATGACCGCGGCGAATGGCGGGAAGATCCCCAGCTTCACCTCCGGCTGCGCAAACTTGGCCTTGGGCGTCGCGATCACCATGTCGCCGAAGGCCACCAGCTCCGATCCCGCGCCGATCGCCGGTCCGTTCACCACCACGATCACCGGTTTCGAGATCTCGCGCATCGCCGTGAAGATACGGTTGAATGCATCCAGCGTCTGGAACACGCGATCCGCCTTCGAGTCCTCCAGCCCGATGCCCGCTGAGAACGTTTTTTGCGACGAATCGAGCAGGATGGCCTTGATGTCGCCCCGCCCGTTCAGGCTTTCGATCGCCTCCGCCATTTCGGTCATGAGCGGCACGGTCAGGACGTTGTACGGCGGATGGTTCAGCGTGATGCGGGCGATGTACGTGGTGGTGTCGAAATGGATGAACTTGAAGCCTTCTTTGACTTCCGGAGTTGGGCTGGTGCTGGCCATGGTCACTCCTCGGCGGAATTTTTGGGAGGCGTGATTATGTGACGAAATGCCTGTTTCCACAAGGGCCGCCGCTCCGCGATCGCACGCTCTCCGCAGCCTTTCTTTTACCCACGACCCGCGACCTGCGACCCACGACCGGTTTACAATTGACCCGCTATGAAGGTCGCCATCGGCGCCGACCATGCCGGCTACGAGCTGAAGGAAAAGATCAAGCAGCGCCTCGCGCAGCAGGGCATCGAGATCCGCGACGAGGGCACTGCCTCCACCGAGTCCGTGGACTATCCCGACTTCGCGCGCAAGGTTGGCGAAGAGGTGGCCGAAAAGAAGGTAGACTACGGCGTGCTCGTCTGTGGCAGCGGCATAGGCATGTCCATTGCCGCCAATAAGGTCCCCGGCGTGCGCGCCGCCAACGTCACCAGTGAGTTTGAGGCGCAGCTGAGCCGCGAGCATAACGACGCTAACGTACTCGCCCTTGGCGCCCGCATCCTCAAGGACGAAGAAGCCTTCGCCATTGTGGACAAGTGGCTGCACACCCCGTTCGCCGGCGGCCGCCACCAGCGCCGCGTCGACAAGATCATGGAGATCGAGCGTCAGGAGATCCAGGCCCACGCCAAATAATCCGGAGAGGCGCCCGTCAAGGCGTCGTTCACTTTCGCATTTAGAAGGACGCATTCATGAAAAACGATCGGATGTCCCGCCCCCTCTGGGAAGATGATCCAGAGATCGCCCAGGCCATCGCCAACGAAGAGCGCCGCCAGCACGAAGGCCTCGAGCTGATCGCCTCCGAGAACTTCGTCAGCGAGGCCGTGCTCGAAGCCGCCGGCTCCGTCTTCACCAACAAGTACGCCGAAGGCTATCCCGGCAAGCGCTACTACGGCGGCTGCGAGTTCACCGACGTGGTCGAGACCCTCGCCCGCGAGCGCGCCAAGAAGCTCTTCGGCGCTGACCACGCCAACGTCCAGGCGCACTCCGGCTCGTCGGCCAACCAGGCTGCCTACGCATCGGTCGTTCAGCCCGGCGATCCCGTCCTCGGCCTGAACCTCGCTCACGGCGGCCACCTCACCCACGGTCACCCGCTCAATTTCTCCGGCAAGACCTACAAGATCATTCCCTACGGTGTGACCAAAGAGACCGAGACCATCGACTACGATGCGCTGGAGAAGCTGGCCGAGCAGGAGCGCCCCAAGCTGATCATCGGCGGCGGCAGCGCCTACCCGCGCATCATCGACTTCGTGCGCATGCGCCAGATCGCCGACAAGGTCGGCGCCATCTACCTGGTGGACATGGCGCACTTCGCCGGCCTGGTCGCCGGTGGCGTGCATCCCTCGCCCGTGCCGCACGCCCAGATCGTCACCACCACCACCCACAAGACCCTGCGCGGTCCGCGCGCCGGCATGATCCTCTGCAAGCAGGAATACGCGGCTGCCGTTGACAAGACGTCGTTTCCCGGTTTCCAGGGCGGTCCGCTGGTGCACATCATGGCCGCGAAGGCGGTGTGCTTCCTCGAAGCCATGCAGCCGGAGTTCAAGGATTACGCCCGCCAGATCGTCGCCAATGCCAAGGTCCTGGCCGAGACCATCGCCGCCGACGGGTACCGCATCATCTCCGGCGGCACCGACACTCACCTCATGCTGGTCGACGTTTTCAGCAAGGGCATGCTGGGCAGCGAGGCCGAGAAGGCGCTGGGCGAGGCCGGCATCACCGTCAACAAGAACGCCATCCCCTTCGACACCAACCCGCCCATGAAGCCCAGCGGCATCCGCATCGGCTCGCCCGCGGTCACCACCCGCGGCATGAAGGAGGGCGAGATGCGCCAGATCGGCCACTGGATCGCCCAGGCGCTCAACAACCGCCAGGATGCGGCCGTCCTCAAGCGCATCCGCAAGGATGTGCTGGATATGTGCGAGGCTTTCCCGCTCTACGCCGAGCGCCGCGCCCGCGCCGCCGCCGAAATGAAAGCCTGACCACGCAGGACTCTGAGGTACGCGGAGGAGCTGAATGCTCCTCCGTTTTCTTTTTGCCTGCATTCCTCTGTGTCCTCCGCGTCCTCCGTGGTTAAATTGGTTCGTGCGCATCGCCCTCGACATGCGTCGCGTCAACGAGTTCGGCGTCGCCACCTATGTTCGCAACATTGTCCGCGCCCTCGCCCATCTGGATGACCGCAATCAGTACCGCCTGATCGGTTCCCCCGCGCGCCTTCGCGAATGCGGCGACCTGCCGCCCAATTTCACCCACATTCCCTATGCGCTCAACGAGATTTCCCCGCGCGACTATTTTCATTTTCAGCACGTCCTGCGCCGCCATTCCTGCGATGTGGTCCACGTCCCGCACCTGTTCTGGGTGCCGCAGTACATGCCCTGCCCCTACGTGGTCACGGTGCACGATCTGCTCGACTTCCTTTATCCGCAGAACGGCGGCACCGGCTGGAAGCAATGGGTCCAGGGCTACCTGACCCGCCGCACGCTGTTTCGCGCAGCGCGCATCTTCGCCGTTTCCAATTCGACCAAGAGCGACCTCATGCGCCTGTTTCGCGTGCCCGGCCACAACATCGAGGTCGTCTACAACGCCATTGACGAGCGCTTCCTCCAGGGCCACGCCTCCGACGCCGAGCGCCAGTTCATCCGCGAGCGCTACCAGGTGAATTATCCCTTCCTGCTGTATGCGGGAAACATCAAGCCGCACAAGAACATCGGCCGCATCATCGAGGCCTTCGCCGCGCTCAAAGCCGAACTGGAGAAGGAAGCCAAATTCACCGACCTGAAGCTCATCATCATCGGCGATGAGCTCTCCAAGCATCCCGATCTGCGCCGCACCGTCATCAAGGCCGGCGTGCAGAACGACGTTCGCTTCCTCGGCTTCGTCCCCATCGATGTGCTGCGCATCTTCTACGATGCGGCCAAGATCTTCGTCTTTCCCTCACTCTACGAGGGCTTTGGCCTTCCGCCGCTGGAGGCCATGGCGCTGGGCACGCCGGTGGTTACCTCGAACGCCTCATCCTTGCCCGAGGTGGTCGGCGATGCCGCCGTGCTGGTCAACCCCGAGAACGTCTTCGAGATCATGCACGCACTGCATCGCGTGCTGCTCGACCAGCCGTTCCGCGAGCGCCTGAAGCAGCGCAGCTACCAGCAGGCGCAGCGCTTCTCCTGGGAAGTCTCCGCCCAGCGCATCCTCCAGGTGTACCAGGAGGCCTGTGGCTCGGACCGTAAACTCGCCTCCGCCGCCGACTGACCGAACACGCTGGACGATTCCAGGACGCCAGAACATTGATGCGCTTCTCCTCCTGTACGGAAGAGAAGGGCATCCTGTGACGGACGGACCTGTAAGTTGAGCCGTCTTGCGGGCGTGAGCGCAGCGGGAGCCCGCAGGCGAAATCCTGACGCCCCGCGGAAGGACCTCGCGAACGCATTGATGCCCTCCCACTCCTTTCGGAATGAGAGGGCATTGAGTGACGGACGGACCTGTAAGTTGAGCCGTCTTGCGGGCGTGAGCGCAGCGGGAGCCCGCAGGCGAAATCCTGACGCCCCGCGGAAGGACCTCGCGAACGCATTGATGCCCTCCCACTCCTTTCGGAATGAGAGGGCATTGAGTGACGGACGGACCTGTAAGCCGAATTCTGTCTGCCGCTCCGAAGACCGGCAGGACGGTCATTCCTCTGGGCGGCACATTGCTGTGCCGCTCTAGCGACCTACCCGGAAGTTCCGCCCATTTCTGGGCGCCCGTGCTGGGCTGACGAGCCGAGCCGGCTCGTAGCGGGATTGCTCCCGCATTCCTCCCCTATTTGGTCTTGCTCCGTGTGGGGTTTGCCCTGCCCCGTCGATCGCTCGCCGGGCGGTGCGCTCTTACCGCACCTTTTCACCCTTACCTCGGCCTTGCGGCCGGGGCGGTATGTTTTCTGTGGCACTTTCCGTCCAGCGGGTTTGAGCCCGCCGTCCCGGACGTTATCCGGCACACTGCTCTGCGGAGTTCGGACTTTCCTCCCCGCCACCGCGCGGCCTGGCCAAAGCCAGCGTTCGCGGCGCGAGGCGACCATCCGGTCCGCCTGTCAACAAACTCATTATATTCCATCGTTTGCGCACCCGTCCTGCTCCTGTTTTGGCCGACCGGGTACCTCGGTTTGTTCGCCCGAACCATGCCATGTAACCCACATCACAGACTCCAGGCCCCCTTCGTCTTAGGCTGAGTTATGGCAGAGGCACCAAAACTATGTCTACTCCTTGGTTGCACCGATTTGCCCAGCGTACGCAAGCGGTAAAGAGCTCAGCCATTCGGGAACTCCTCAAAATCACCCAAAATCCAGACGTCATCTCCTTAGCCGGCGGGCTTCCCGCGCCGGAGGTCTTTCCCACCCAGCGTTTTCAGGAGGCCTGCCAGAAGGTTTTGGCTGAGAAGGGCCCGGCGGCTCTTCAGTACAGCGCCACCGAGGGGTATCTCCCCCTCCGCGAGATGATTGCCGCCCACACCGCCCGCTACGGCATCATGGCCACTCCGGAGAACGTGCTCATCACCTCCGGTTCGCAGCAGGCCCTGGACCTGATCGGCAAGCTGCTCATCAACCGTGGCGATCGCATCCTGGTCGAGGCGCCCACGTACCTGGGCGCGCTCCAGGCCTTCACCGTCTACGGCGCCGACTACGTGAGCGTTCCCATCGACCACGACGGCTTGCAAACCGACCGGCTCGAAGACGCCCTCCGCTCCGGCCCCAAGTTCATGTATGTTCTGCCCAACTTCCAGAACCCCGGCGGGGTCACGCTTTCCGAAGGCCGCCGCCACCAACTGGTCCTGCTCGCCGAAAAGTACGGCATCCCCATCATCGAGGACGATCCCTACGGCCAGCTCCGCTACGAGGGCGATCACATCCCGCCTCTGGTCGTCATCGATCGCGAGAACCTGCGCCGCGACAACGGCTACACCCTGGGCAATGTCATCTACCTCAGCACCTTCTCCAAGACCCTGGCGCCCGGCCTGCGCCTGGCCTGGATCCTCGCCCCGGCGGATGTCATCGCCAAGCTGGTGCAGCTCAAGCAGGGCGCCGACCTCCACACCGCGACCTTCAACCAGATGGTCGCCTACGAGGTCGCCCGCGACGGCTATCTCGACGAGCATGTGAAGTTCATCCGCCAGGTTTATCGCGAGCGCCGCGATGCCATGCTCAAGGCGCTGGACGAGTTCTTCCCCCGCGAAGTCACCTGGACCCACCCCCACGGGGGTCTCTTCCTCTGGGTCACGCTTCCCCCGGGCATGGACTGCCACGAGCTCTTCCCGGCCGCTCTCGCCGAGAATGTCGCCTTCGTCCCCGGCGACTGCTTCTACGTCACCGACGACGCTGAAGCGCGCCGCCATCTCCGGCTGAATTTCTCCTATTCGCGTCCAGAGGTCATCCGCGAAGGCGTCCGCCGCCTCTCCATCGCCGTGCGGCATCAGATGCAGCTACATCAGCTCGTACCCACGGCCGCCTGATCCCACCCAACGGCTGCGCAGCTCCTCCTGCGCGGCCGTTCCGTTTTCCTTCTCTCTGACCACTGCCCACTGTTCATCCGTCACAGCACTCCGTTCGCGTCCTGCTAGACTCATTTTGGGGTCCATGAACACTCTGGAAGCCATCCGGATTGCCTTGCAATCGCTCTGGGCGAACAAGCTCCGCTCCGCGCTGACCCTGCTCGGCGTGGTCATCGGCGTCGCTGCGGTCATCGCCGTCGTCACCTTCGTGAATGGCATCAACGGCTACGTCGCCGAGAAGATCTTTAACCTTGGCGCCGACGTCTTCATCATCAACAAGTCCAAGAACGTCATTACCAACGTGGACGAGTACCTCGAGGGCCGCCGCCGCAAGGACATCACTCTCGACGACTACCAAGCCGTGCGCGACGCCTGCCGCGCCTGCACCGTCATCGGCGCCACCGCCGGCAATCACACCGGCCGGGTCAACTACAAAGAACGCTCCATCACCGATTCCTTCGTGCGTGGCTGGACGCCCTCCATGGCCCGCATCTACGACCTCGACATCATCGCCGGCCGCGGCATCAGCGACGCCGACATGAACAGCGCTACCAACGTTGCCGTCATCGGCTACGACATCCTCGAGCAGGTCATGGGCAGCGAGGACCCCATCGGCAAGGAGATCCGCGTCGACGGCCAGCTCTACCAGGTCATCGGTGTCGGCAAGAAGGAAGGGAAGACTCTGGGCCAGAGCCGCGACAACTGGGTCATGATGCCCATCACGTCCTGGCTGCGTCTGTACGGCTCGCACAACTCACTGCGCATCTGGGGCAAGGCCTCCGCCGTCGGCGCCCCCATGGATGCCGCCATCGACGAGGCGCGCGTCGTGCTGCGCGCCCGCCGTCATGACCCCCCCGGCCAGCCCGACACCTTCGAGGCCGAGACCAACCAGACCTTCCTCGGCATCTGGGCAAGCCTCAGCAGCAGCTTCTTCATCGTGATGGTCGCCATCGCCTCGATTTCGCTCGTCGTCGGCGGCATCGTCATCATGAACATCATGCTGGTCTCGGTCACCGAGCGCACCCGCGAGATCGGCATCCGCAAGGCCGTGGGCGCCACCCGCTCCGATGTGGCCGCCCAGTTCCTCATCGAGTCTGCCACCATGGCCCTGGTCGGCGGCGTTCTCGGGGTCCTGTTCGGGGTCTTCATCGCCAAGTCGGTCACCGCTCTCATCGGGATGCCCTCCGCCATCAAGTTGTGGGCCGTGTTCGCCGGGCTAGCGGTGGCCACCAGCGTGGGCCTGTTCTTCGGCGTCTACCCGGCGCGCCGTGCCGCCCGCCTGGATCCCATCGCCGCCCTGAGGTTCGAACTATGATCCGCCGCCGCGACTACGGCGAGATCTTCGCCATGGCCCTCGACACCATCCGCAAGAACAAGATGCGCTCCGGCCTCACCGTTCTTGGCATCGTCATTGGCGTGATGACCGTCATCGGCATGTCGTCCGTGGTCAACGGCCTGAACTCCAATGTCAGGGAAGTGGTCGAGTCCATGGGCTCCGACATCGTGATGGCCTTCCACCTCAACGTCTTCACCTTCGGCCACATGCCCGAGGAGATGCGCACCCGCAAGGAGCTGACCTTCGAAGACGCTATGGCCATGAAAGACCTGCCCCACGTGAAGTACGTCACCGCGGGCGTGCGTCTTTTCCTCCCCCAGTTCGGCGCCGGTTCCTACGTCGTCAGCTACCAGGGGAGGAAGGCCAAGAACGTCATCCTCGAGGGCGACACTGCTTCCGTCAAAGACGTCTATGACGTGCGTTTGGTCGAGGGCCGCTGGTTCGGCGAAGTGGACGACGAACGCCGCTCGCCCGTCATCATCCTCGGCTATGAGACCTGGAAAACGCTCTTCGCCGAGCGCAGCGCTCTGGGCGCCGAGATCAACATCGAAGGCCAGCTTTTCACCGTCATCGGCGTCGGCGAGCCTCGCAAGACCGCCTTCGGCTCCGGCTCCAATCCCGAGGACAACATCGTCTTTTTCCCGCTCTCCACCTTCCGCAAGCTTCACCCCGAGCTCAAGCAGCACTGGATCAGCGTAAGAGCCACCTCGCACGAGGACATGGGCAAGGCCATGGACGAGATGCGTGAGCTCCTGCGCCGCCGTCGCAAGGTCCCCTCCAACAAGCCCGATAATTTCGAAGTCTTCACCCAGGACTCCCTCACCGACGTCTGGAACCAGGTCACCGGCGCCGTCTTCGTCTTCATGTTCGCGGTGGCCAGCGTGGGCTTGATCGTCGGCGGCGTCGGCGTGATGAACATCATGCTGGTCTCGGTCACCGAGCGAACCCGCGAGATCGGCGTGCGCAAGGCCATCGGCGCCCGCAAGCGCGACGTGCTCCTGCAATTCACCCTCGAGGCCATGACGCTGAGCGCGGTCGGCGGTGTGCTCGGCATCCTCGCCGGCGCCTTCGTCACCCAGCTCATCCGTTTTATCTGGTCCTCGCTGCCCGCCAGCATGTCCGCGTTCTGGATCACGACTGCCTTCGTTTCTTCTTGCGCCATCGGCCTCATCTTCGGTATCTACCCGGCGTGGAAAGCTGCTAATCTCGACCCCATCGACGCTCTGCGGTACGAATAGTTGAAAGGGCACGGCTAAAGCCGTGCCGTTACACTTGCTCAAGACCGCTCTCGAACTCGTGTTTGCGCTCCTGACCCTCTGCGGTCTCGGCTACTACCTCCTGGTGCTGTGGGCCGCGCGCTCCTTCGTGCGCCGATCGCGCCCCGTCGAGGTATTCACTCCACCCGTCACCATCCTCAAGCCAGTCCGCGGGATTGATCCGGAAGCCTTCGCCGCCTTCGAGAGCCACTGCCGCCAGGACTACCCGGATTTCGAGATCATCTTCGGTGTTTGGGACCCGGCTGATTCCGCCATTGCGGCCATCGAGCAACTCAAGAAGGAATTTCCTGATCGCAGCCTCCGCTTGATCGTCTGCCCCGAGATCCTCGGCACCAACCGGAAGGTGAGCAACCTGGTGCAGATGCTGCCCCACGCCCGCCACCAGCATCTGATCGTCAACGACAGCGACGTCCGCGTGCCCCAGGATTACCTGCGCAGGGTGGTGGCGCCGTTCGCGGATGCAAAGGTGGGCATGGTCACCGCGCTCTATCGCGGTGCGCCGGAGGATACCCTCGGCTCGGAACTGGAATCGCTCGGCATCAGCACGGATTTCATCGGTGGCGTGCTCGCGGCGCGCGTTGTGGACAGGGGCATTCGCTTCGCGCTCGGCTCCACACTCGCCATCCGCCGCGACCTCCTCGCCCAGATCGGCGGGTTCGAAGCCTTGCTCGACTACCTCGCCGACGATTACGAGATGGGCAAGCGTACCTGCGATGCCGGCTTCCGTGTCGAGCTCGCCGACACGGTGGTCGACACCCATTTGCCTGCCTACTCCTTGCGCAGCTTCTTCGAGCACCAGCTGCGCTGGGCACGAGGCATGCGCGACTCCCGCCGCGCTGGCTACTTCGGTGTGGTCCTTACTTTCGGTCTGCCCTGGTCGGTCTTCGCTCTGATCGCCGCTGGTGGTGCGTTGTGGGCCTGGGCACTCTTCGCAGTCACCGTGCTCGCGCGCCTCGCCGTCGCAGGGGTGATTGGCCGGGTCATCCTGCGCGACCCGCACGTCTGGTGCCTGCTCTGGCTGCTCCCTCTCCGCGACTTCATGGCCTTGCTGGTCTGGTGCGCCAGCTACGCCGGCCACACCATCATCTGGCGCGGCGAGCGCTTCCGGCTCAAGGACCGAAAGCTCTACCGCGTCTCCGGGTCAGCGTAAGGGAAAATAGGGAGTCGTCACTCCGGTGAGCGAGGCGTTTCCTGGCAACACTTTCATTCACAGGACGCAGAAACACCCGCTTCACATCGTGGGGCGTGAATCAGGAGAAGGGGCTACAGATTATTAGTCCGCGAATTCCGCCTGGCTGCGCTTGCTACGCCGGATCGGGCACTTGAGTTCGCCGCGCCGGAGCGCTCCCACCAGCTCGCGGACCTGAACAAAGCCGAGGTAACAGGGAATCACGAGGACAGCTAACGCCAGAATCCAGTTCACCATGCCTCGAAACTACGCTTCCAGGCACTGTTGAGTTTGTGAACTACGTCACATTTCCTTGTGATGCCGCTCCAGGCTGCGGCAAATCGCGCACGTTTGCGTCACAGCTGAATGTGACAGATTCAGCGATGCCAGCCGTGCGGCCGGAGCTGAAACTTGCGCGGATCTGGCTATGGCACTTGCGGTTCAGGGCCGCTCTCCGGCAGATTCGTGGACCAGGATGAATGTACTGGTCACTGGCGGGGCTGGCTCTATCGGATCCCATGCCGCGCGGGCTCTCGTTCGTAAGGGGCACACGGTTGTCCTGTACGACAACCTGAGCACCGGTGACGGGTGTTTGGCCGCCGGGTTGGAATTGGTGGTCGGTGACACGGCGAACGCACCTTCTCTGATGTGATACGCGTCACATTCGGGGGTGATTACAGACACAGTCCGGCGCGGTACCCCCCGCTATCGTGGAGGCATCCTGACACTCTCCGAAAAGTAGTGTGTGGAAGGGAAATCAGAATGGGGCAAGACGCTCAGAATCGCTCCTCCGACTGGACCGGCACGCAAGCCTATGTGCTTGCTGTCATTTGCCTGCTGCTCGGGACTCTTGTCGGCTATCTCCTGCGGGGGTCGGGTCCAGCCCAGGCAGCACCCGCCGGACAATCCGCAGAAAGCGCGGCAGGCACGATGGGTTCTCAGGTCACTCCCGAGCAACTGAGGGTTATGGCCGACAAACAGGCCGAGCCGGTACTTGGGCAATTGAAGCTGAAGCCCAGCGATCCCGCGCTGCTCATGCAGGCCGGCAACATCTATTACGACGCGCAACAATTCAAGGAAGCCGCCGACTACTATGCGCGCGCGCTCGAAGGCGATCCGAAGAACACCGATGTTCGTACCGACATGGCCACCGCGTATTGGTATCTGGGTGATGCAGACCGGGCTCTCGCGGAGTTCGACAGGGTACTCGAACAGCAACCGAACAAGGCGAATGCGCTGTTGAACCGCGGGATCGTGCGATGGAAGGGCAAGATGGACGTAAAGGGCGCCGTCGCAGACTGGGAAGGGCTGCTCAAGGCCAACCCGGATTTTCCGCAGCGCTCGAACGTGGAGCAGTTGATTGCAGAAGCCAAGAGACACAGCAATATCAAGCCCGGCGAGAAGACGTCGAAGCCGGCCATGTGAAATCCGTTCTGACCTCCGGATGAGCGCGGGCCTCCGCGGGTAGTTGAATGCAAGGAGAGGGCATGGACACGACATCGACACCTGGGACAAAGTGGACCGCCAAACAGGCCTACGTATTGGCAGTCGTGTGCATGCTCTCCGGAATCCCCGTCGGCTATCTTCTTCGTGCCCCGTCCACCAGTGCGGTCAGGAATGCCGCTCAAGATTCGCAGCAACCGGTGCCCGGCGTGGCGGCTCGCGCCGATCAGATAACTCCTGAACAGCTGAAGCACATGGCCGATGTGCAGGCCGAGCCGTTGTTGGCCGCCCTGCGGAAAGACCCCAACAACCCGGACGTGCTTGCGCAGGCAGGCAGCGTGTATTTCCGCGCACATCAGTTTCCGATCGCGGTGGACTATTACGAACGCGCCATGCAGATCAAGCCGACTGCCGATGGGCTCGTCTCGTTGTCTAACTCCTACCACTACGCCGGATCGGACGACCGTGCCATCGAGACCTTGAAGCGGGCATTGCAGATTGATCCCAAGTCGCCCAATGCGCTCTTCAATCTCGGCATGCTGAACTGGCAGGTGAGGAACGATCCCAAAGCTGCGATCGAACTTTGGCAACGCATGCTGAAAACCAATCCGAACCATCCACGTCGCGCAGAGGTGGAAAGCATGATCGTCAAAGCCAAGGAGCACGTGAAGGTGCCCGCCGGGATGACAACCGCCAAGCCGGCACTGTAGTCGGAGATCGTCGGCGTCTGGGAGTGCTGTCAAAGAGGGCTCTGCGGCCGCCCACCAGGCGGGGGTCCTCCCTGAGACTCACCTCTCTTCAACGCAAACCGCAGCAGAGTTCTATCGCGGTGCTTGCGGACCTGATTTGGACAAGAGTGCGTCAGACCGAAGGTTGCGATAGCAATCCCGCCGGTGGATCAAGGCGTCTTCATGGTTACGATTTGCCACAAGTTGCTGTAGTCATCCGTCCACAACAGTGCGCGGATCTTGTAGGGCACATAGTATCCGTGCTGAACGATGTCATCAGTAAGCACCGATGCCGGAGTGAATGAGAGCAACACCCAATCACTTGCAAGAGCGCCCTGTTGATCTTTATCGCCGTGGATTACGATCATCGTTAGGCCAAAATACCGGCTGAGCGCAGTGACGACCGGAGACAGGTCGAGACGCTGGCAAGTAATATGCACTGCCAGGACACCATCACTTCTCAGATGGCGCAGGTAGAGTTCAAACGCTTCGCGAGTGAGCAGGTGAACGGGGACGGAATCGTCGCTATAGGCGTCCACTACCAGGAAGTCAAAGTTGCCGTAGTCGCCGCGGGAGGCTTCACGCTCCAGAGACAGCCTGGCATCGCCGAGGACCACGTCCACTTTGCCGCCCGCGTCTTTCAGAAAAGTGAAGACTGGGCGCGGTCCTTCTGAGAGTGCGGCTACGGCCGGATCGATCTCGTAAATCCGCAGGTAGTCGCCGGGACGAGAGTAGGCTGCCAGCGTGCCCACCCCGAGCCCAATGATTCCCATGCGGATTGGCTGCCGGCGGCTACCACCCACATTCAGGTGCGATTGCAGCAACAAGCCGATACCGCTGTTCGGACCGTAATAGGTGGTGGGATACATGGCCATTACATCGCGGAACTGTGCTCCATGGGCCGTGGCGCCGTGCTGGAGAACGAGGTACAACTTGTTCTCGCCAAAGTAAGTGGAAACAACGCCAAAAAAATTGCGTGACTGTGTAACGTAACTCGTCTGAAGCTGCGCGACGATCCTGGCGTGCAGAAACGCCGCAAGCGCCAACACCACGACCATACAGGCTGTCCACCACTTTCCGCCACGCCAGCCAAGACGAGCTGGATCGCGGAAAACAAATGCCCCCAGTAGCAGGGGAACGCAGAAAAGACCCATCAGCGGAAAAAAATGCGACTCCGATGTGATTTGACGCCCAACTGGGTCCAAGCGGGTTTCCAGGTAAAAGACAGCGAATGCCGTCACCACGATGCTAACCAGCAGTGGAAAGGAACCGCGGTTCAGCCATGAGTCGCGATCTCGTGCCACCACGAACAGGACCAGCAGTGCAGTCGCAAACAGGCTTATCTGCAACTCCCAGAAGTCCGGAAACACATGGGGCGCGATTAAGGCCACGAAAATTCCACCGAGGGCGCCTCCGACGGAAATTGCCATGTAGAAGGAGGTTAGATACCTGGATTTGGGTTTCATTCGCGCCAGTTCACCGTGACACATCATGCAAACCGCGAACATGGCAAGCAGTAACACGCCCAGGTGCAGCATAAGATGGCCACGGCGCTGGATGGCCAGCGGGACCAGCGCCAGGCTGATGCCAAAGACTGCGTGAAAGATGCCACGCTTGTACCAGCGCTCACTCTCGAAACAGAGGATGAACGACAGCAGGTACAACGCCAACGGAATCACCCATAGCAGCGGGATCGCGACCAGCTCCTGCGAAATGACATTCGTCGCGGCCAGCAACATCATGCATGCGCAAGCGGCTAGACCAACCCAGAGCAGGTATTGCGCCGGCGTGGGCGGGCCCGCATCGATGTCATTGTCAGCTTGCGGTTCCGGGGCAGTTTCGCGGTCAACGGCATTGCGGGCATGGATCGCGCAGACCGCGCAGCCGGCCGCAAACAGAAAATAAGCAACGGTCCAAATCCGCGCTTGCGTTCGAAGCTTCAGCAATGGTTCCACAAGGAACGGATAGCTGATCAGGCCAAGAAGCGATCCAAAGTTTGAAACCGCATACAACCGGTAGGGCGAACGCCTGTTTTCGGTGCGAGCATACCAACTCTGGAGCAACGGCCCTGTGGTCGATAACAAGAAGAACGGAAGTGCGACACTGGCGCCGAGCAGGGCCATGATGTCGAGCACTGGATGATTGACGTCCTGAGGTTTGAAGCTGGCTCCAGGAGTAATGGGAGAAGGCCAAAAGCTCGCCGCCACAAGCAGCAGCAGAACTGAGATGATCACAAGAGAAACATGCACCTTGGCCTGCGCTGCTGGACTTAAACCGATCGAGATCCAGTGCGCGTAAGCATACCCAGCGAGCAGCAGCACTTGGAAGAACAACATCGATGTTGTCCAGACAGAGGGCGTTCCGCCGAACCACGGCAGTATGTACTTGCTGATGATCAGCTGCACCTGAAACAGCAGAAATGCGCTGAGGAACAAGGTGGCGGCAAGCAACCCAATCGCCGACGGTCGACCGGATGCGGCCGGTTTCACGGCTGACGTGGTCTCAGTGGGATTCAGCATACCAAGTGATAACTTCGGCAGAAACTCACGCACAACCTATAACCGCGAGTTCTGAACGCGAGTGGCGCAAACCGCATCTTCGAAGGAAGCCAGATGAAGTACGTGGTGCCCTCACGGTTTCCCCCGCTAGGTCATGGACTCCTTCTGGGACACGGTGCCCGCTGTTCAATGAACTTGCGCCACCGCAAGGCTTGGCCGCGGTGATCGGCACGCACCCGTCCAGCCTGTTCGTGATTGTATATCTGGTCGGCGATCGAAAAGTACCGGTCCGCTGCAGCTTCGTCTCCGGACTGCTGGTAATAGCGACCCAGGTTGTAGTTCCCGAGACGGGAGCCGGGCTCGGCCGCAAGCACCTGCTGGAGCAGCGGAAACGCTTCTGCTTCGCGGTTCAGGTCCAGATATGCGGCAGCGAGGTTGTTCTTCATGGAGATGTTTTTCGGAGCCGTCTCGACCGCCCGTTGAAACAACGAAAAATTATCCCGCCACACATGCAGATTAGAAATTGTTGCCCAGCAAAGGGCCGTTGCCACCACGGCAACAGCAACGATTCGCGTGGTTGTGAAGCGCAGCCGGGCGATCAATGCCGTCGCGATGAGCGCAAGGCCGACCGACGGCAGATACAAATAACGATCGTGTGCGAAGTCTCCTTCCAGAAGATACCGAATCCCCAAACTGGGGAGCAGGGTGACGCTGAACCATGCCGCTCCAAATCGAATGTCCGGGGAGGCGCCGCGAAGAACCCATACCAAACCGGCAATCACCACGAGCAGCAGCAGCAGCGGCCAGATCTCAGTCTCCACGGGAACGTCGTAGCAAGGGCTCAGATGGACGGGCCACACCAGATGTCCGGCGTAGAGAGCTAGCACGCGCGGCCAAGTCAAGACCATTGCTCCCACGCTCATGCTGGGCGGTGCGGCAGGGAAAAAGTGACCGATTGCATGGATACGAAGGGCCATGTACAGCATCGCGCCGAAGCAGTAAGGGATTGCCCCAAGCGCCGCGTCCTTCAATCGCGACTGTGTGCTTTCGTACGCAAAAATGAGGACAGGGGCCACAATGCCCACTTCTTTTGTAAACATGGCCAGCACGGCAAATAGAAGGGATACGTAGCTGATCGGAGATCTCCGCTTGGAATAGAAATAGATGGACGCCACCAGAAAAATCGTGACCAGTGGATCTTCCACGGAAGAGATCCAACCCACGGCCTCTGCGTGAATCGGATGGATTCCGAACACCGCGGCGGATAGGGCAGAACACTTCAGATCGTCCGTAAGACGCCGAATCAGCAAGAAAACAATGGCGGTCGCGCCGAGGTGCGCGAGAATCGACCCAAGATGCCAGACCGCACTGGGCGCCCCAAACAGAACATAAGCAAGGCGTAGCCAGATCAAGAAGACTGGCCGGTAGAAATTGGCGTCCTGCAGAGGTGAGTGGGCCCAGAGGTGTGAGGTGAAATATCCAGGCAGGTAACTCCAGGCTGTGATCCGCGGATTCGTAACGATTTGCTCGAAGTCGTCATAGACGAGGCAATAGCGGATCGTCGGCAGGAACAGGAAGAACGTCGGAGCAAGCACGGCTGCTATTGATATGGTGCGGCGCATATTGCAAAAATAAGTACGCAAGCGAATACGGGACTGTGATTGAGGTCACAGGTCGATCTGAACCCGCGGGGCAACACAGCGAGTGCGCCGGTTGCCGGTGAGGTCGTTTCTGTCAGCGAGGTCTCGTTTCCTCCAACTGACCGCGCTGACGACTGCGGCGGGATGTCTGACTGATGCAAAAGGGTGTTGAGCGTGCGTAGAGTCTTCCGGAAACAAAGGCACGGCAACTGCTTATTGTTCTGCTCAGTGTAAAAAGTGCGAATGCGTGCCAGCCAAGGTTATCCACCGGGTTGGGTCGTCACTTTGACTTCACGGGAACCCCGGTCCTTCCGATGCCCCTGAGAGCTGAAGGCGTAATCGTTCCATCGCCGTTGTGATCATAGCCGTGGCATCTCAGGGTACAGGTGTTCGTCGCTGAGTTATACGAGATCGGGACTCCCGAGCCGTTCGCGGAGACTACGTTGGCGTCGAAGTTCACGAGCCCCACCCCAGGGATGCTGCCTGTCTGCGCGACCCCGTGAGCGGTATGGCAGACAGAGCACGAAAACCCATCAGTGATGATGTGACTTGCGTGCCCACTGAAGCTGCTGGCACTCAGGATCCCAGAACCAGTGAGGTCATGGCACTTGGCGCACATTGCAAAGGGCCCGCCTATACTCCCCAAGTTCGACGGAGTCAGCCCTTGGAGCGGATTCGTGATGTTCTGGCCTGGCGCGGGCGCCTGGCTGAACTCGTAGCGGCGTTCCAGGATATGCATCCACTTGGAGCCGTGCGGTCCGTTGGGCCCCGGGCCACCGAACTCGCGATTGTCGTCGCTGTTATGGCAATCCGTGCACAGGATGCGGCTGCCGATTGGGCGCCCGTTTGTGATGCCGTCAAGATTCACCATGAACTTGCGAATGCTTGGCTGCGAGAATGAACTGCTGAAATCACGCATCACAGGATGGCTTGAGAGCGTGGTACTGCCAAATTGAGAGATCACATTCAGAGGATCGCCTGCGGAATTAGGATATGCCGGCAAATAACCGAATGTGGCGGGATTTGTGCCTTTTCCCGCGCTCGTGCCGTGGCAGCGCAGGCAGTTCTCATACTGATTGACCGCTGGAGTAAGGACAGTGACACCGTCTGCCGCACTGACTCCAGCGACGCCCGCTTGCGAGACTCGGATCGCGGGAGGGATGGTAAACGAGCTGACTTGATTGGCGGAATGAGGGTTGTGGCAGTCCGCACAAGTGGCATGCCGGTTATTGCTCAACACTGCGGTTTCTGCAGCGTCGTGTACATTGTTCCCCGCCGGCAAAGGATGTCCCGGCTTGACAAACTCGGCGTAGATGTTCGGGGAACTGGGAGAAAGATTCAACTCGCCGCTGTGGCATGTCAGGCAATCCTGTGTGGTCGGGTCCACGGTAGGCGCCGGCGGGTTCGCGGCGCGGAGCAGCCGCACTGGACCCTGTGCATTGTGGGACATGTGACAGGAACTGCATGCATTCTGTGCGACAGTACCGTAGCTTCCAACCTGCGCCTGACCTGCCACCTTGTTCGTCGCCGTGGCATGGATGCTGCCAGTCCACCCCGCGATTGGGTTGACCTTCCCGGAAACCACGCGGTTTGGATCATGGCAAGCAAGGCACATCTGGCCGTTCGAGCTGTCACGAACCAAGAAGTTCTGCGCGACCGTGTCGATACCTTGCACATGCGGGTTATGACAACTCGTGCACTCAATGTTGCCGCTCTTGAGCTTCACCTTTTGGAGCGGGTCGGCCGTCTTACCTTGCGAGACCAGGGATGCAACAAGATCAGGGGAATCCTTCATCGGTAGAACAACGCTGAAGGGATGTGACCCACTTAGATTAGTGCCCAGAACATCGATGTTGTTCATGTTCCCGGTCGTGGGGATCCTGCCATACGCTGCGCTTTGTCCCACTGCTACCGTACCATCATGGCAACTGAGGCAGAGGCTGCTGGAACGCCCCAGGGGAGGTTGGGTGTTACCTTGCTGGGGAGAGGTGGAACTCGCGTAGGGCATGTAGGTCTGCTTCGAAAGTGTCTGGTTCCACAGAGGCGTTATGCCGCCGATCCCGCTGTGGGGAGCGTGGCAAAACGTACAACCGAGGTTCCCAGGGGCTAGAACCGGCGACCCGCTCCCCGGCGACAAGTCGTGCATGCCGAGTACATCGCCGGATACTTGCGCCATCATTACGCCCTGGGCCAACAAGATCGTTGCGCAGGCTAACAAGAGTCTGGACTTCACTGGTTTCCCCCTCCAGCCTGCTTTGCTAGTCCAAAGTAGCGAAAAACCTGAACCCGACGGTTATAAGAATCCACCACATAGACACGATCATCTCGGTCGACCAGTAACCCGGTGGGCAAGCGGAATTCGCCGGCGCCTGTACCGTTCTGGCCGAAGTAGTACAAAAGTTGGCCTTCGCGGTTAAACACCTGCACCATGCTCAATAACCCATCCACAACGTAAAGATGGCCCTCAGAATCGAACCCGATCCCCTTGGGTCGGAAGGTCCCTCCGGCGCCGTCGCTTATCTTGCCGATGGCGTACTGGAAGCTCCCGGAGCGGTCCAGGATCTGCACGCGGAAGTTCATGGCATCTACGACGGCCAGGTTCTGCCCGTGCAGCAGCAGTTCGGTAGGAAAATTAAATTGACCAACATCAGCGCCATTCTGCCCGATGGTCTGTAGCACGCTGCCCTGCATGTCGAGCACGAATACCTTGTTGCGCAGCGTATCGGTAACATAGATCCGCTGTACGGCTGAATCCACGGCTATCCCGGTCGGCCGTTTGAAAAAGCCTTCTCCGCCTTTCAAACTGCCGAGCGCGTGCTTGAATTTCCCATTCGCATCGAAGACGAAGATCTTTCCTGACTCCGAATCAGTCACATAGATATTGTCTTGGGCATCAACGGCGATGCATTGTGGCCCGCGCAACGGATCCTTGCCCTTATCTTTGCGTTGCAGGAACTTATACTTCTGCTGTGCAAAATCAAAGATGTGCACGCCGAAAGCGCCCGGGTCAGTCACGATGAGTCGGCCGCGCGAGTCCATTGCGATGTCGTACGGACGCACGAAAGAGTGAAACTCAGGCTCGCCGGCGACGATGTCCACGACTTTGGTCCAGAAGCTGCGCTTGCTGCGCACCTCGCGTTCGGAACTGAAGCTGCGTTCGTAGGTAAGTTTGCGGCCTCCTTCCAGCAACAGCTCCGGAGGAGCCGGAGCGCTGACCTTCTCCCTGGCGTGCTTCGATGCCCAGGCCGGACACAGCAGGAGAAAGGCAATAGACGCCACTCTCAACACCGTGAGCAGACTTGCCTTCCGCGCCCCGCTCAAAAGAAGTTGAACCACCTGGACACCCCAACATAAAGGGAGGATATAGCGCTCGGCGGATAGCCGCTCGCGCTGATGCCTTGCGTGAACTTGGTGTATCCCGCCCGGAGCCCGATCTTCCTCAACTGGTACTGTAGGGTGGTGTTAAAGACATCGGTTCGGTTCAAGGAACTTATCGTGTCCTGCACGGTGCTGTTGTGCGCCGTCGCATAGTTCGCTGATAGCGAAAGCCTGCGCACAGGGGAAGCAGCGATACCAAATCCGTAACTGCTTCCGCCAAAGAGGATCACCTGGCTTGCAGGCAGGACTGGGAAGGGCACCGGAGTCGGCTGCAGTCCCGAAGCAGTCAGGATTGAAGTCCCACTCGATCTCGAATAGTTGCCGCTGGCGGATAACCAATGCACCGTGAGGCTGGTCGAGACGCTTTCGGCACTGCTTCCCGAACCTGCCTGGGCCGTCAAGCCGCTGTGGCCACCGCCGAACCCAGCGCTCCAAGCCACGTTCTTGCTCAGACGGCGGCTCACGTTGCCGCTGTAGTTATAAAAGGAGCTTGTATACAACACCAGCAGTGTCTGCACGTTCTGTGCGTAGCTGAACGATCCTGACAGGTTCCACCGCTTGATAGTGCGGGAGAAACCTATATTACCCATGAATCCGACTGAGCTGTTGCCAGCGTCGGTGGCGGTGTCCAGAACGGTTGCGGACAAGGTGAACAAACCGAAAAGCTTCCGCCCATAATTCAAGTTTCCGCTGCAGAAGGTCGCACCGTAGCTCCGCCCCCCATAGAGTTGCTCGATGTGCGAGACTTGGGCGTTCGCCACCAGATTCCGCGTTAGGGCGTACCCTGCACTGCCGTACAAGCCGAGGGAGTGCGAGGTCGACGCAGAAGGCACCGGTGGGACGCCGCCGGCAGAGAGGATTGCCTGGTTCAAGACCCCAACAAGGTTGTCGCTGTAGCTCTCATTGAACGACAAAGTGAGCTTCTGCGAGGGGCGGAACGAGACGGCCGCATTCTCGCTGTCGATCGTGCTGCCGGTGCCGCTGTTACCCGCAGAACCACCCTCGTAGTCCGATCTGGTGAAGCCAACAGAGAACCCCCCATGCAGGGGGAGGGAGTGCGAGGCGTTGACACCGAACGCGCTGCCGCTTGAAGTCCAAACCTGTTCCTGCTGGCCTGCCAGGAATTCAGGAACCGTCGCCTGAGAGGTCGAGTGATCGTAGGTGCCACTCAAGTGGAAGCCGGCAATCGAATATGTAGACCGGAGATTGATGTTTTGATTATCGGAATTGCTCTGCGTGTTCGTCCCATACACCAAGGATTCGCCGCTGCTCTTTGAGTAGCTTGCCGAGAGAGTGGGCCAGCCTGGAAGCAACGCGCTCCAGCCAATGCTGAAACCCTGGCTGTTGCCATGGGTCGTGAAGTTAGGTTCTTCCGGAACTCCGAATGTTCCAGAACTGTTGTAGTCCCGTCTGAAACTGATGGAGCCCGGGAAATGGCTGCCGCTAAAGATGTTGGCGGTAGCGTTGATCCCGCTGCTGTCGCTGATCGACTGATAGTTGGAATTGTCCCGCGACTGGTTGTAGTACGGCAGGATGTTGAACGAAACAAAACTTGGGCTGTGGAAAGAGCCAGCTAGGTTGCCACTGAGCCCCACGTCCAGGCTGTGCTCGGAACTGATTTGGTTACCATAGAATCCTGCATATCCCGCGGACACAGTGGCATTCGCGTTCATCTGGAGGTTCTCGCCGACTGTCACCTGTGCAGCGCACGGCAGCACCCAGAGGAAAAGCCCCGCCAGCATAGAGCGCCACCTTTGAAGGATACTGCACACTTCTCTTTGACCCCCGTCCCTCAGAACAGTTCCACTCTTGCACTTGTTCGTAACTTCTTATCCAGGTTGGCGCGGAGCTGGTTGGTCTTGTTCTTCCGCAGGTCCTTCCGCAGCGAGTCTTTCACCTGGGCAAACTCCGTCTTGCTGGCCGCATTGTGAGCATTCAGCCGGATGATGGTGTAGGCCTGATCGATTGGGATCAGATCGCTGATCTGGCCGGGCTGCATGGCCAGTGCGGCCTGCACCACCGCCGGCGGCAGTTGTGTGCGGTCCACGGCGTGGTGGTCGCCCATGTTCACGCGGTAATCATCCTCGGACAGCTTTTCAGCCAACAGGCCAAACTCCTCGTAGGTCTTGGACGCCTTTGCCTGGCGCAGCGCATCGTCCGCACGCTTGCGCGCTTTCTGCAACTGTTCCACACTCGCCGTCGGTGGCGGCAGGATCGAAATCGTCTGGATGCTGAATGACTCATCGTGCTCGAAAAGCGCCGGGTTTTTGTCGTAGTAGGCCTTGAGTTCGGCCGCCGAAACCGCCGATTTGTGCTCCACCTCGGTTGTCAGCAGGGACTCGATCAATAGTGAGCGTCGGATCCTCTCGCGCAGCAACTGCCGGGAACCCCTCATCTCCCTCTGCAGATAGCTGTCAAACTCCGTCTGACTGGAAAACTGCTCGCGGAAATCCACTTCGGCGCGATTGATGCGCGCGAGCGGCACGGTCATCTTTCGGCGCACCGCTTCCTGGTATACCAGTTCCTCGAAGATGATCATCTCCAGCGCGCCCTTACGGATCTCAGCCTCCTGGGACTTGGGGAACCCGTTGTGCTGCCGGGCGTAGGGAAAGATCGCCAACATCTCGCGCAGCAGATCCTGGTCGGTCAGCACGGCGCCGTTCACTCGGGCGACCGGCTTGCCCGTTGCCTGGTTCGCTGGGCTGGGCTGCTTCGTAACCAATGTTGGCGCGTGGGAGGCAACTTGGGCGGAGGCAGTGCCAAGCGCCACCAGCAGCAGAACAGTGATGGAAAACTCGTGCTTCATGATCCTCTTTCGTACGGCGGAGAAATTGGGGGAGAGAGATTCTCCCTCCCCCTTGTAAGCCATCAATTTAGAAAGCAGTGAGGACAGCGCCTCTGGCAGCGTTGTTCGCCTCGTTCGAGTCCCCAAAGTGGCACTGACGGCAGAACTGCGTAGTCGAAGACGCCATGCCATTGCCGGCCATGGTGTTGGCGCCGGGGTTGTAGGGGCCCCTGACGAAGAAGAACGTCTGGTAATACTTGCCGCCCCCATCGTTGCCGATTTGCCTTGTCCCAGCTCCAGATGCGAACACATTCATGATGTGTTGGTTATGGCAGGTTGTGCAGGCCACGAAGGCCTTGCCGCTACTGTTGACGCCGACCGATCGAAGCGCCGGCATTCCATAGACCGCCATGAAGTTGTCGTACTGGGAGTTCGCTGCTACCGTCCACACCGCACTGACGGTGCCGCTTTTGCTGGTGCTGGTGGTCATCGTGAGACCATACGCGGTCATGTCGCTTATGTTAGCCGCCGTGCCCACCGGATGGTCGTTTGCGTAGTTGCCGGCTCCGCTACCGTCATTGCCGAGCAGCGTCGGGATCGGGGCGGAACCATACCAGGACGGGAGAACCCCGAGCAGCTGCTCATAGGACTGGCCCACCATCATGTTGGTGGGGGTGTACTTGCCGTCATGGCAGCTCAGGCAAAGTAGAATGCCGTTCACCTCTTTATTGCGAGGAGTGGCCAGCATGCCGGCGGTGAACGCTTGCACATATGCTCCGTTATCACCGGTGGCGATCTGGGTGCCATAGAGCACGCTTACATCCTTGCCCCACAGCGCATAATTGCCGTTGGCGGGATCAGTCGTGGCGAACCCACTTCCGGGCGGCCCGCTGTGCGGCTGGTGGCAGCCCGCGCAGCCGCGGCCTCTGTTTTGGTGAGCGCCCAGCACGTCCCCCGTCGGCTGGTAGCTCTGCGCCATCACCAGGCCGGTGACGGCGAGAACGAACAGCAGAATCAAAGCTAGCTTCTTCATTGAGATAAGTCCTCCTGATAAGTTGTGTTGCGCAACTAAGTTGTTTCTACTGCCCGGAGACGGGCCTCGCCCGTATCTCCGGTTTGGCGGCCCCGGGGCCGCCAAACTTTTTGCGGCTACTTTGCCGCGGAACTTTTTTCGACGGCGGACGCACTCTCCTTCTGTGCCGCTGTGTCTGCCGGCTTCTCCGACCTTGCCGACTTCTTGTCCAGCTCCGCCTGCCGGCGTGCCCTCTCCGCCTCCGCCTCGGCATCGGTCACGTAGCGAAATTGCTGCACCCGGCCCGGATAGATCTCTGAAGTAAACACACGATTCTGTTTGTCAATGGTGATCCCGACCAAAGCCGCGAACTGGCCGGGAAGATTCCCGTGACCGCCGAGGTAGGTCAGCAACCGCCCCTCGTGATCGAACACCTGCACACGATCTTGCATTCCGTCGGCCACCCAGATGTGCCCATCGCCGTCCACGGCGACACCCTTGGGCCGCGCGAAGTATCCCGGCCCGTCGCCGTTCTTACCGAAGGTGCTGATGAAATTACCGTCGGCGTCGAAGATCTCCACCCGGTTGTTCATCGTGTCCGCGACATAGAGGTTGCCTTCCTGATCCACCGCTACGCCCCCCGGCATCGCGAAGTCACCCGGCGTGGTGAGCTCGTGATTGTGTCCGGTCGTCCCGATCTTGCGCAGCAGCCTGAGACTGTCGGCGTCAAAAACCAGCACCTGGTCCAGTCCGATGTCGCTGACGTAGAGAAGCCGGTTCTCGGTGTCAATCGCCAGTCCACCTGGACGCCCCAGTCCCTCGCTGATGGTGGCTTCCACTTCATGCTTGGGGTTGAACACCAGAACATGGCGCAACTCGGTATCGGAGACAAACAGGCGGTCGCTGTCGTCCATCGCCAAGTCAGTGATCCGGCCGAAATGCGCGTGCATGCCATTCTTGATGAGCGCAACATCCCTGGTATCCGTGTTGAAAATGAAGATCGCGCCCACTCGTACGTCCGCTACGTAGAGTCGGGCCTTGGAATCCACCGCCATGCCATACGGCTCGAATAGCTGAAAGCGAAGCTTGGGGTTTTCGCTCGCCGGCTGGGTCCCCGCCACGCGGTCCATCCAGCTTTGCTTCTTTTTCGTCGGGGAGAGTTCGATCTTCTCCCCTGCAAAGTAGGTCGTGTACTTGACTCGCGCGATGGCGGGCGGCTGAGGCCAGACGATCTTGGAATAGTCCAACATCTCAAGGACTGGAGGTTTGGGCGGTTCAGCTCCCTTCTTCTTTTTCTTTTCGGCGCCATAAAGGGAGAACGGCAAAGCCATTCCCACGGCCAGCAGAACCACCAGCGCTATCACTCCCTCGCCACCGCGAATCGAACTTGAACGAACTTCAGACATCTCCCCTACTCCCCAATCCCGCGTCTAGCGTGTTTGCTGCATATTCAGTCTGTTCTTGTGGCACGTGTCGCAGAATGCCATGTTATTGGCTTGATCCTTTACCAGCAGATCAGGCTGGGCCGAAGCGTGCGGCTGATGGCAGGTCAGACAGTTGAGGGAAGTCCTGACCTTGGTGCTGTCTGCCGGATCCATCAAGTTCGAAACCGGGTGAAGCTCTACCGGATGGCCCAGGTTGTACTTCAGCGGCAGCACCACCACCTTGCGGAAGTAGTTCTCCGGCAGCCTCACCTTGCCGTCAAAAATCGTTACCAAGTGTTCGCTCTCCAGCTTCTGCGGGTTGGCGTCCGGACCATGGCACTCGAGGCATAACTGGTTCGAGCTTCTCGCCCGCAGCAGCTTGGGGTTGTCGCCGCCGTGCGCTTGATGGCAGACAGCGCATCCCTGCTCGAACGCCGGCTGGTGGAGCACGGCCTTCTTGTGCTGCTCCGCCTGGTCCGAGTGGCAGCCCAGGCAGATATTCACCGGATCGGTCCTGGGCAGACCTGGCGACTTGCTGGCGTGCGGGGTATGACAGTCGACGCACTCTCCCTGCGCACCGGGATGCTGCACCTTGGCGCTATCGATCAGCTTCGCCTTGTCCTCGTGGCACGTAACGCAGAGCGCCCTGGCGTTCGCCTGGGTCAGCACAACTTTTCCATCTTTCGCCGGCTGATGGCAGCTGTCGCACATCTTGTTCTCGAATGGATTGTGTGTGAACGCTTGCATCAGCTTCGGCGCCTTCGACTGGTGCGGATCGTGGCACTGGATGCAGTCCGTAGTTCCGAACGGCTGGTTCTGGTGCGCTTTCTGCAGGTTCGCGTCCTTGGCGTCGTGGCAATCCAGGCAAAGCGCCGGCGTGCCTTTGGTCAGGTGATAACGGAACTCTCGCTGCGCCGCATCGCCGTTCTTGTGCGTGACGTGGCAAGTCTCGCACCCCATGTCCAGCGCCGCGTGACGGCTGCCCTTGTCCTGGACGTTGACCCCCTGCGTGTGGCAGGTGAGACAAAGGTTTTCGTTCCGGCTCGCGCCCGAGGTCGCCTTGCGGAGCTGATTCTTGTTCTCTGCCGTGTGCGGGTCGTGGCACTTGATGCAATCCCGCACCGCCGGCTGGTGCACGTGCCCTTTGATATCGGCGGCCTTTTTATCACTGTGGCAGGTGGCACATAGAGCCGAGGTGGTGGTGGTGGTCAGCTTGACGTAGGTGGTTTCCTTGTTGACCCGGACTTCGTGGCAGGCGGTGCACCCCATGGCGATGGCCGAATGCACGACCTTGCCTTTGCTCTTGTTCTCGTGGCAGCCGATGCAAGTCGCCGCGTCCGTGTTCTTCGCCAGCGGTACCGGATGTTTCTTTGCTGCCGCGGGCGAAACCAAGAGCAGCACAACGATCAGCGCCGTCGCTCCAGATAATGTCTGCTGGCCAAGGGAAGCAATCTTCCCCGCCTGCCGGATCAGGAGATGGAGCGGATTGGTCAGGGCCGTCACTGATGAATATCTCCGGCCAAGATAGGTGCACGGCAGTAGCCGTACCCGAGATTCTGAGAAACAAGAGGTATGTCATTTGTTATCAGTTACTTATTCGTTTCCAACAGATGCAAACTCTAGAGGGGCTAGTCGAGAAATGGGCCTTCTCCCTCAACTTTCGCGGTGAAAACCCGCAGCCGTAATCAACCACTCTGGAGTTCGCGTCCGGCCGCCCCCGTCCTGGCCCCTCTTGACGTCAGCTATCGCTCCTTTGTCGACAGAAAACGAACGAGAAAACAGCTCTGCTGAATGACACAACAGGCGGGAAAACGCACCACTGGGTGAAATCGCACAATCTGGAGCCGCTCCTGAATTCTCCTTCTCGGCCTAACTCTCTCGCCTTCAGTCACTTCCCCGGTCTTCGATTCTGGCCCCGCAGTTGCCTTTCTTCGTAGCGAAGGGAAAGCGCTCATGGTTCCAGACCTCCTCGCTTGGAAACGCCGGTTTTGGCAGTTGATGGGCTCCGTCCGCACCGGCATCGTCCTGCTGATTCTTATCGGGATTGCCACCTTTGCGGGCACCATCATCATGCAGCGCCCGATCAACGACGCCAATAAGCTTCACCAGGCGTACTCGCCCCAGATCCTGCGCTGGCTCGATGCCCTCGGCCTGACCGACGTCTTCCACAGCTGGTGGTTCGCCGTTCTGCTTGCCCTGCTCAGTGCCAACATCGTGGTCGCTTCGCTGGATCGTTGGCCCCAGGTCTGGAAATATTTCGCTCGCCCCTATCGCCGCGCCGAGCCTCACTTCCTCGCCTCGCTCAGCATGCAGCACGAGATCCGCATTCGCGACGAGGCCAGCGGCATCGAGGCCGCCGAGGCCGCCTTCCGCTCCGTCGGTCTCCGGCCCCAGCGCATCATCAAGGACACCGTTTCCCTTTACGCCGAGAAATTCCGCTTCGCCCGCCTGGCTCCCTTCGTTGTGCACGCCAGCCTGCTGCTGATCTTCGCCGGCGTCATGATCGATGGCCTGTGGGGCTATCGCGGCTACATCTCCCTGGTTCCAGGCGAGACCGGCCGGCAGATCGAGATGCGCGACGGCACGCGCAAGACCCTTCCCTTTTCCCTGCGTTGCGATGGCACCGGACAGGAGAACTATCCCGACGGAAGTCCCCAGCGCTGGTGGTCGAAGCTGGCTGTCATCGAAGACGGTCACCAGACTCAGGCCAAAGAGATCGCCGTGAATGATCCCCTGGTCCATCGGGGGATCCGCTTTTTCCAATCGGGCTACGGTCCGACCGGCGAGTTGCAGGCGGTCAAGGTGACGGCCACGGCCAAGGCCGGCGGCGCCCGGCAGACACTCGAACTGGCGCCCGACAAGACCGTGTCCCTCGACCCCGCTACAACCGTCCGCCTGGCGCAGTTCGTCCCCGATTTCGAGATCGCCGGCAACCAGATTCAGACGCGCTCGCAGCAGCCCAACAACCCGGCCCTCCAACTTGTCGTCACCACCGCCAAGGGAGACGTTTCCGCCTGGCTTTTTCCCAAGATGCCCGAGTTCGCCCACGGCAACGATTCCCCCTACGACTTCGCAGTCGCCGGGATGGAGCCGCAGCATTACACCGGGCTCGAGGTTTCCTACGAGCCGGGGCAATGGGGCGTGTGGGCCGGCGTCATCCTGATGGGCTTCGCGCTGGCGCTGGTTTTCTACTTCGTCCACATCCGCTTCTGGGCGGTCCCGGTGGACGACGGCCGCGGACGACTGGTCCTGTGGGTGGGCGCTTCGGCCAGCAAGAACCGGGACGAGGTCGAGCAGCGTTTCAATCACCTCGTCCTATTGATCGAGAACAACCTGGAGGCTGCCGCCGCCGCAGCGCGCGAGACGCACCGCGCCTCGGAACTGGTGGCGCACTAGGGATCGGATCGGAGAACCTGTAATGAGTACCCGTGCTCATGCCGAACAGCACCCCGCCGGGAGCAGCAATCTCTTGCTCTTCCTGGTTTCGCTGGCGACCGTCTTCATGCTCCTGATGTCCTTCCTCGGCACCATCAAGACCCGGACATTCTTCACCGAAGACAACCTGCTCTTCGTTGCGCTCACCTTTTACGCCGCGGCCACCGTGCTTTACGTGGGCTTCGCCGTCACCGGCACCGACCGCTTCATCAAGGCCGCGTGGGCCGCCACCTGGCTGGGATTTTTCGCCAACACCGGCGCCGGCGCGCACCGCTGGTACGTCGCCGGACACGCCCCCTTCTCCAGCATCTACGAGATGCTGCTCGCGTTTGTCTGGTCCATCGCCGTGCTGACCCTGTTCGTGCAGAAGCGCTATGGCGTGAAAGTGGTCGGGACCATCACCATGCCGCTGGCCGCGCTGGGCATCATCCTCATGCAGTTGCTGCCCTCCGACATTCACCCGCTGGTGCCGGCGCTGCAATCCACCTGGCTGCACATCCACGTCACCCTCGCCATGCTGTCTTATGCCGCCTGCGCCGTCAGCTTCGCCCTGGCCATGATGTTCCTCATCCAGGACAACATGCGCACGGAATCGTTCCTGGCCAATACCAGCGTGTTCGTCAGTCTCATCTACGCCGCCATCATCACGCGCTTCGCCGAGGGCGGCCTCAAGGTCGCCGCCTTCGACCCCCAGAGCAACAGCGAGTTCATCATCCAGCGCGGGCAGTCGCTGATGGTCGTCATCCCCAATCTGGGATGGATGTTCCTGCTGGCCATGATCGTCACCCTGGTTCCCACCGGCCTCTACTTTTGGGGATGGTTTGCCGGCGATGAGAACAAGTACCGCATGGCCGACGCCGCCTTCTTCGTCGGCATGCTCTTCCAGGTGCTGGCCACGGCGGCCTTCATCACCCGCGCCCGCGACGGCGCCTATCCCTCCCCCATGGCCGACGGTCTCTTCGCCACCCGGCTCTCCACCAGCCCCTTCATCCTCTCCGGGCTGATCGCGGGCCTGATGGCCTCGCTGCTCTACCTGATGTTGAAGTGGAGAAGGGAAGGATTGCAGGAGATGTTGCCCTCGGCCGGGCGCCTCGACAGCCTGACCTACAAGACCATCGGCATCGCCTTCCCGCTCTTGACCCTGATGATCGCCGCCGGCGCGTACTGGGCCAATCAGACGTGGGGCTCGTACTGGAGCTGGGACCCGAAAGAAACCGCGGCGCTGATCACCTGGATCGTGTACGCCGGCTATCTGCACATGCGCATCGCGCGCGGCTGGCGCGGACGCCGCGCCGCCTACTTCGCCATCCTCGGCTTCGCCGTGGTCATGTTCACGTTCTTCGGAGTCACGTACCTCTTACCGGGGCTGCACGCCTACGCTTAACCCCTTCATACCCCCTGCGAGCCGGGCCAGGCTCGCAATAGGCGCGACACCCCACGGGGCCGGACAAAATCCGGCCCCCCCTCATTTCACCGCTGGTGGAAGCCCCCGCCGGAACTTGTCCTGAGCGGAGCCGAAGGAGGCGGGGGTTTATGGCGGCGAGAAAAAATCCTCATCCCCTTTAGGGGCGGCACAAGCTCCGCGACGGCGTCACCCGCGCGACCCGCTGGCGTGCAAGGAGGCCGCGTACGGCTGGCGCGCAAGGAGGTAGTGCGGCACTTCAGTGCCGCGTACGCTGGCGTGCAAGGAGGTAGTGCGGCACTTCAGTGCCGCGTACGGCTCCGCAAGATATCGGACGGCTTTAGCCGCTGAGGAAACCACGCCGCGCAAGCGCCCTTCTAAGAGGGCTCCGGATCCGGCTACTCCTCCGCTGCCGCGTGGATGGTCAGCCCCAGCCAGCGCTTGTCGTCCGCCGGATCTCCGCTCAGCAGATGCCACGCGTTGCGATACTTCTCAAACCGTCCCCGGCTCGGGCGATGCGGGTACAGGTATGCGGCCGTGCAATTCTTGAGCACTTTCGCCGGAATCACATACCAAGCATCGAACAGCGGAACGTACACCACCAGCAGATCGTAGCCGTCCCCCGGACCCCGCCCCGACCGGTACGGCTTGACCCGGAAACACACTCGCGCGGTCCATCCCGACCGCACCTGCACCCGCAATGAGCCCAGCCGCCGGCTGAAAACGCTGAAATCGAACGGCTGGTTGTCCCCGTAGGGCTTCGACGCCACCAGCCCCAGCGCCGACACCTTGAGCAGGAAGACGATCTCCGCCAGTTCTCCCTTGGCTTTGTCGTTCAACCATTTCGGTGCGCGTTTCAGGCGAAGAGGCATTCGCGAGTCAGTGTCTCACCCACAGCTTTCACCAACCGTGACCGCCGTCACACGCGGCCCCGCAGCCCGCGCCAGCGGCCGGCGCAACGAGGTAGTGCGGCACTTCAGTGCCGCGTATACGTCGCAAAATGCCGGACGGCTTCAGCCGCTGAGGGATTCGCGTAGCGCGCCCCGCCCGCGCAGCCCGCTTCAGCGGGCGACAGAATTCAGCTCCGGGCGCGAGCCCTGGATAAGAGCTGAAATCCGCCGTCGGTTGAATCGCTGATACGTGACTCAGAACACATAAGAAGGTGATTACCGGCACTGCGCGGCGCTCCGCGACGAAGGAGAATTGCGCCCGAGGTCGGACGACCGCAGTTTCCCATCGCGGCCGCACCGTACACCGTGCGCAGGTCTGTTAAGAATCGGCTGATCATCAGCGGGGTGGCCCTCGCCACCCTGCCGTTGGCCATCTGTTCTGTCCCTTGGACGCACAAGGCATTCGAATCCTCCCTTGACCGGTGCCCCTGGGCGCACATGACGCTCGAGGCGTTTCTCAACCTGCTCTGGGTTTCGCTGGCCGTCGCGGCAGTCGCCCAGTGGGTGGCGCCGAGCCGCAGGAGACGCCGCGCCCATCTGTCTGAACTCCTCAGCCTGACCTTTATCCTCGCGCTGCTGTTTCCGGTGATCTCCGCGAACGACGACTTGGCGGGATTGGCGTTGATCAATGATGTCAAGACGTCGAAGGCGGTTTCTACCAGCTTAAAGAGTGACCAGCAGCTGCCAGCTCCGGCTGGAACGCCCGGCTTGCATGCAGCTTTAACGTCCCAATCAGTCTTTTCTCTTCCTCGCGCTTCCGAATCCGTCTCCGAGCCCGTCCATGCTGCCAGCGTCGCAACTCCTGGCGCCGCGACCGGGAATCACTCTCCGCCTCTTAGCTGACCTGAGATACGCCCCACAACCTTCCGCGTTGAAGACTCGGACCGCATGAGTTCGGGGTACACGCGGGCGTCCTTCTCGTTGAACGCAAGCTGTAATAGCCACTTGCACCGGGAGGAGCATCATGTATTTCCGTTCTCTTACCATCTTATTCATTGGAGCTTCATTGCTGTTGTGGGCCGGGTGGGGAGTCCCGAATGCGACTGCATCACCTGTTCGTCCGGAACGGGAGAAGGCGCTCGCAAAATACGTTGATATCCCCGGCTCCTCCAGCGTGGGAAGCGACGTCTGCGCGGGCTGTCACGAGGATACCAGCAAGAATTTCCAGCATGCTTTTCACAAGCAGCAGGGAGTGGAATGCGAGGATTGCCACGGCAAGGGCAGCCTCCACGTGGATGGAGGCGGTGACGTGGCGAAGATCATCAGCTTCGGGAAACGCCCGGCACAGACCGCCAACGGTGTTTGCTTGGGCTGCCACACGCGCGACGAGAAGGTACGGCATTGGTTGGGCGGGTCGCACGCAGCGAACCACGTTCGCTGTATCGATTGCCACCAGATCCACGACCGCGCCCTGAAAGCCGCGGACGAAGGCCGGATGCGCTTCGATACGGCGACTCGGGCAGCCTTCACTGCAGGGTCAGTGTCACCGGAAACCAATGTGATACTCCGGCCCAGATCAGAGACGAACGATGCCTGTATCAAGTGCCATCAGACCCAAGGCGCGCAACTCAGCATGCCCTACCATCACCCCTTGCGCGAAGGCAAGATGAGTTGTGCGGATTGTCACGATCCGCATGGCGGGCCGGCGGGCAACAATCTGCGGACGGCGAGCGTGAATCAGCTCTGTCTGGGCTGCCATGCCCAGTATCGCGGGCCGTTTGCCTACCAGCATCCCCCGGTGACGGAAAACTGCATGAACTGCCACACCGCCCACGGCTCGCCGAACACGAATTTGCTCTCCGTGAGCATGCCTGCGCTGTGCTTGCAATGCCATGCCGGCCACCATAACGGGGCCGGTCTGCCCCTGCCCGATCGCTGCACCAACTGCCACGGGTCGATCCACGGCACCGATGTCGCCACACCCAGCGGCGGCAGCAGATTCGTGGACAAAGGGCCCTACGGCTTGCCTGATCCCCCGCCTGCATCTGCTCACTCCCCGGTGGCGCCAATGGCCGCACATTCGGCGGTCTCTTCGGCGCTGCGTCCGGTTCCGTCTCACGTGCCGTCGTATGCCGTAGGCGCTGCGAGCGGGACGCTGGGCATGATGTCATCCGGATATCTGCCGCCGCTGTCGGGCGGGAACATGGGGGGTGGGGGCGGAGATCCTGGAGCCGCGGAGGGAGCCGGCCCATACTCGGTCTACTCCCTGACTCCAGGCTCGTACCGCTTCGTTGACGGTTCCGGCTTCCTGGGCCGGGTCGGCGAGTATGACACCCTGCAACAGTCGGCTGGGGCAAGCGCCGTCACTACCTATGTCTCACCCCAGAACCACTTGACCCTGGTCTCCCGCGCCGAGCTCCTGACCGGCGACGATTACTCTGCCGCCTCCCAGCTGACTGTGGGTGAGTGGCTGAAGGCCGGGTTCGACATGCGCAGCTTCGTGCAGCAGCAGGACCATTATCCTTTCTACGCGGGAGCGATGTCGTCGGACTTCCTTCCCCCTGACGGCAGCATCGATCTGATCCCTTCTCACACGCCCCTCGCGGTGACCAGAAGGCTTGGCAACGCCTACGCACGCTTGAAGGTGCCGAAACTGCCGGTCCATCTCTTCGTGAAGGGGGATTGGAAGGCCAGGGCAGGGGTGACTCAACTTAGGTATCTCGACGAGAACACGAACAACAACTGCGGCGAGTTTTGCCACTACACATCCCAGCGCCAGCGGACCAACTACACGACTCGGAATATCGCTGGCGGCGCGGACATTGACCTCGGTCCCGTCAGGATCACCTGGGAGCATCTTTTCAGCAGCTTCGCCGATCGGTGGACATTTCCTACCGGCATCTTTGGACCGTTCACCCCGGCAGACGAGCCGCCTCCTTTCCCGATACCCACGCCGCCCGCCGTCGTGCCCGGAAACTACCCGCTCGACATCCCCTCCCCCAACCAGGCGTCGTCGGACACGCTGAACTTGACCTGGACGGCTTCGCCCAAAGTCAGCTTCAACGGCCACGTTAGCTATACGCGCTTACGCAACACACTGACCGGCAACCCGCAGAACACGTTCCAGACCGACGAGACCGTGAACTGGCGTCCGCTCGACCGCTTGCGGGTGACTGCCGACTACCACCAGCAGAACCTCATCAACAACTTCATACCTTTCTACGACCTGTTTGGGAATGTTTCCTATCATCGGCACACGATCGGCGTGCGCTCGGACTACGAACTACCCAAGGGCTTCGATGTGGAAGGCTACTACCGGCGCACTGGCATCACCCGATCCAATTCGTCCCTGTGGCCGCAAGGCTACTCCTTCAGCAACTCGGACTTGTTGATGGTCGTACCCGAATCCTTCAGCAACACTACAGGTCTGGCGCTGCGTTATCACGGCCGCGGGCACTGGAGCGCGCGCGCGGGATACGAATGGACCGGGACCCACGATCCCGGCTACCTGACCGTTCCCCAGAGCAACAACCGTGCCTTCGCCAATATCTGGGTCACGCCTGCAAAATGGCTGACCTTCTCCAACGACGTGAACATCATCGTCCAGAATGCCTTTCCCGCCAGTCCGCTTCTCCGGCTCGATGGAACCGGACTTCCCGGGGATTTCCAGCGGCGCAACCGCTTCTACATTGAGACGCTCAGCGCCACCTTGCGGCCCGTCTCGGGGTGGAACCTGGGACTGGGATACTCCTACCAGCAGAACAGTCTGACCACCTATATGGCGTTTCAGAACGATTCGGGGGTCGGATATGTCATCAACGAACCCGCCGTGCCCTACAAGCAGATCACCCAGGCCTACTGGGCCGAGTCGACCTACCTGGTCAAGAAGCGCCTGGGGCTTGATCTCAGGCTCACCTATAACTCGGCACGTAGCGATATGCGCCCCGACGTCAATCCAGCCGATGCGGCGCTGCTCGGTAACCAGTCCCTGATTGCGTCGGCCACTTTCAACTCATCGTGCCCGCCGGTATGCTTTGTGGACGCTCTTTCCAACCTGAGTCTTGGCGCCACCCAGGTCTCGCAGGTCATCGTCCCCCAGTGGATCGGACAGTCCAAGGCTTACTATCTGTTCCCCAACAAGTTCGAAGGAGGCGTCATCTTCTACTACGGCAGTTACCGGGATCAGCTGAATCCCGGCTTGAACGGCGTACTGCGGACATTCAACCTTTATGTTGGACGCCGCTGGTAGCGGCCCGAGGTCAAGTCAGTGCTGGATAAATCGCGGAGATGATCGGGTGGGAGGCAAGCTCGGTCCAAGGAGCTACTTCAGCAGCTCTCTGACCTTGCCGACCAGCGCTTCCGCGTCGTAGATGGGCTTTTCCAGGTAGCCGTCGGCGCCTGAGGACTGCAGCAGACGCTCGCGGTCGCCGCTCATGGCGTGGGCGGTGGCGATCAGGATGGGCAGCTTGGGCAGGCGCTGCTTGAGCATCTGCGTCAGGCGCACGCCGTCGATCAACTCCCCCTGGAAGCGGCTGGCGCTGAGCGAGATGTCGAGGATGGCGAGATCGAGCTTGCCCGAATCCACTTCGCGCAGGATCTCGTCCACGTCTTCGGTGACCACGCAGGTGAATCCGCCGCCCCGCTCCAGCGCCATGCGGTAGAACTTGGCCACCAGCGGGTTGTCCTCCACGATGAGGACGCGGCGCGCGCTCATGAGCGTTTGGCCGCAGTTTCGGCGGGCACGGCCGCGCTCGCCAGAGGCAGCGTGAACCACACCTTCGTGCCCCGGCCTTCGCCGTCGCTCTCCAGCCCGATGCGCCCGCCCATCATCTCCACCAGGCGGCGCGAGATGGCCAGCCCCAGCCCGGTGCCGCCCACCCGCCGTGAGTGCGCCGGGTCCGCCTGCACGAACTTCTGGAACACGACTTCTTGCTTGTCCTTGGGTACGCCGACGCCGGTGTCCTGCACTTCGATGCGCAGCATGCCGCCGCTGTCCGCCGCGGCGCGCACCCGCACCGAGCCTTTGTTGGTGAACTTCACCGCGTTCTGCAACACGTTGAGCAGCACCTGGCGCAGGCGGACGGCGTCGCCGCGCACCCACGGCAGGTCCTTGCCACGGGTCTCGTCGCGCAGTTCGAGCTTCTTCTCGCTGGCCTGCACCGTCACCAGCGGCAGCGTCGAGTCCAGCAGCAGACGCGGGTCAAGCTCCTCGATCTGGAGCGGCATGCGTCCCGCCTCGATGCGTCCGATGTCCAGAATGTCGTTCACCAGCCCCAGCAGATGCTGCGCGCTCGAGTACACGTCCCGCAGAAGTTCCTTCTGCTCTTCCGGATCGGTGGCAAACCCGTCCAGGATCAGTTTGGTGAACCCGAGAATGGAATTGAGCGGCGTGCGCAGCTCGTGCGAAGTGTGCGCCAGGAACTCGTCTTTGGTATGGCTTAATTCCGCAAGGTCCCTATTGGCCCGCTCCAACTGCTCATTGAGCAAACGCAGGTTCTCGGTCGTCGCCTCCATGTAGCTCTGGCACATCAGATTGAGGTCGAGGTCGAGGATCTTGCCCAGGGAGCGGCTGAATCGGATGCGGACGTCGCCGGCTGAATATTCCAGTAGCAGGCATTCGGTCAGGAAGGCGCGCACGATGCCCATGGCGCTGATCACGTACTTCTGTTCCAGGCCGATGTGCACGTGCATCTGCCCGATGCGGTAGCGCAGTTGCGCGTAGGCTCCGTCGTACACGCCGCAGAACAGCCCTCGCGCCCAGTGTTGCAGCGTTCCTTTCAGGCGGTCCACCTGCACCTGGCCCTGGGTGAAGACGCGGTTGGCGTCCGCATGCTGCGGGATCTGGGCGTAGAAGCGCTCCGCCATCTCCGGCAGGTACTTCTCCATGCGCGGACCGAGTTCGCGCAGCAGCTTCGCGTCCTCGGCGGAGAAGCCGATGTACCGCTTCATTTCTTCCAGAAAAGTTTCCAAGCGATTCCCAGTACGTCAGAAATGCAGGGGATGATTTACCATCAATAAGTATACGAGAGACGCCCTTCTGTGAGCCTGTCCGCAGAAAACGTGGTGGAAGAGTTGATCGCCGCGCTGGCCCGAGTGCGCGCCGGCGACCTCAGCGTCACCGTGTCGTTCGCCGGCGCGGACGGCGCCGTCGGCAGGCTGGGCCGCGAGTTCAACGACACGATGCGCGCCCTGCGCGAGCAGCGCGGCGCCTCCGGCACCGGCCGCGCGGTCGAGCGACTGGTGCATGACATCAAGAACCCGCTGGCCGGGATCGCCGGGGTGCTGGACATCATCGGCCGCGACCTGCCCGCGGGCAGCCCCGCGCTCGAGGTCCTGCCCGACGTCCAGAACGAGATCGAAAGAATCGAGAAGCTGCTGGCGGAGTTCGCAAAAACGCAGTGAATACGCGGGTGCGCTACACTAGACAATCACACATCCATGGCTGACGAAACCATCCTGATCGTGGACGACGAGAAGCTTGTCCGCTGGTCCCTCCGCCAGAAATTCGAAGAGTGGGGCTACCGGGTGCTGGAGGCGGAGAACGCCGCCACCGCGCTGAAGGCGGCGCAGGCTTCCACTCCCGACGTCATCCTGCTCGACGTCCACCTGCCGGACATGACCGGCCTGGAAGTGCTGCAGAAGCTGAAGGACTCCGGCGGAGCGCGCGCCGTGATCATGATCACCGCCGACCCGCAGCTCGACGACGTGAAGGCGGCCATCAAGCTGGGCGCCTACGACTTCATCGGCAAGCCCATCGATTTCGACGAACTCGCCGTGACCACGCAGAACGCGCTCGAGGCCACGCGCCTGCGCGGCGAGGTGGAGAGCTTGCGCGGCGAAGTGCGCCGCCGCATCGGCTATCACGACGTGGTCGGCGTCTCGAAAAAGATGAGCGAGCTGATGAATTTCGTGCGCAAGGTCGCCGCCAGCGAGGCCTCCACCATCCTCATTCAAGGAGAGAGCGGCACGGGCAAGGACCTGATCGCCAAGGCCATCCACTACCAGTCGTCGCGGGCCGACAAGCCCTTCGTCGCCATCAACGCCTCCGCCATCCCCGAGACCCTGATGGAAGCCGAGCTTTTCGGCCACGAGCGCGGCGCATTCACCGACGCCAAAGCGATGAAGAAGGGCCTGTTCGAGGTCGCCGACAAGGGCACGCTCTTCCTCGACGAGATCGGCGAGCTATCGCCGTTCCTGCAGGCCAAGCTGCTGCGCGTGCTCGAAGACCAGGGCTTCCGGCGCGTGGGCGGAGTCAAGGACCTGCAGGCGGACGTGCGCGTCATCGCCGCCTCCAACCGCGACCTGGAGAAGGCCGTGCAGGAGGGCCACTTCCGCCAGGACCTCTATTACCGCCTGGCCATCATCTCCATCTTCATCCCGCCGCTGCGCGAACACCGTGAAGACATCGTGCCCCTGGTGGAGTTCTTCATCGAGCACTACAACCGCAAGTTCCGCAAGGCGATCCGCGGGGTGAGCGACGACACCCGCCGCCTCATGCTCAATTACGACTGGCCGGGCAACGTGCGCGAGCTGAAGAATTCCATCGAGCGCGCCATGATCCTGGAGGACGAGGCGGTGCTTCGGCCCGCCTACCTGCCCTTCGCCGTGGCCCAGCAGCACGCGCGCCTGACCGCCTTCGAGCACAGCTCGTCGCCGCAAGGCGGCTCGCCGACGCTGGCGAACGGGCGCTCGCTGCCCCGGCTTTCCATCCCCGAGGGCGGCACGTCGCTGGACGAGATCGAGCGCGCCATGGTCGAGCTGGCGCTGCAGCAGGCCAACGGCAACCAGACCCACGCCGCCAAGCTGCTCGACATCAGCCGCGACGCCCTGCGCTACAAGATGAAGAAGTACGGCTTCGTCCACGCCGAAGAAGAGGAAGAGCCCAGCGCCCAGCCGGAGAGCTAGGGCGATTCACCCCAGACATCGCAGAGGAATACATGGGCCGCGCATCCGCGCGGATGATCCCGGTCGGGCTCAGGTCGTGCGGTGGGTTATCTCGTGCGCGGCGCGGGAGAGGGTTTCCATCTCCCCGGCCAGTCGGACGTCGAGCTCGGGCTTGAGGAAGCGCGCCACCATGGGGAAGAGAACCCGCTCCTCCTTATAGGCGTGATCGTGGAGGAGTTGCAGCAGGGTAGTCCCGAAGAAGAGGAACTTCTGCACCACCTCCGGCCGCACGTTGCCTTGCAGCATCAACTGGTAGGAATTCTGCATGCGGTTGAAGTTGGAGACGATGTCGTCGTGCTCGGTGCGCAGCACCATGAGCGGGCCCACGTCGCGAGGCAGGAATTCTTCCAGCGCGGGATAGAGGATCTCGTCCTCCTTGCGCATGTGCACCATCAGGTCTACGCGGAAGTATTCGGCGAAGCGCTCGAAGGTGCGCACACGTTCCGGGCTCCAGGTGCTATCGAGCTTGAACTGCTCCAGAAGCTCGTCGAGCTCGGCGAAGCGCGACTCCGAGTACTTGTGGTCGTCCAAAAGCTGCTGGATGGATGCGGTCTCGGTCATAGGTCAGCCCTTCGACTTTGCTTTCTCCATCATCTCGAGCACCTTCTGCTTTTCCGGATAATTCGGATTGGTCTCGAGCAGGCGTTGCCAGACGGCGATGGCGCCCCGGGGGTCGTTCAGCCCCTGCAGCTTCACCACGCCCATGTTGAAGAGCGTTTGCGCGTGTTTAGGATCGACCTTCAGCCCCTTCTCGAATTCCGCGATGGCCTGGGCGGACGAGCCGGAATAAAACATCGCCGTACCCATGTCGGTGCGGACGTTCACGTCGTTGGGCTTCAGCGCCAGGGCTTTCTGGTAGTACTTGATCGCCTCGGGATAGAACTGGTGGTCGTAGTAGGCGTTGCCGATCTCGACCAGGGGCTTGGGGTCGCTGGGATTGGCCTTGGCGGCGTCGAGCAGCGGCTGCACCATCAGGTTGAGCTGGTCGGGCGACTGGAGCGAAGGTACGGCCGCCGGCGCCGCGGCAGCCGACGTTTGAGCCGGAGCGGCCGTCGCCGTCGAGGGCGAGGACGAACCGTGGAAGAGGTATCCGGCGACCAGCCCGCAGAATAACGTGACCATGGCCAGCAGATAAGCCTCGCGGCTGGTCCAGGTCTTGTTGCTGGCCTCGTTGTAGTTGTTACGCATTCCCCACTCCTTTAACGACGGGCGCCCTCGAGGCCGCTGCTTCCAGCTGGAAGAGTTTCTGCACCATCCCCGCGAGTTCCTGTTGGTCGCTGTTCTCCGGGCTCTGCTTCATTTCGCGGGCCAGCGATGCGGCGATCCGCTGCACCACGCGGGAGATCACCGTCTCGAAGGCCTGCCGCTGGGTGGGTGGCAGCGGTCCGGCTTCGCGCGCGTAGCGTTCCACTTCCTGGCGTCCGATCTCGTCCAGGCGCTGGTGCAGGGCGACGATGGCCGGCGCCACGCGCTCCATCGCCAGACGCCGGCTGAAATGCTGCGCCTCCTCGGCCACCAGGCGCTCGGCCTCGGCGGCCACGCCGCGGCGCTCGCCCATGTTACGCGCTACCACCTGCTCCAGGTCGTCCAAATCGTAAAGGAAAGCGCCGCGCACCTCGCGCACCGCGGGTTCGATGTTCCGGGGCACGGCAATGTCGATGAAAAACACCGGACGGCCGCCGCGCCGCTCGCACAGCCGCTCCACTTCGTCACGGGTCAGGATGACGTGCGGGCACCCGGTCGTGGTGATCACGATGTCGGCGTCCTCCAGGTGTTTCCAGCGCTCCTCGAAGCGGACCGCTTCGCCGCCCAGGGTGTTCGCCAGCTCGGCGGCGTGTTCGTAGGTGCGGTTGGCCACCAGCACCGTGCGGGCGCCGTTTTTCAGCAGGCAGCGCGCCGAGAGTTCGCTCATCTTGCCTGCGCCCAGGATCATGACCTTGCGCCCCTCGACCGAGCCCAGGATCTCTTTCGCCAGTTCCACGGCGGCGCAGGGCACGGACGCCGCTGCCGCTCCGATCTTCGTTTCGCTCCGCACCCGCTCCGACACCGCGAGCGCTCTCTCCACGATCTGGTCGAGGAAACGCCCGGACGTGCCCGCTTCCTGCGCTTTGGCCCAGGCCGACTTCATCTGGCTCACCACCTGCGATTCGCCCACCACCATCGAGTCCAGGCCGGAGACCGCGCGAAACATGTGCAGCAGAGCGTCGTCGCCCAGCAGGCGGTAGAAGTGTTCCCACTCGGAGAGCTTCATGCCGAACTCGCGGTTCAGATAGCCGAGCAGCGAGTTGGCGGCGGTCGAGAAATCGCTGGCCCACACGATGTACTCCGTGCGGTTGCAGGTGACCAGGATCACGACCTCTTCGATGCCATCCAGTTGCCGCAATTGGTGCAGGGCCTGGTACCAGCGGGATTCACCGACCCAGAAGCGCTCGCGCACGTCCACCGAGGCCGTGCGAAAGTTGAGCCCGATCACCACCAGATTCGCTTCCACAGGTCCCTCGGCAAATACTCCGACAACCTACTAAAGGCATCCCGGATGCCAAACCGGGAGCCATTTCAAGAGTGGGGCAGATACATCTAAATCATTTAGAGTCAATGAATTAGGATACACTGCCCGAACGAGTGTTCGGTGCGGGAAGTCGCGATGTGGGAATTCCCCCCTGCTGGAGTGCCTTTTCCCGCCCCGCCTCAGGCCCGACCGAAGCCTTTCGCACGTCTTCCGTACTGGCAGATCGGTCCGCTTTCGGGCGTCGTTTCAACTGCTTACGAATCAGGCTGGGTGCACTTGGGTTCAGTAGGAGGCAGGGCTCGGGAGTGATTGCTGGTGAGAAGAGGATTTATCAGCAGTTAGCCTCGGCCTATGTGTCCTTTCGGTACATTGACGTAACGTCCGCCAGGCAGGTAGCATCTCAGAATCCATGCGGGGGCACGGATATCCACGCGGCGAAGTGTTCAAGGCAGCGGTGGTGGTATGCGCTGTCCTTGTTGGACTTGCTCTTTCGGTCCAGGTCGCCCACTTCCACCCGGACGGGAACTCCGGTAACGAGAAGCACTGCTCCATCTGTTCCGGCGCGCACATTGCGCTACCAGTCGCACAAGCACACCTGACCGCATATCAGGCGGCGACTGCCGCTGAGAGTACTGCCCACGGGATTCCCGCTCCTGTCCGTCATTTGCCTTTCAGCCTGTCCAATCGCCCCCCTCCGCTCCTCTCCTAGCGCGCTTCGAACACTGTTCGCATTTTAACGTGCTGCCACCACTTCCAGTGGGGAGGAGTCCATGCGTATTTCATTGCAGTCGTTCATTCTGCTGCTGTTCTTGAGCCCGCTCGCGCTGCTGTCAGCCGGCTGGGCACAGTCATCCAACTCCGGGACCATCACAGGCGTAGTGAAGGACCCGACCGGAGCGGTGATTCCCGGCGCCAAGGTTGAGATTTCCTATCCAGTGAGCGGCTTCCACCGCGAGACGACCACGGGATCGTTAGGCGAATTCCGGTTCGCCAACATTCCCTTCAATCCGTATCACCTGGTAGTGACGGCGTCCGGCTTCAACGCGTACACGCAGGATGTGGATGTGCGGTCGCCGGTGCCGATCTCGGTACCCATCAGCCTCAACGTCGGTGCGGCAAGCACCAGCATCACGGTGGAGGCGACGGGCGCCGACCTGATTGAAGTCGATCCCAACTTCCATACCGACGTCGATCGCCGTCTGTTCGATAAGCTGCCGCTGGAGAGCCAGTCGTCGTCGGTCAGCTCGCTTGTGACCCTAGCTACCCCTGGCGTGGTGGCGGATTCAAACGGGTTATTCCACGGGATGGGCGACCACGCCGAGAATTCGTTCTCGGTGGACGGCCAACCGATCAGCGACCAACAGAGCAAAGTCTTCTCGAACCAGATCCCGGCTGATTCCATCCAGTCGCTGGAAGTGATCTCTGGAGCCCCACCGGCGGAATACGGGGATAAAACCAGCCTGGTGATCAAAGTGACCACACGGTCGGGCCTCAACCAAAACAAACCGACCGGCAGCGTGACGGCGTCGTACGGTTCCTTCGGCAGCGCAAGTGGAGGGTTCGACCTGGCTTATGGGAGCCAGAATTGGGGCAACTTCGTCTCCCTGAATGGGCTCAACACCGGACGTTTCCTCGACCCGCCTGAGTTCCAAGTGAACCATGACAAGGGCAACCAGCAGAACGTCTTCGACCGCGTGGATTTTCAAGCGAACGAGAAAGATTCGTTCCACGCGAATCTTAGTTACAGCCGGTCATGGTTCCAAACACCGAACTCTTTCGACTCTGCGGCCACCAGTCAAGACCAGCGCACGCAGATCCAGAGCTACAACATCGCCCCGAATTGGACGCACCTCTTCAGTCCAACCACGCTTCTGACCGTTACCACGTTCGTCCGGCACGACGGTTTCAATTACCACCCCAGCCACCATCCCCTGGCCGATCTGACCGAAACCGCCTCCCAGCGCCGGACGCTCACCAACACGGGCATCCGAACCGACCTTTCCTACGTGAAGGGCATTCACAACGTGAAGGCCGGCATCACCTTCCAGCACACGCTGCTGAATGAGAGCTTCAGCATTGGACTGACGGACCCTGGGGTGAACTCGCCGTGCCTCACCCAGAATGTGGCCGGTGACTTCGTGGGCGTGCCGGACCCGACCCTCCTCGATCCCTCGCAGTGCGCGGGCGCCGGATTTCAACAGAACATCGCGGCCAATCCCAATGCCGTTTCGCCTTTCGTGCCGTCGCTTGGCTGTTTCGACCTCACCAGGCCAATCCCATCGGTGATTGACGGTTGCGTCCTGGCCCAGAGCACATTGTTCGGCTTCAACGGCCACGCCGATATCCGAGAGCTGGCGCTGTATGTTCAAGACACGATCTCGAAAGGGAACTGGTCGTTCAACCTGGGGATTCGCGGCGACATCTATCGCGGTCTGGCTCGGGATGCGCAGCCGGAGCCCCGCCTGGGTGTTGCGTATAACATCAAGCGGACCAATACGGTCCTCCGCGCTTCGTACGCACGGATCATGGAAACGCCCTTCAACGAGAATCTGATCCTCGCCAGCACCAACAATCCAGTGACCGACGCGCTGTTTGGGGCGGGCACCGGTGTACCCGTCCGTTCGGGACAACGCAATGAGTTCCATGCCGGTTTTCAGCAGGCTTTCGGGAAATTTCTGGTGGTCGATGCCGATTATCTATGGAAGTACACGCACAACGCTTACGACTTCAGCGACTTCCTGAACACGCCCATCTTCTTCCCCATCGCCTGGCGCAATTCAAAGATCGATGGTCCATCCGTTCGCGTGAGCCTGCCGAATTTCCATGGCTTGACCGCTTTCGTGGTTATGGGGCATGTGAATGCGCGCTTCTTCGGGCCGCAGGTGGGAGGTCTGGGCACAGATCTGGGTGCTGCCGGCGCGCCGTTCCGCATCGATCACGACCAGAAATTCCAGCAAACGACCCACGTCCATTACCAACCCTGGAAACGCGGTCCCTGGTTTGCTTTTAATTGGAGATACGATAGTGGCCTGGTTGCCGGCGCGGTGCCCTTCGCGGTGGACAACGTCACTCCCGTGGACCTGACCGTGCTCACCGCCGATCAGCAGATACAGGCAGGCCTGTTCTGCGGGAACGTCTTTCCCACCTTGGTGGTCCCACTGACCACCTGCGCGCCTGCGCAGTATGGTTCAACGCGCATCCAGATACCTGCACCCGGTACTGAGAACGACGACAGCAATCCGCCGCGAATCGCTCCACGTCACCTCTTCGACGTCAGCATCGGCGACGACGACCTGTTCCACGGCGAGCGATACAAGTGGAGCCTACGCTTTACCGTCATTAACCTGACTAACAAGCTGGCCCTCTACAACTTTCTTTCCACTTTCAGCGGAACCCATTTCGTGACGCCGCGCTCAGAAACGGTGGAGCTCGGCTTTCATTTCTAGGATGATTGTCCAGGCGTCAGTTTGCTTGAAAGGAACCCAAGTGTTTGGCTAACTGTTGATAATAGACCTTCTCACCAGTTGACCTGCCCGGATCGATGCTACCGGACGCACCTTGCGTCAGTCGGGGTTCTGTTTCTCCTCCGGCATTCAGAAGCGGTTCACCTTCGCCGACACCCGGAAGGAGTGTCCGTCACGCTCCAGAAAAAGTGTGCGCACGTCTCCCGGTTTGCCGTGCAGAGCGTTGATGACCTCGCCGTGGAGGCCCCCAGCCTCTCAGATCATGCCGAGACGAGCCGATGCTGGAATCACCGTGGAAGCCCCCGCCTTAAGCCCCCGCCTTTAGGCGGGGGGTTCAAAGTTCGCTTCTAAGAAGATCCGGCTTTAGCCGCGGTGGCTTCGTTTTCTCTGCGCCGCAAACATCCGCGTTTCCCCGCGGCAAATGAACTTTTTCTGCGCGCTTTGCGGTGAGAGCTCAACCAAACGCGGCCGTGGCCGGCCGCGTTCGGTGGGTATGAAGTATCTATGAGACCTAGTTCAATGCCGCCCTGAGTTCTTCGGGGACCAGCACCGCCGTACTTCCTTTGATGCGGATGAGTTTCCTCCGCCGGAAGTCCGACAGCAGCCGGCTCACCGTCTCCCGCGACGCCCCGATGATCTTGCCGATCTCTTCGTGCGTCATGTGGAAGGGGACGCTGATGCCCCCGGGGTCCTGTTTGCCGTGTTCGTCGGCCCACTCCAGAAGGAGTTGCGCCAGCTTGGCGCGCGTGCTCGGCGCCAGCGCCAGCAATCGCGCCTGCTCCCACGACTTGTGCAGCTCCATGGACAAATGCTCCGCCACGCGGAGCGAGACGTCATGGTGCGTGCGCAGGAAGCGCAGGAACTTGCGCGCAGGAACGAACGCGATCTGGGCGGGAGTCAGCGTTTCCGCCGTCGAGGTGTAGGACGTGCCCGCGATCACGCTGGACAGGCCCAGCACTTCTCCCGCTTCCGCCAGCCGCAGGATGATGCTTTCTCCTTGTTTGGAACTGGCCGTCAGCTTGGCTTCGCCGCTGCACAGCACGAACAGGCCGCGCGGCGCCTCGCCTTCGACGAACAGCAACGCTCCCGGGGGATAGAGCGCAGTCTGGCGGATCATGTTGAGTTCGCGCAGCGTGTCCACCGGCATCTTGCAAAAGACGTTCTTCTGCCGGTTGGCGCACGTCTGGCAGTTGTCCACCACGCGCAGGCCGTAGGGCGCCGCTGGCTTGTGATTGCCGCCGGTTGGGACCCGGGCCGGGATCGTGTTCATAAGGGTTCTCCGGGGAACGGCCCATGCCATCGGGCCGATCCGGTGAGCGGTGGCCCCGGCGCAGCGCAGCGGAGTGTGGGGTCTCGGACCGGCCGCGCCGGAGCCACCGGTGAGGGCTCCAGGCCATGGGCTCATTCGTGGCCTGGGTACCTGTGCTCGAACTTAGTCTCGTTCGCTATGACTAGGGGCGCTGTGACGGGGGTCACGTTCCACGGTGACAAGCCTCACGGCGGCCTTCCCGTTCCGGGCGCACACTCGACTCCAGATTTTGCACCTCTGGGCTCACGCCGGGGGCGGTACGGGCGCATCCAGGCTCACCCGCCCTGCGAGAGGATCCCGATGGCGACATTCCCGATCACCTTCCGCTCGGATTCCAACCGGATCCATTGTGACCACCGGGTCCTGATCAATGAACTCATCGAACTCGACGGGGCACTCGACGCACTCGGCGGAGATTCCGGGGTCCTCGCCGACCGGGCGCCGGCGGCCAAGGTTCGTCGCTGCAGCCGCCACCTGGCCGAGGCCCTCCCCGACCACTTCCGCCACGAGGAAGCCACGGTGCTGGATACGGTCGCCAGGGTCAGCCCCGAGCTGGCTGAGTTCGCGCGCCAGATGCGCCACGAGCACGACCAGTTGCGCCGCCGCCTGCTCGAGTTCTGCCATGCGGCCCAGGAGCTGGAAGCCGGCCACGACATCGCCGGCTCGGTCGAGGCGGTCAAGGAATCGGGCAAGCAGCTCGCTCGCGACATGACCAGCCATATCGCCCTCGAGGAGCAGCAGTTGGACGGATTTTTATGACAAGCGGTTGTATCGCGCGGCCGCCCTCGTCCGCGCCTCCCGCGAAGCGGGCGAAACAGAGCGCGGAGCAAACACCCGCGCCCACGATCTTCGGAAAGACGGTGAAGGCTCGGGAGTTGTGGGGGCCCGGGCAGTTGGTCCACCTGCATCGTTTCATTTCCCCACATCGTTCATTCGAATTCATAACCTGCAACCTCGACGCGGTGCGCTGCAAGTTCGACAAGCCGCGCAAGCTTGCGGGACAGCACTCATGATGGAGGATTCCCTTGCCAAGCACGATCGCAGTACCGGAAAAAGCTGAAGCGAAGAAGGCGACGGTGAAGTATCCCGGGATCACCACCACCGTTGACGGTTCGGGCGCCGTGGTGTGGGTCGATTCCCACATCGCGCAGGGCGCCTGCGCCTATCCCATCACTCCCTCGACCCCCATGGGCGACGGATTTGCCGTCGAGTATTCCAACGGGAAGAAAAATCTCTGGGGCGAGTCCATCCGCTTCCTGGAGCCGGAGTCGGAGCACAGCTCCGCCTCGGCCTGCGAAGGGTTCGCGCTGGCCGGGGGCCGGGTCAGCAACTTCACCAGCGGCCAGGGCCTGATCCTGATGAAGGAAGTGCTCTACGTCATCAGCGGCAAGCGCCTGCCCGTGGTCTTCCACATCGGCGCGCGCGCCCTCACCTCGCACTCGCTGAACGTGCACTGCGGACACGACGACGTCTACGGCGTCGCCGACGTCGGCTGGGGCATGCTCTTCGGCCGCAACGCGCAGGAAGCCGCCGACCTGGCGCTCATCGCGCGCCGCGCTGCCGAGGACACCGAGACGCCGTTCATGAACATCCAGGACGGCTTCCTCACCACCCACACGCTCGAGACCATCCACTTGCCCGAGCCCGAGCTGATGAAGGAATTCGTCGGCGCTCCCGCCGACCGCCTCAAGTCCCTGTTCGATCCCACCCGCCCGGTGCTCACCGGCTGCGTCCAGAACCAGGACAGTTATATGAAGGGGAAGGTCGCGCAGAGATATTTCTACGACACGGTGGCGCCGCGGCTGGTCGCCGCCATGCGCGACTTCACCGAGCTGACCGGCCGGGAATACGACCTCATCCGCCCCTACAAGATGGAGGACGCCGAATACTCCATCATCGGCATGGGCAGCATGATGGAGACGGTCGAGGCCACGGTGGACCACCTGCGCAAGAAGGGCGTGAAGATCGGCTGCATCACCGTCATCAGCTTCCGTCCGTTCCCCGGCCGCGAACTGGTGGAGTCGCTGAAGAGCTGCCGCGCGGTGGCGGTGGTAGAGCGCGCCGACATCCCGCTGGCGGAATCGAACCCGCTGACGGCCGAACTGAAGGCCGCCTTTGCCGACGCCCAGATCGATCCCAACGGCCCGCGGCTGGAACGCATCCCCGCGGTGTACTCCGGCGTGGCCGGCCTGGGCGGGCGCGACATCCGTCCCGGACACTTCGTGGCCGTCGCCGACGCCATGATCCGGCTCGACAAGAAGCGTTTCTTCATGCTGGGCGTGAAGCACCCCGACGCGCTCGACGTCACCAGCGATCCCGACGTCCGTCCCGCGGGCGCGTTCTCGCTGCGCGGACACTCGGTCGGCGGCTTCGGCTCGGTGACCACCAATAAGGTCATCGCGTCGGTGGCTTCCGACCTGTTCGGCCTCTACGCACAGGCTTTCCCCAAGTACGGCTCGGAGAAGAAAGGACTGCCCACCAGCTACTGGCTGACGCTTGCGCCGGAGCCTATCCGGCTGCACGCGGAGATCAACAGCGTGGAGTTCGTCGCCATCCAGGACCAGAACGCGTTCCTGTCCGGCGATCCGATCGCCGGGCTGATCGACGGCGGCGTCATCTACCTGCAGTCGGTGCAACCGGCCGAGCAGGTATGGGACACGCTGCCGCCGGCGGCGCGCCAAACCATCCGCGCCCGCAAGCTGAAGCTGTACGCTCTGGACGCCACCAAGATCGCGCGCGAGTGCTCCAGCCGCGTGGATCTTCAGATCCGCATGCAGGGCATCGTGCTGCTGGGCGCGTTCCTGCGCCTGACGCCCTTCGCCGAAACGGCCGGCCTCGACGCCGAGCGCCTGTTCGCCTCGCTGGAAAAGACGCTGACCAAGTACTTCGGCAAGCGCGGCGGGCGCGTGGTGGAGGACAACCTGAAGGCGGCGCGCCGCGGCTTCGACGAGGTCACCTTGATCCAGCCTCCGGCCGCCGACGTCGAAGCGAAGAAGAAAGAGGGGAACGGGTTCAAGGTCCACTGGTCGCCGGAGGCGCCCTGCGTCGCCAACGACTTTTGCGATCACGTGATCGGCAGTTACGCGCGCGGGCGCGAAGCCGACCTGGACGCCGACGAGTTCCTGGCGCGTTCCTTCATGCCGCCGGCCAGCGCGCGGCTGCGCAGCTTCCGCACCCTGGCGCCCGAGCTTCCATTGCTCGACGCGGCCAAGTGCGTGGGCTGCATGGAGTGCGTCAACGTCTGTCCCGACACCGCCATCCTGGGCAAGGTCGCCGAACCCAAGGTGCTCGACGCCGAGCTGGCCAAGGTCCGCGGAGACGTGCGCGAATCGCTGCGCGCCGACTTCGTCAAAACCACCAAGTACTTCGACTTGCCGCAGAAAAGAGGCGAAGAAGGCGGGATGTTCAGCATCTTCGTCGATCCCGACAAGTGCAAGGGCTGCGGCGAGTGCGTGGTGGCCTGCGGCAACCACGACGCCCTGAAGATGGTCCCCAAGAACGGCATGGCCAAGTACGACCTGGCCATGGACCTCTACCATCACCTGCCGGAGACGCCGGCGCGCTTCCTCAACGAGAAGGCGCTGGGCGACATGATGCTGGCCCACCGCTCCATCCTGTTCGCGGGCGGAGCGGGCTCCTGCATGGGCTGCGGCGAAGCCACCGCACTGCGCCTGATGCTGGCCGCCACCGGCTTCAAGTACGGCGCCGACAACATCGGCATCGTGGCCGCCACCGGCTGCAACTCGGTGTACGGCTCCACCTATCCGTTCAACCCCTTCTCGGTGCCGTGGACGAACTCGCTGTTCGAGAACGCGTGCGCCGACGCCATGGGCATCCGCCTGCGCTGGGACCAGGAAGGCTTCACCGGCCGGCGCATCTGGTGCCTGGGCGGCGACGGCGCCATGTACGACATCGGCTTCCAGTCGCTGTCGCGCATGCTGGCGTCCGGGATGGACATCAAGGTCCTGGTGCTGGACACGCAGGTGTACTCCAACACCGGCGGCCAGACTTCGACCTCGACCTTCACCGGCCAGGACGCGAAGATGGCGCAGTTCGGCTCGGCCCAGCCGGGCAAGCGCGAGCACCGCAAGGAGCTGGCGCAGATCGGCCTCATGCACGGGGACGTCTTCGTGGCCCAGACCACGGCGGCGCACCTGAACCACTACTACAAGGCGATCATGGCGGCGAACGAGTTCCCCGGACCCGCGCTGGTGGTGGCCTATACCACCTGCCAGCCGGAGCACGGCGTGCCCGACGATCATTCGACCATCCAGTCCAAGCTGGCGGTGGAGAGCCGCACCTTCCCGCTGTTCGTGTACGACCCGCGCAACGGCGAGAAGCTGTCGCAACGCCTCAGCCTGGCCGGCAATCCGGCGATGAAGGAAGACTGGTACGTGGATCCCCGGACCAACAAACCGGTGGACTTCACCGCCTTCGCCAAGACCGAGGGCCGCTTCGCGCGGCACTTCGACAAGGACGGCAATCCCGACGAGTTCCTCAAGTACGCGCAGGAAGACCGGTTGTACAACTGGCATCGCCTGCAGGAGCTGGCGGGGTTGCGGTAGGTATGGGGCGTTCTCGCCTCGCGGCGAGGGCGCCACAGCTAGCGACTAGGTACTAGCCACTAGCCACTAACAACTGCTTTTGGCAAGGGAGACGTGATTCCGGCGCGTCTCTTCCTCCCAACGGGCCGCGGAGAACCAACCGCGGCCCGGTTCGTTGCTTGTCGATTCCGGCGGAGAGGTATGATGCGCACGTATGGATGGCCCAGTCGATGCTATGCGGACTATTGAGTCGCAGACGGAGCGACGGCACGTAACGTTTCCGTTACTCGCCGAAACCGGCAAGCTGTACCGATCGCGAGCGGCTCTGTTCGTGCGCATCATCGTTCCCGCATTTGTTTTCGGGTACTTGGCGATTTGGTGGACGGGAGAGCGGGCGTCGGCTATTTGGCAGGGGGGAGTGCGCGCGCGCTATGCCCTCCCAGACTGGCACGTAATGGTTTCGAGCCTCGGGATCCGGGCGGCCGGTTTCTTTGGGTCGTGGCTGCTGTACTGCTTTGCATTTGCAGGGATTTGCGGGGCTGTGAGGGCCATTCGGTTCGGGCAGGAGCCTGACGCTGAGGAGTGTCTCAATCCTGTCCGCGAAAGATTCGGGCCTCTGGTCCTGACCTCGGTCGTCCTGCTGGGTATGACTTGCGTTGCATTAGGGCTCGCGTTCGCTTCGTCGTTTGCTGTAGTCGGTCTTCTGCTGAGAATGAAGATTCTCACCAGTCCACTCGGAGTAGCCGCTCGGGGGGCCTACGCAGTGATCATGCTGCTTTGGTTGGCTCCGGTGACCTGGTACGCTCTGGCGGTTCCGGCTTCCACCCTCGACCGTTTACCAGTCCGCGCTGCCCTCCGGCGTAGTAGCGAACTGACGGACGACTACGTGGTCGCGCTTCCCACATTGATGCTGGAATCTGTGGCTTGCGGCTACATCGCTGCTATCTCGCCTTGGTACTTGTATTCGTGGATCGCGCCCCATGTCGGGGTACCTGAGTGGGGGTGGTGGATGCTGTTTGCTGCCGGCATGATCTGTTCATTGCTGGTCCAGCCGATCATGTTCGTAGGTTTTTCCCTTCTATACGAGGGGAGTGCAGCCAGGGAATCGAATGCCCGTGAGTCCGAGATCCGCGCCGGAGGCGCAAAGCAGTAGGAGCCCAGGACGGTAGTCCTGGGTAGGAGTCCGTCGAGATCCAAGTCCCGGCGGGACGGCGCAGGCCGGATCACAGCCAAATGTCCGGCGGCATGTTATAGTCCGCCGTTTTCGGGAGGGACTCATGGGACATTCCTTCGCCGTGAACCGCGTCCATATCGTCTTCAGCACCAAAGAGCGGCGCAAGCAGATCCCGGAAGGCGTCCAACCCAAACTCTGGGCGTTCATTGCATCGATCGCGCACAGCCGCCAGATCGAAGTGAAGGCCGTCGGCGGGACCGACGACCACGTTCATCTGCTGGTTGCGGTTCCCGCGGCGGTGAGTCTCGCGAAATGTATCCAGGAGCTGAAGGCAATCTCCTCAAAATGGATGCGTGATGAAGGTCATGATTTCACGTGGCAGGAAGGCTACGCGGCCTTCAGTGTCGGCGGGTCGCAAGTGGACACGATTGTGCAGTACATCGATCATCAGCGCGAGCACCACGCCAAGCACACGTTCGAATCGGAGTTATTGACGCTGTTAGAGAAACACGGCGTCACCTACGATCCGAAGTACGTCTTGGGATGAGACCTGCGTCGTCCCTCCGGGACTTGCGGACAAGGGCACATGCTAACCCAGGACTTCCGTCCTGGGCTTCCACTACGCCGCGCCTGCGGCGCTGTTGGCGCTCGATGGGGGCTTAATCAAGCTCCGCAGCTAGTGCACTCGCCGGTCTACCCGCACCACTCCGCCGCGCCTGCGGCGCTGTTGGCGCTCGATGGGGGCTTAATCAAGCTTCGCAGCTAGTGCACTCGCCGGTCTACCCGCACCACTCCGCCGCGCCTGCGGCGCTGTTGGCGCTCGATGGGCGGTGAGGCGTGCCCGCCAGCAGGTGCACTCGCTGGCCGACACCGGCGATTACGCCGCACCTCTGGCGCTGCTACTCGTCCGTCAAAATCAGGAGCCGCTCCAGATTGTGTACAGCGAATGCGAGGCGAAATTATAGCTTTAAGAATTGTCAAGCCCCCTGACTGTAGGTTTTCTCCGCAAGTCGTTGCAGCAGTAGCGAACATCGTGTTGTGGAAATCGTCGGATTCACCCCCTCCAATCTGCTATTCTGGAATTAGAGAGGTAGAGAGAAAGCCTTAACTGCCTCTTCTCCCAACAAGAAAACAGCAGGTCCCCTTCGGCTTCGCTCAGGGCAGGCTCTCACGGCTGAAGCCGTCCGGGGATGACACTGGAAGTGTGCCAAATGTCTCAAAACAAGACTGCGCAGGGGCGCTGGCACCCTCGTCTGCGCCATCGCAAGTCCAAGGGCGAATGGGCCGAGATCGCCTTCATGAGCCGGGCCATCGGCCTGGGATTCACCGTGTGCCGTCCCTTCGGCGAGAACCACCGCTTCGATTTCCTGGTGTTTGCCGCCGGGGGCAAGGTTTCGCGGGTGCAGGTGAAGTCGTCGTGGACGAAGCGGCAGAACGTCTATCAATTCAAAACCAGCGGGTCGGGACGGCCATACCGGCGGGGCGAAGTGGACTTCATCGTGGTGCTGGTGGTGCCGGAAGAGGTGTGGTACATCGTGCCGATCCGCGAGGTGTTGGGGCGAGATGCAGCAGCGGTTTTCCCGCATGTTCGGAAGAGCCGCGGACGGTTGGAGAAATATCGCCAAGCCTGGTACCTGCTGCGCACGCCTGAACCCGTGATCAAACTGCCTCAGACGGATGCCACCGGCCCAGACCTGCTGCCGTTCCCGGCACTCCTCGACTTCTGCAATCTGACTTCTTCGATTTGACTTGCCTTTTGTCGTGGAGCAAGAAACACCGCAGAACGCAGAACGAAGATTGCAGAAGTAGAAGGACAAGCGCACATGCCTACTTTGTCTGTGGGGCGGGATATAATGCGGGGCCAAGAGTGGGGGCGATGGGTATATCTTCCGGAACGAAACTAGGGCCGTACGAAGTCGGCGACGCGATCGGCGCCGGGGGCATGGGCGAGGTTTACCGCGCGCTCGACTCGCGGCTTGACCGCACCGTCGCCATCAAGGTCCTGGCCACACATCTTTCTACCAACCCGGAACTGCGGCAACGCTTCGATCGCGAGGCGCGGGCCATCTCGTCGCTGCAGCACCCGAATATCTGCACGCTTTTCGATGTCGGACACCAGAATGGCATCGACTTCCTGGTCATGGAGTACCTGGAGGGCGAAACGCTCGCGGACCGATTGCAAAAGGGCCCGGTGCCGATCAACCAGGCGCTGAAGATCGGCCTGGAGGTGGCGGACGCGCTGGAGAAGGCGCACCGGCAGGGGATCGTGCACCGCGACCTGAAGCCGGGAAACGTGATGCTGAGCAAGGCGGGCGCGAAGCTGATGGACTTTGGCCTGGCGAAACCGGCTGCGGTGCTGACGGCGGCCGGCTCCGGCACGGCGGGATCTCCGGTCACTCCCACCACGCCCACGAGTCCGACCATTGCCGCGCTCGCCTCGCCGACTTCTCCCATCACCAGCCGGGGGATGGTGGTGGGCACGTTTCAATACATCGCGCCCGAGGTGTTGCAGGGCGGGGAAGCGGACGCGCGCAGCGACATCTTCGCTTTCGGCGCGGTCCTGTACGAGATGATCACGGGACAGCGCGCGTTCGAAGGCAAGTCGCAACTGAGCGTGGCGTCTGCCATCCTGGAGAAAGAACCGGCGCCGGTCAGCTCGATCCAGCCCATGACACCGCCGGCGCTGGAGCAGGTGGTGAAGACCTGCCTGGCAAAGGATCCGGACGAGCGCTTCCAGACGGCGCACGACCTGAAGCTGCAATTGAGATGGATCGCGGAGGCGTCGTCGAGCCAGTTGGCTGCACCGGCCCAGGTGCGCGCGCGCCGCGCGGTGCAGAAGCGCACGTTGCTGATCGCCGCTGTCGTGGGCTGGGCCCTGGCGGCAGCAGCTCTCGCTATTTTCCTGTCAAGCCGCACCCAACTGGAGGAGGCGCGACGGCCGATCACGGCGTCCTGGATGGCGCCGGGCGGCACGGAATTCGCTTCCGTCGCGGTCGGTGCTCCGGCGCTCTCCCCGGATGGCTCGAAGCTGGCTTTCCTGACTGGTGGCGTTGCCTTTGCGACTGGTGGCGGCGCCGACACGAACCTGTGGGTGCGCGACGTTGCCAGCGGCGCGGTGCAGGAAGTGGGAGGAGTCGAGCGGCCGACTTTTCCCTTCTGGTCGCCCGATGGGAAGTACATCGGGTTTTTTTCGGCGGGAAAGTTGAAGAAGGTTGCGCTTGCCGGTGGACCCGTGCAGGTGCTCTGCGATGCGCCCGAAGGGCGCGGGGCAGCGTGGAGTTCGCGAGGCGTGATCATCTTCACTCCCAACATCCGTGAGTCCCTGTACAAAGTGGCGGAAGGGGGCGGCACGCCGGAGAAGATCACCGAGACCAAGACGGCCTGGACCCACCGCAATCCGTATTTTCTTCCCGACGGCGATCACTTCCTCTTTGTCTCCCGCGAGGCGATCGCGGCGACCGGCCCAGCAGGGGCGTTGTACGGCGCCTCGCTCTCGGGCGAGAAGCCGCGCCAGATCCTGGAGCGGGCGTCCAACGTGCAGTATTCAGACGGGTACCTGCTGTACCTGCGGGACACGGTGCTGGTGGCGCAGCGCTTCGACCCGAAATCGCTGAAGTTCGGCGGCGACCCGGTGCCGGTGGCCGAAAAGCTCGACTACTGGAACGCGCGCGACGTTGCCGCTTTTGCCGCCGCGCATGGCACGCTGGTCTATCGTCATGGATCGTTGCAGAAGACCCAGCCCGTCTGGGTGGACCGGGACGGCAAGGAACTGGGACGACTCGGGGAGCCCGGCCTGTACGCGACGATCCAGACCTCCCGCGACGGTTCGCTGGTGGGCATGGTCCGCCAGGACCCGGACACTGGGCGCGGGGACGTGTGGATCGTCGACAGCAAGCGGAATACGACGTCGCGCAGTACGTTTGCGGATGCCGGAAGCATCACGTACGCATTCTCGCCGGATACCAAGAGGATCGCGGTCGGCACCATTGCAGGGTCGGTCTCGGGAGGAATGTGGATCCAGCCGACGAGCGGCTCGGGTGACAAGGAGAACCTGGAGACGCCCTCGACGTGGGGCACGGTGAACAGTTGGTCCCCGAACGGACGCTATATCTTCTTCATGGTGCAGAACAATGCCACCCGGCAGGATGTTTACTACATCGACCTGAACGGGGACCGGAAGCTGACCCCCTTCATCCAATCGCCGGCCAATGACGTGGGAGCGGTCCTTTCGCCGAATGGCAAATGGCTCGCCTATGCCTGCGATGAGTCGGGAAGGCTGGAAGTCTATGTGACCGCCTTCCCCGGTCCCGGAGGGAGATGGCAGGTCTCCAATGGCGGCGGCATGAGTCCGTCGTGGAGTGGGGATGGAAAGCAGCTTTACTACGTCAATGGGGACAAGCTCATGTCAGTGGCGATTCAGAACGTCGAAACATTCGAATTCGGAACGCCGGCCGCGCTGCCCATCCACCTGAATGAATTCGCCGCGCTCGGACCGCCGGCGCCCGGCGAACGCTTTCCCGCTCTTAAGCCCGTGAACATGGGCCAGTCGCATCCTCAGGAAGTCATCCTTAATTGGACCGGCACGCTGAAGAAGTGACCCGAATGCTCTTGTCGTCTCAGTCGTTTGGTGGAATAACTTGAGCTGGCGTACATTGATGCGTGGGGGTGGAGCATGAGCCGAATCGCGATTGTGCTGTTGCTGTTGGTGATGTTGGTTGCCGGGGGGTGGGCCCAGGAAGCGAACCCGGTGGTGTCGGCGGCGCGCAAGCAGATCCTGCCGCGGGCGCGACACATGGTGGAGGCGGCCCAGGAGATGCCCGCCGACAAATACGGCTTCAAGGCCACCGAAGGGCAGATGAGCTTCGGCCAGATCGTCCGCCACACCGCCTGGGCCAACGGGCTGCTGTGCTCGATCGCCGCGGGGGAAAAGGCCCCGCCGGAGGACTTCAAGGACACCGACCCCAAGGACAAGCTGGTCGCGGCGCTGGCGGCCTCGGTCTCGTATTGCGAGGGCGTGCTGGCCAAGCTCGACGACAAGAACCTGGGCCAGCAATTGAAGGTCCCATGGGGCCCGATGACCCGCGCCGAGATCTTGTTCGAGATGAATGCCGACCAAGGTAACCACTACTCGATGCTCGCGTCCTACCTGCGGTTGAACGGGCTGCTGCCGCCCACGGCGAAGAAGAAGAAATGATCTTGCTGTCGATTGACGAGCGACGACTGACGACTACTGACAGCTAGCTCAGCACGATCACCGCTTCCAGCATGTGGTCCTCGTGCGAGCGGGAGACCTTGAAGCCAAGCTTGTCGGCGATACGCGCCATCTCGAGATTTTCCTCGAGGAAGCTGGCGGAGGCGCTGTCGAGCTTCTCGTCGCGGCCGAACTGGAGCACGCGCCGCAACAGCTCGGTACCCAGCCCGCGGTGGTGGTAGAGGTCGCTGATCAGCACCGCGACCTCGGCCTCGTTGAGCCCGTGCAGCTTGCTCAGGCGGGCCACACCGACGATCTCGCGCGTGCCGTCCTCCTTCTTGTGCTCTGCCACCAGCGCCATCTCGCGGTCGTAGTCGATGAAGCAGATGCGCATCAGCCGATCGTGGGCGATGCGCTGTGAGAGCTTCAGCGCGTTGAAGTAGCGCAGGTACACGCTGCGCTCGCTCAGGCCCTTGTGGAACTCGATCATGAGCAGTTCGTCTTCGGGGCGGATGGGCCGGATGGTGACCGGCATGCCGTCGCGCATGGTCCAGGGACCGGCGTACTGCGACGGATAGGGGCGGATGGAAAGCGCCGGCAGTTCCTCTTCGCGGACCTCGGGGCCGTGCAGCACCATGCGCGCGTCCAGCGCCAGCATCCGCTCCGGCGAGACCAGCAGGGGATTGATGTCGATCTCCCGGATCCAGCGCTGTTCCACCACCAGGTAGCTGAAGCGCACCAGCAGTTGTTCGAGCGCGTTCACGTCGGCCGCGGCGCGTCCGCGTACTCCTTTCAGCGCCTTGTGGATGCGGGTCTGCTCCATCATGCGGCGTGCCAGGGTGGTGTTGAGCGGCGGCAGGGCCAGGGCGCGGTCCTCGAAGACCTCGACCAGTTGCCCGCCGGCGCCGAACAGCAGCACCGGGCCGAACTGCGGGTCGAGCGAGCTGCCCACGATGATCTCGTAGCCTTCCATCTTCTCCATCGGCTGCACGGTCACGCCGAGGAAGTGCTCCGCGCCGGCTTTTTCCGCGACTGACTTGCGGATGGCTTCGAAAGCGGCGCGCACTTCGGTGTCGCTCGCGAGGTTCAGCTTCACTCCGCCTACGTCGGTCTTGTGCGTGACCGTCTCGGAGTGCAGCTTGAGCACGACTGGGAAGCCGATGATGCGGGCGAAGCTCACCGCCTCGTCGGCGCTGGCGGCGACCATGGTGCGCACGGTGGGGATGCCGTAGGCCTCGAGCACCTGCTTCGATTCGTACTCGGTGAGCAGAGTGCGGCCGCCTGCGCGAGCCTTGCGGACGATGGCCGCGGCACGCTCCGCGTCGTGGCTCTCGATGTCGGTCGCGGTCGGGGTCTCGTACAGGCCGCGGATGTTGTAGCTGTACCTCCACATGTAATTAAACATGTGGGCGGCGACCTCGGGATAGGGGAAGGCGGGGATGTTGGCGCTGTTGAGGATGTGCTCGCCGGCTTCGACGTCGGCGCCGCCCATCCAACTGGCGAGGATGGGCTTGCCCAGCTCGCCGACGAACCCTTTGACCAGTTCCGCGGCCTTGGTGGTGTCGGCCATGCCGTGCGCGACCAAGACGGCGAGCAGGGCGTCGGCGTTGGGATCTTTGGCGACGGTGCGCAGGGCCTGGGTGTACACCTCGGCGGTGGCGCTGCCGAGGGTGTCCACGGGATTGCCGTGGCTCCAGTGGGGGGAAAGGAATTTGCTGAGCTCGTCGATGGTCTCGGGGGCCAGCACGGCGAGTTCGCCGCCGCCGGACATCAGCGCGTCCGAGGCCAGCACGCCCGGCCCGCCGGCGTTGCTGACGATGGCCAGCCGGTTCCCCTTGGCGCGCGGCTGCTTGGCCAGCACTTCCGCCATGTGGAAGAGGTCGGAGATGGTGTCCACGCGCAGCACGCCGCAGCGGCGGAAGGCGGCGTGCAGGACTTCGTCGCTGCCGGTCAGCGAGCCGGTATGCGACGCGGCCGCCTGGGCCGCGGCCTGGGTCCTTCCGGCTTTGATGATCAGGATCGGCTTGGTGAGCGCGACTTCGCGGGCGGCGGAAAGGAAGGAGCGCGCGTCGCCCACCGATTCCATGTACAGCATGATGGCGGAGGTGCGGGGGTCGTCGCCGAGGTAGTAGATAAGGTCGCCCCAGCCGACGTCGAGCATGGAGCCGATGGAAGCGAATGCGCTGAAGCCGACCTGCTCGCGCAGGCTCCAGTCGAGCACCGCGGCGCAGAGGGCGCCGCTCTGGCTGACGAAGGCGATGCGTCCGCTGTGCGCGACGGCGTGAGAGAAGGTCGCGTTCAGCCCGCGCGGCGGCACCATCACCCCGTAACAGTTGGGGCCGACGATGCGCATGCGGCCGCGGCGCGCCTCGTAGAGCACCTGGCGCTCCAGCTCGGCGCCCGCCGGGCCGGTCTCCTTGAAGCCGGCCGAGATCACGATGGCGGCGCGCACCCCGCGCTCGGCGCAGTCGCGGATCACGCCGGGGACGGTATCCGCGGGCGTGATCACCACGGCCAGGTCCACCGCTTCCGGGACGTCTTTGATGCCGGGGTACGACTTGATGCCGAGCACGTGCGGGCGGTTGGGGTTGACGGGGAACACCGAACCGCCGAAGGGGCTGGTGATCAGGTTCCACAGGACGGCGCGGCCGACGGTGCCCGCCTTCTCCGTGGCCCCGATGACGGCGACGCTGCGCGGCGCGAAGATGGCGTCGAGGGGCTGCTCCTCGGTGCGCAGGACATCATGGACTTTGTGGGTGACCGGACTGGCGCCTGGCTTGGCGACTATTTTCGTGGCCATGGGTATCTTCTTTCAGCAGGTGACGGGCCAGCCCGGCCTGGATGCGCACAGAACGGCGACACAAACGACGTTTAGAACGAATGGCGGCGCGGCCGGTTTGAATGGGATCACCGCCAGCCAGTATGCACCAAAGCCGGCTGGCACAGGAAGCTCCCCCGACAGCACCGTGCTGCCGAAGAGATGGACCGCGGCTACTCAACCATGAACGTAGCCGTCGGCGCGACACTCTGCTTGGAGACCTTGTCGTCCACCTTAATCGTAACCCGGTACTGGCCGGGTGCGAGCTCCCCAGGCGGCACCTTCTTGGCCAGGGTCAACTGGCCGCCGACGTTGCCCATCTCCTGGGTGGATTCGACCGAGCGCATCACCGCCTTCTGATCGGCCAGGTTGGTGATCTCGACTTCGACGGTAGCAGACGGCTTGTGGGTCTTCTCGTCGATGCCGAGGTTGTACACCTGCATCCAGAAGTTGACGGCCTGATTGCGATTGAAGGTGGCGGGCTTGCCGGGCTCGGGGACCCGCGGCCGCACCTTGGTATCGCCTAGCACGAAGTTGCCTGCGCCCACGCTGCGGCTCGGCACCTCCTCTAAGATGTCAGCCAGGATCAGCGAGGAAGCCATCAGCCGGTCATCGCCGAACTCCGGCACCACGATACTGCGGCTCCAGTTGCCCATGCGGTCGCCATTTACGTCCTTGACCACGAGGTCCAGCCGGTAACGCCCCGAACGCAGGGGCACTGCCTTCCAGTAGACCGAGGGCCTTTCCAGTTCCCGGGGCAGCAGCTCGGTCGTCGTCTGGACTCGAACCGTGTCCTCGAAGGTCTGGGCGACCCGCCCGGTCAGGGTGGTGATGCGGCCGAAGATGTTGACCACCGCCGTCGCTACTCCCTGCTTCTCGGTGAAGGTCAAGGACTTGTTCTTGACCTGCACGGTGATGGGGACCAGCGCCGTATCCGAGGTGACCTTGGCGAAATCGGTGACCACGTCAAAGGGCACCAGGTTGTAGTTCAGCTTGTGGGTGACGACCGATTCCAGGTCCTTGAACTTGATGGCCGGAGGCCGGCTCAACTGGGCGAACTGCTGCAGCCGGTCGAACTGGCTCTTCCTGTTTTCGTCCACCGGGTTTTGCGGCAGCTTGGCGGGGTCAATCTCCATGTCGGCATTCATGTCCTTGTCCATGGGATTGAGAGAGATCTTGTAACCGCCGCAGCTGCAGCGATCAACGAACTCGATCTGGATGTTGTCACCCACCCCGTCGATGTGGTGATAGTTCCATATCTCGTAAGGGTAGGTGGTGGACGTGTACGCCGTCCCTTTGTCGTTGTACCCCGTGAGGCCTCTATAATCCTCAGGACGCTGGTAACCCTCTTCGCCGCCGCCATGCGACTCGATGTTGGCGGGAGGGCCGTACATGATGTAAATCTTGCCGCGGTCCGTTCTCCAGCCCTGGACGCCAGCGGTGAAGCGCTCGTTGGCGTAGGCGATGCGCCGGTAGTGCTCTTCCTTGTATTCGTTCTCGACGGTGTCAGGAGTCGGGTCACGGCGCATCCAGAACTGCTCGATGAACTGGTCCCGCTCCTCGTTGTTGCTGAGGCGCACGAAGGCGTTCTTCTCTTCGTCGGTGATGATGTAGACGACGTCCTGGGCCAGCCATTTCTTGTAAGGGCCTTCGAGCTCCTTCAGGAGCTTCTTCGCCTGCTTCTTCTGCTCGGCGGTCAGAGGACGGTTGAGCGGGTCGGTGCCCTGCGAAGCGGAGGGCTGGCCGGCGGCGGCAGCCTTGGAATCGTCGGCCTTCTTGGAGCCGCCTTCCTGGGCGAGCAGGCCGACCGCCAGAAAGCTAAACAACGTGATGCCAACCACACGACGCACCAACATGAACCGCTACTCCTTGGGGAAAACGCTGTACGATTTTATTTCCTGAGACGCGGTGAAGCAAGGCGCGAACCCGCTCGAACCGCGGCCCAGATCAAGATTGCGGCGATTTTGTCAAGCGGCGCACCTCCTCCTGGGCGCGCTTCACATTCAGCCCTTTCGGATCTTCCTCCAGGTACTGCTTCCACTGCGCGACCGCCTCCTGATGCTGCCCCAAGGCATCGAGCGCATAAGCGGCAATGACGTGGGCATTGGCCAGGCCCTGGTGGGGAAGCGCATGGACCCGGGTGGCGTGGTCCGCCGCTTCCTTGAAGCGATGGAGCTGGAGCTCGGCGTAGGCGGCATTGGTCAGTGCCCAGGCATCGGTGGGCTCGACCGCCAGAGACTGGTTCAACAGCACGGTCGTCTCCTGGTAATTGCGCTCGGAAAGCATGATGCGGGCCAGGTTGCGCTGCGCTCCCGCAAATTTGTCGTTGAGCGCGATCGCCTTCTGGAACGCCTTCCGCGCGGCGGTGAGCTCGAGCATCTGGGTATTGGCAATCCCCAGCCCGTTGTAGGCAAGATCGTAATCCGGGTAGAGGTCAATGGCCGACTGAAAAGACTTGCGGGCGGAGTCCCACTGCTTGTCGGCCAGGGCCCCGCTGCCTTTTTCAAACTGCTTGCGCGCGTTGTCGGGGATCTTCAGGCGGACGGTGGGAACGAAACCAGGCCCTCCCTGAGGAGGCGCCGCGTTGCCCTCGAGCTTGCGCTTCACTCGGAAATCTTCCCGGTGGAAACTTTCGACCGGGGTGATCTCGAATTCGGCCTCATAAGGTTGAACGTCGGCGCCATAGATGCGAACGCGGTGCATCCCGGTCATGGTGTTGAACTCCGCCTGCCCGTCGGTGCCGGTGGTCTGGGACGCCATGGCCGAGGTTCCGCCCACCCCATCCTGCAGTTCCACGGTGACGTCCCGCACCCGGGTCAGCCCGTCGTCGTACGTGACTATGACCCGCAAGCGGGTAGGCCTCGAGGGAGTAAGACGCACTCCTCCTTGCGGCAGGCAGGTGCCGCAGGCGGTCAGAACGAATAGGGCGAGCAGCAGGCCAGTCCTCGGCATGGAGATACTCCTTTCACTCTCGCTATGCCTTGATCACTTACATCGCGATCACGCACAGGGGAGAGGGGACCCTGGTCTGGACCTTCCTCGGCCTTCGGCCGGAATCTAAAACACACAGGCTCGTTCGATTCCGGTTACATCGGCCTGGGAACCGCTCCAGTATACCTCCCATCCGGATGCGGGTCGCCCGGTCTCTGCGCTTGCGAGTAAAAAGAAATTGGGCCGACTTTTCAGTCGGCCCAAAGTGTTCTCAAGCTCCCCTTCCCGACTTAGAAGGTGAACTTGACCTTGAAGCGGAGAGACCGCCCGGCCTGCCAGCCATACGGCATGCCGTACAGCGGGTTGAAGCCAGAGGATGGTTCAAACGCGGCGTTTCCAGGGCCCCCGTTCAGCTCGTTGATGTAGTTGTACTGTACATGCAACAAGTACGGGTAGTCGACGATGCACCTGGGGTCGATAACAACCGGGGTACAGGTCGCTCCCGCAGGGTCCACCGACAACGGGGCAATCCCGCCCGTTTTGGTCAGGTTCGAGTTGTAGTACGTCGGGCTGTGCTGGTTGAAGACGTTGAAGATGTTCGCCTCCAGGCCCAGCCTCAGCCGTTCGTTGTTCTTGCTGACGTGCATCTCCTGCGTGAAGTTCAGGTCGGTCTGGCTGAACGACGGTGTGCGGAACCCATGGATGATCGAGCCCGGGATGAAGGCGCCCGTGACCGGATCGGCGGTCATGTTGATCCAGTTGCCCCGGCCCTCCACGTCCGTGTTCATGCCAAATACGTCCAGGTAGGTGGTCAGGGGGCTGCCCGAGGACACCTGCTGGAAGCCGCCAAACGTGGTCTCCATCTTCCACCACTTCACCCGGTAGTAGGCCAGCATCTTCAGGGCGTGCGGCCGGTCGGTGGGCAGTGGCCCGTCGATCGGGTTACCGTGCCCGTCGAACGACCCCATGGGCTCGTCGAAGGCGCGGTTGGTGTTGCTGCCCTGCCGCCCGCCGCCGCCGTCGGCGATGTCGGTGGCGGTCAGGCCGGTGTAGTTGCCCCGCAGCTTGCTATAGGTGTACGACGCCTGGCCGTACCAGTGGGCCGAGGCCGCCTTGGTGAGCCGGAACTCCAAGCCGTCATACCTGCGGTTGGCCTTCGGGATCGGCGGATTCCCCGGGCCATACATGACCGCGTTGAATCCTTCGCCAGGGTTGTTGATGCTGTAGACTTCGCCACCTGGGCCGATGACACCGGTGTCCTCGATGGCACGGACCATGCGCTTGCGCGCCCAGCGGACCTCGAACGCCAGCTGCGGCGTGATGGCCCAGTCCGCTCCCAGCACGTACTCGCGCTGCAACGTCGGCTCGAGGCCCAGCAGCGATGCAGTGCAGCTCCCGGGAGTCGCTTGGTTGGCGTCGCACGCTCGATTGGGATCGTTGGAAACGATGCGGAAGTCATCGTTCTGGATGAAGCGCGCGCCGGCGGGAACGGTGCTGGCGCTCGAGAGCTGGCCCGAGGGTTCGCAGAAGTGCCCGTCTGCGCCCCGCACCGGGATGAAGAGGAGGTAGTTCGGGTTATCCATGGCGTACGTGCAGTCATGCCAGTAGTCGCCCCCGAAGCTGCCCCGGGGCGAGTCGTACTTCATGATGTCGTAGAACGACCCGAAGCTGCCGTAAATCTTCAGCTTGCCGTTGCGCATCACATCCCAGGACGCGCCCAGGCGGGGGGCGATTTTCTGACCCCAGCTAAAGTCGATGCCGGGGAAGCCCGAGGAGTAGGAGGGCACGGTCTCCTTGTCGAAGCGGACTCCCAGGTTCAGGGTCACGCCATGCCCGATGTTCCAGTTATCCTGGAGGTAAAAAGCGTGGGTGTTGCTTCCCACCTTGCCGCTGGTACCCAATTCGCGGAAGTTGATGGTGCCAAAGTTCCCGCGGCAGGTGTTGGCGATGGCGTCGGTGGCGGTGCCAGTTCCGGCCGAGCCCCAGGTGGCCAGGTTGAAAGCGGCGATCGGCACGCAGCCCAGGCTCGAGCCCACCACCGAGTGCCATGCAGTGCCGGTGGCGCCGCCGTTGGCATTGACCGTGGTATTGCCCATGTAGCTGACGTACGCGTTCGCCGTGATGTAGCCGGTCAGCACATCGTTGCTCAGCTTGTTGTAGAGGTACCCGAACTTGAAGTTGTGGGTGCCCCAGCCCTTAACGAAGTACGACAAGTCGTTGCTCCAGCTGGTCCGCCAGTACGAGTCGAAGGCGGTGCCAGTGTTGTCGCCAATGTTGAAATAGCCCGTCCCAAAGTTAGCGGCTGTAACGCAGGCAGGACAGGCGGCAGCCAGGGTGGTGCCGTCCAAGCCCGTCGTGTTGGCCGTCGCCCCCCCCAGGCTGGTGCTGTAGGAATAGGTGGTGTTGCGGATGATGTAGCGGATGCCGACGGGTGTCCCAAGTGTTTTGTAGGCGTTGTAGCCCCGGCCAAAACGCGAGCTGAAGATCAGGTTCGGGGTGATGGTGACATCCCCCCCAACCCCCAGGAGCTGGTTGGGCGCGCGATAGCCGATGCCGGCGTTGAAGTTGTCCGGATTGCCGCTGGCGCCCCCAAGGTTACACTGGTTGCCCAGGGTGTTCACGCAGGGAAGCAGGGCGCCAGTGACCGGATCGGTAGCCTGGACCATGAAGACAGAGTCCGCCGCCGCTTGGCTGTAGCCCTGGTTCTTGGAATAGTTGTACTGCCAGCTGCCGTAGATGTGCAGCTTGGAGAACGGGTTGGCGTCCACACGGGCCAGCGAGTAGTAAGTGTCGGTGTTGCTGGAGTACGTGCGCGGGCCAGGGGCGGGAAACTTCCCCGTCATGAACACGGTGCGCTGCTGGCGGATCAGGTCCGGCACCGAGCTGGCGAAGACCCAGATCTTGTCCTTCAGCAGGTAGCCGCCCACTTCAAAGCCCGGATCCCACACGCGGTAGTGGTCTTTTATGGGCTGGGTATACTCGGCGCCCCCGTTGTCACGCAGCGTCCGGTTGGGAGCGGCGTTCAGCGCATCGCCCTGGTAGGAGGTGAAGACGCTGCCGTGCCACTCGTTGGAGCCGCGCTTCTCGATGACGTTGATGATGCCGGACATGGCGCCACCGTGCTCCGCCTCGAAGCCGCTGGACTTGATCACCACTTCCTGGATGAACTCCATGGGAACGTTGAAGCTGGAGTTGCCGCTTTGAACGTTGGCGGTCTCCTGGCCCTCCACCATGTAGGAGTTCTCCGCGTTGGCGGCGCCGTCGATCTGGTTGCCCAAACTGCCGGCGGTATTCGCGCCTGTTGCAGATGCCAGTCCTAGGTACCGGTTAGCCCCTGAGTCCGCGGCCCCGCCCTGCAGAGGTTCTGCGCGGGCGCCCGGGGCGAACTGGATGACTGACTGGAAGGAGCGGCCCGTGGGAGCGTCGGCCAGGATGTCCGAGGTGACGTTGGTCTGGACCTTGCTCTGGGCCACGTCGATTTGGGGAGCCTGTCCGGTAACTTCGACGATCTCGGACGCGGCGCCTACTTTCAGCGTCACATCGATGGTGGGAGCGCGGCCGACGGCCAGGTCGATGCCGTCCAGCTTGTAGGTGGTGAAGCCACTCTTCGTCGCCGTCAGGTTGTAGCTGCCGGGGCGAAGGTTGTCGAAGCGATAGTAGCCCGACGAATCGGTGCTGGTCGCTGCCTTGCCAGTGAACAGCGCCGTACTTGTCAATTCCACCGTGGCGCTGGAAATTACCGCGCCGCTGGGATCCTTCACCGTGCCCTGTATCGATGACGTCCTTTCCACTTGAGCAAACATGGACGGTACGATGAGCACTGTGATGACCAGCGCAAGCAGCAGGCGCTTAGACATCTGGGGACGAATGTCACGTTCCATTGTGCCTCCTGAATTGTCTGAACTCATTTGACTGCCGAGAAACATCACCCCACTTGCTGCACCTGGACTGCCAAAGTATAGCGCTTGTAAGATACTCATTTTCAATCGCTTACACGAGTCTCTGTGGTTTTTTGCTACGCTTTTTGGGAAGCTATCCGGAGCCGTCTATGGAATTCCGTATAATCGGGTGTTACACCCCCGGCGTGCGCGAGTTCAAGGAATGCCTGTGCATCGAGCCGCAGGAACAGTTCGCCGCTCCCGCCCGCGACATCGTGGCCAAGCTGGAGAAGGCGCTCGGCCCCGGACAGGCGAAGTAAAGAAAGTTGGATCCTTCGAGGCCCGCCGTCCGGCGGGCCGTTTCCGTTGCGGATCGCAACGCGGGATGAACGTCGCTATGTGACCGGCGTCACAGAAGGGCGAGTGGGCGCCGCGATATAAACACCCTGCTCATGCAGAGGTGTACAAGCGATGATTTCTACGACTTCTGAGTATGCGTTGCGCGCCCTGGCTCATCTGGCCAGGATGCCGGAGGATGCCGCGGTGCTGGGCCGCGATCTGGCGCGCTCCACGGAGATCCCGGCCAATTACCTTTCCAAGATTCTGCTGACCCTGCGCAATGCCGGCTACCTGGTGACGGCGCGCGGCTCCGGCGGCGGCTACCGCCTGCGCAAAACCGCCGACGAGATCTACCTGATGGATATCGTCGAGCTGTTCGAGGGATCGAAGGCCAAGCCGGTCTGCTTCCTGAGCCGGACCAAGCCCTGTGGCGACCAGGAGGCCTGCACCGCGCATAGGGCCTGGCGCGACCTCAGCGCAGCCTACCGCGGATTCCTGCTTTCCACCACCGTGAGCATGATCTCCGGGGCGAATGGGCGAGCGAAAAAGAACGGCGAGGTGGACGCCACCAAGGACCTGAAGTCGAATGGCGCGCTGGCCGCCCTAGCGGCGCTGGCCAACTGAAACCGCCCTACCGGCGCTTGCTCCACTTATGCATGCGCCACCTCCGGCTGGGGCGCGTGCTTGAGCGCCGGCTTCACTTCGAAGTTCCACTTCCAGATGGCAAAGATGGGCGGATAGATGACCAGCTCCATCAGGAAGCTGGTGAGGATGCCGCCGATCATGGGCGCTGCAATGCGCTTCATCACGTCTCCACCCGCTCCTACTGACCACATGATCGGCAACAATCCGAACAGCATGCAGGCTACAGTCATCACCTTCGGGCGAAGGCGCTTGACCGCGCCGTTGACGATGGCCTCGCGCAGGTCGTCCCAGTTGCGCATGAGGCCTTTCTGCTGCGCATCCTTGTAGGCGAGGTCGAGGTAAAGGAGCATGAACACTGCGGTTTCCGCGTCCACGCCCAGCAGGGCGATCAGCCCGACCCAGACGGCAATGCTCATGTTGTAGCCCAGCAGGAAAAGGAACCACACGGCGCCAATGGCGGAGAAGGGAACCGCCAGCAGGATGATTCCCGTCTTGACCGCTGATCCAGTGTTGAAGTAGAGCAACAGGAAGACGATGAAGAGCGTGACCGGCAACACGATTTTCAGCCGTTCCTTCACGCGCTCCATCGATTCGTATTGGCCGCTCCAAACCAGCTGATAGCCGGCGGGAACGCTGACCTTCTGCCGGACAGCGTTCTTGGCATCCGTGACGTAGCTCCCGATGTCGCGGCCGCTGACATCCACATAGACGTATCCGCTCAGCCGGCCATTCTCGTCGCGGATCATGCCGGGGCCGGTTTTGAGGGAGATGTTGGCGAGTTGCGCCAGCGGGATCTGCGCGCCCGAAGGTGTATTGACCAGCGCGCGCCGCAGGCCGTCCAGGTCGCTGCGGTAGTCGCGCAAGTAGCGCACATTCACCGGGTAGCGCTCGCGGCCCTCGACGGTAGTGGTCACCTGGTCGCCTCCGACCGCCGACATCAGCACCTCGTTGGCGTCGTCCACGCTCAGTCCGTAGCGCGCGAGCTGGTCGCGCTTGAGGTCGAAGTCGAGGAAGTAGCCGCCGGTCGTGCGTTCCGCAAACACGCTGGTCGTGCCGGGAATATCCTTCAGCGCCATTTCGACCTGCTCGCCGATCTTCTCGATCTCACCCAGGTCCGACCCCAGGACCTTGATCCCGAGCGGCGTGCGCACGCCCGTGGTGAGCATGTCAATGCGCGCCTTGATCGGCATGGTCCAGGCATTGGCCGTGCCCGGAATATTCAGCGCTTCGTTCAGCCCGCCCGGACCATAGATCAACTCTTGCGTTGTCTTATGGTCGGGCCAGAACCGGGCAAGGATGTTTTGTGCCCAGTCGGGAGCCCATTTGGAATAAAACCGCTCACGCTTTGGCCACTGCATGTGGGGCTTGAGCACGACAACGGTTTCCATCATCGAATACGGCGCAGGGTCGGTAGCGCTCTCGACGCGACCCGCTTTGCCGAAAATACGCTCGACTTCCGGAAAGCCGCTGATGATCTTGTCCTGCACCTGCAGCAGGCGCGAAGCTTCGGTCACCGACATCCCCGGAAGCGTCGTCGGCATGTAGAGCAGCGTGCCCTCGTCGAGCGGGGGCATGAACTCCGAGCCCAACCGGAAGAAGACGGGCACGGTCACCGCCATGGCGATCACCGCCACCGCGATGGTCTTCCACTTGTGCTCCAGCACGAACTCCACCACCGGGTGGTAGAGCTTCATCAGCGGACGGCTGATGGGGTGAGTGTCCTCGCTGTGGATCTTGCCGACGAGCAGTCCATTGACGATCTTCGCCAGCCACTTCGGACGAAACTTGAAGTCATCCATGCGGGTGAACAGCAGCCGCATGGCCGGATCCAGCGTGATCGCCAGCACGGCCGCGATCGCCATGGCGAAGTTCTTGGTGAAGGCCAGCGGCTTGAACAGGCGGCCTTCTTGAGCTTCAAGCGTGAACACAGGCAGGAAGGCGACAGCGATCACCAGCAGAGCGAAAAAGCTGGGCCCGCCCACTTCCTTCACCGCCGAAATGACGACCTTGTGGTAATCGCCGGGCCGTCCCTCCGCGTTCCAATGCTCCAGCTTCTTGTGGGTCTGCTCGACGACAACCACGGCGGCATCCACCATCGCGCCGATGGCCACGGCGATCCCGCCCAGCGACATGATGTTCGCCGTCATCCCCGACATCTGGATGGGTATGAACGCCAGGATTATGGTGATGGGAATGGTGACGATCGGAATGATGGCGCTGGGGAAATGCCACAGGAATATGAGGATCACCAGGCTGACGATGAGCAGCTCTTCGATGAGCGTGTGCTTCAGGTTGTCCACCGACCGGTCGATCAGATCGGAGCGGTCGTAGGTCGGGACAATCTTCAAACCTTTGGGCAACGTCGGTTCGATCTCGGAGATCTTCGCCTTGACCCGCTCGATCACCTTCTGGGCGTTCTCGCCGAAGCGCATGATGACCACGGCGCCCACCACTTCGCCCTTGCCGTCGAGTTCGGCGACGCCGCGGCGCAGGTCGGGGCCAAAGGTGACCGTGGCCACGTCGCGCAGCAGGACCGGCGTGCCGGTCTGCGCGTTCACCATCACCGGGATCTCCTGCAGGTCGCGCAGGGAGCGCACGTAGCCGCGTCCGCGCACCATGTACTCGCGGCCCGACATCTCCACCAGCCGCCCGCCTACGTCGTTATTCGACTTCTTCACCGCGTTCACCACCATGTCGATGGGCACGCGGTAGGCCAGCAACTTGTTGGGATCGACGTTCACCTGGTACTGGCGCACGAAGCCGCCGATGGGCGCGACTTCGGCAACTCCCGGCACCGCCTGCAAGGCGTAGCGCAGGTACCAGTCCTGGTAGCTGCGCATCTGCTCCAGCGAATACTTGCCGGTGGTGTCGGTCAGTGCGTACTCGTACACCCAGCCGACCGCGGTGGCATCCTTGGCCAGCTCCACATTGACGCCCTTGGGCAACCGCGGGGTGACCGAGCTCAGATATTCCAGGGTGCGGGAACGGGCCCAATAGATATCAGTGCCTTCCTCGAAGATGATGTAGATGTAGGAATAGCCGAAGTCGCTGAACGCCCGGATATCCTTCACCTTCGGCATGCCGAGCAGCGCCGAGGTGATGGGGTAACTGACCTGGTCTTCCATGATGTCCGGGCTGCGGTCCCACTTGGCGTACACGATCACCTGCGTGTCCGACAGATCGGGGATGGCATCCAGCTTCGTGTTGTTCAGCGAATGCCAGCCGAACAGAACGCCCACGGCGATGAACAGAAACACCAGGAACTTGTGTGTGGCGCAACTTTCGATGATGCGGTCGATCACTGTTCCACCTCCCGCACCAGCTCATCGAGGTTGTGCAGCGTTCCGCCATTCTTTTCCCGGAAGGACTCCGCGGCCTGCCGGCTGGCGAAGGCCAGCGTGCCCGGAGCGCAGCGGTCGAACATCAGGTGCTCGGCGTGCTTGCTCTCGTCGGTGCGCATGGCGTCGTGCGCGCAGACCACCACGCGGCTGCCGTCCACGAACCAGGCGCTCTCCGGCTTCAGCGTGGCGCCGGAGTTGTAGTCGGTGACCTCGAGGATCTTCACCGGCTTGTGCTCCTGCCGGGCCTCGCTCAGGGCGCAGTGGGCGCAGCAGGCCGCGCGGCGCTTTCCGCCGATCTCCGCCACCACCCGCGCCTCGGGCATGATGTGCCTTTGGCAGAAACCGCAGAACTCCTGCGCTTGCTTGTGCATGCGCCAGTATCCGGCGGCGACCAGGCCACCCAGCACCAGCAGCACTACCACCGCGACCATCGATGCTTTCTTTGCCATGATCCCTTCTTCCGCTAGCTACTAACTACCAGCTACTAGCTACTTCTAGTGCTGCATCTCTCCCATCGCCGATTTCAACTGGCTCTCGGAGTCGATGAGAAAATTGCCCGAGGTCACGATGGTTTCGCCCGGCTTCAGCCCGGACAGGACCACCACCTTACCCTCCACGTGCGCGCCGGCTGTGACCTTGCGCGGCGCAAAGCGGCCCTCGCCGCCTGCGACGAACACCGTCTGCTCGCGCCCGGAGTCGAGCACCGCCTCTTCGGGCACGACGATGCTGTCGCCGTAATCTACCTTCAGGGTCACGTCGGCGAACATCTGCGGCTTCAACTCCATTCCGGCGTTGGGGACGTCGATGCGCACCTTGAGGGTGTGGCTCTGCGCGTCCAATTGCGGGTTGATGAAGTTGATCCGCCCGCGCCACACCTTGCCGGGGTAATAGCTCAGACGGATCTCCACCGGCTGTCCCACGCGCACGTACGGCGCCTCGTACTCATACACGTCGGCGTTCACCCACAGGCTGGAGAGATTCGCGACCGTGTACAGCTCCGTGTCGGGATTCACTGACGTCTGCGGGAACGCCTTGCGCTCCTGTACGACGCCGGATGCGGGCGAGTAGATAGTCATGGTGCGGCTGACTTCGCCGGTCTCGTCGAGCTTCTTGATCTGCTCGTCCGAGATATCCCACAGCTTCAACCGCTCGCGCGCCGATGCGAGCAACGACTGCGCCCCCTGCGAAACGCTGGGGAACTGCGACGAGCCCATGGACCTCTCCCCGCGCTTGGCGATCAGGTACTCTTGCTGGGTCGCGACCAGATCGGGGCTGTACACGGTGAACAGCGGCTGGCCCTTGCGCACCGTCTGGCCGACGTAATCCACGAATACCTTCTCGATGAATCCCGAGACCTTCACGTGAACGTGCACCAGCCTGGTCTCGTCGGCGGTCACCTGGCCGGTGGTGTGGATCTCCCGCGTCAGCCGCTGCCGCTCGACCACGGCGGTGCGCACGCCTATGAGTTGCTGCCGGTCGGAGGAGACCATCACCGAACCCGGCGGCATGTTCATCGGCTGGTCATCGGCGTACTTCGGCACCATCTCCATGCCGCAGTCGGGAGACTTGCCGGGATGGTCCGCTTTGAACTGCGGATGCATCGGGTCGTACCAGTAGAGGATCTTGCGTTCGCCCTTGGACGCTGTGGCCGCGGCACTTTGAGCAGGCTGCGTCGCCTGATCGGCGTACATGGGCACCAGGTCCATGCCATCCGGAGCCTTGCCGGGCTTGCCGTAGTGGTGCTGCGGGTTCATTGCGTCGTACCAGTACAGGACGTTGCGTTCCCCGCTTTCGGCTTGCTGCTCCGTGTGGCTGTGCTGAAAGGCGGCGGTCACCTTCCCGGCATAGAGCAATCCAAGGAGAACAGCGATTGCGCCTGCCAATGCAAAAATGCGTAAGAACTTGTTGTTTATCTGAGCCATCTGCGTACTCCTTATTTCCTCCCGGGCCCTTGCGGTGCGCCCGTAGGGGCCGGCTGCGCACTGGTCAGGTCGACACCCACCAGTGCCTCCATCCGCGCCAGCGTGGTCTGGTGATTCGCCAGCTCGCGGAAGTACTCGACCTCGTAGTTGTTCACGGTGGTGAAGTTGCCGAGCACGGTCAGGAAATCCACGTTGCCCACCTGGTAGGCCGACATGCTCGACTCCAGCGCCAGCGACGACTGCGGCACCACGCCCTGCGCGTAGAGCTTCAAAAGCTGGTCCGACGCCTTGGCTGCCAGGTAATTCTGCTTGAGCTCGAAGAAGAGCTCGTTCTGGCGGTTGTCGCGCGAGCGCTCACTCGCCGCCCGCTCCTCCACTGCCTGCTGGATCGCCTGCTTCTGCTTGTTCCCGTAGAAGACCGGGATGCTGACCGAGAACGTCATGCCGTGCATGTCAGGCATCTCCGGACGCTGCTGGTACATGTAGCCGACGCTCAGGTCGGGCAGCGCGTCCTTCTGCGCCAGGTTGGCGGCCAGTTGGTTGCGCTCGATCAGGCGCGCGTCGCGCTGCAGTTCGGTATCGTTCTGTCGCGCCAGCTTGTAGAGCTCGTCGAGCGAATAGGAGAGGCCGGAGGCCTCGACCTCGGCCGGCGGAGGCAGCGGAGACTCCGGACTGCGCAGCATCAGCGTGTTCAGCCGCGCGCGTGCGATGTCGCGCTGCGCTTCCAGTGTGGTCAGTTTTTGCAGCAGCAGGGAGACCTCCACCTGCGACTTGAGCACGTCCTGCTGCACCGCCTTGCCCACGCGGTAGCGCGCCTCGGCAATCTGCGACAGCTTCTCCAGCAGCTCGCGGTTGCGCTGCATGCTCTGGATGGCCTTCTCGTAGAAAAAGTAGTCGTAGAAGGCCGTCTTGACCTCGGCGACCACGCGCCGCCGCTGCGCTTCGACGTCCCATTGCGCGGCGTCGGCGTCCTTGCCCGCCATCTCGCCGCGCAGGCGCAGCTTGCCGGGGAAGGGCAGCATCTGCATCGCGCTCACGCTGCGGTAGCTCGACGGATCGCCCGTCTGCACGCTGAAGGGCTGCGCGTTGCCCATCCAGCCGATGCTGACGCTCGGGTCGGGCAGAGCTTTGGCCTGGGGCACGCGCCGCCGTTGCGCCTCCACCATGTGCGCTGCGCTCTGGAGGGCGGGATTCCTCTCCACTGCCACGCGCACCACATCTTCCAGCCGCAGCACGTCATTCCCGAGTTGCGGTTGCGACATCGGCGGTGAGGTCGTGCGCGCGCTATCGCTGGCGAAGCAAGGCATGGCCAGACCGAGGGCCAGCAGTGCCACTGCAAGTATCGATTCTTTGCGGATCATGTACGTCTCTCTTCGTTCGCCGTCGGCCGTGAGCCAATAGCCGGCAGCGAACAGCTGATTGCCAATTCCTAACTGCTGATTGCTGGAAAGAGAGACAGGGCTAGATCAGGAAGGTGCAGAGCACGGCCTGGGGAGAATGGGCCGGTGTAAGGAAGACAGCGTCCCTGACTTCGGACGGGGGAGTGGGGAGGGCTGGGGCTGCAAGCGCGAGCGTCTTCATGGGGGCGACGCTGGCGTGCGAGACCGCGGGTCCCTGGAGATCGGTCCTGGGCACGGGCCGGGCCGGGGACAGAGCGCAGCACGAGCCGTCCATGGGCATCGGCTGCTGCTCCATCGAGGCCGTCGCGCCGCTCTCCGGGCAGTCAGCGCAGCGCTCGGCCGGCATGCTGGGGCAGTGCTCCGCCGCGCTCATGCCGGCGCACATGACCATGGCTGCGGCCGGGGCGGCCAACAGCGCCATCAGCAGCGCCAGGGCGACGGATTGGAAGGCCCGCTTCATGGGTCCGATCTTGGCTCAGCTTACCTCAGGGTTAGACGCCGGGCTGTGATATTCGTCACACTTAAGCATGCAAACGGTCACGCCCGCCGGTAACGTGGGTCCATTCTACCGGAAAGCGCGCGCTCCCGCGCTTTCCCCACGTCGTAACGGAACTTTCACAAAACATTCAACCCCTGTTCATAGACTGCGGTTACGATTCTTCTTCCCGCACCCAGGTCGTTTCCGGGAAGTGGCTCACGCAGAAGCTTTGAAAAATTCTGTCCATCTAACGCTGGAGGCAAAATGAAGCGAGTTCTGGCAGTTGCGCTGCTGTGTGCATTGACGGCGAGCGCTTTGGCGTCGCCTGACGGTCAGGCGGCGAGCGCTGACACCCCCAAGAAAGCCCGGAAGTCCTCGGCGGCGAAGCCCTCACCCGTTACCGCCGAACAACTGCGCGAGATCAAGTCCGCTCTCGATGCACAGCAGCAGCAGATCCAGACGCTGCAGCAGCAGGTCCAGACGCGCGACCAGCAGATCCAGCAACTGCAGCAGCGGCTGGACCAGAACCAGGCGGCCGCGCAGGACGCGCAAGCCAAAGCCGACACCGCGTCTTCCACAGCCTCGCGGTTGCAGAGTGACGTTTCCGACCTCAAGACCAATGCCACCAACGCCGCCGTGACCATGCAGGAGGAGCAGAAGCACGTCCGTGCTGCGACGGAGAGTCCGGCCGCGATTCGGTTCAAGGGCGTGACCATCACCCCGGGCGGTTTCATTGAAGCAGCGACCGTGAACCGAACGAGGGCGACCAGCGGGGATATCAATACGCCATTTACAGGCATTCCGTATAACGGGAACGCGCTGAGCAAGCTATCGGAGATGAATTTCACCGCCCGCCAATCGCGCCTCAGTGCATTGATTGAGGGCAAACTGGCGAACGCCAAGGTCTCGGCCTACTACGAAGCGGACTTCCTTGGTGCTGGAACGACGTCGAACAACCGTCAGAGTAACTCGTACGTGTACCGCCAACGCCAATTGTTTGCGCGAGCGGATCTCGCCAACGGTTGGGCGATTTCGGGCGGACAGATGTGGAGTCTGGCGACCGAGAACGTCAAGGGAATCGTGAATCGCAATGAGCGCTTCCCGCTGCAGATCGACCCACAGTACATCGTGGGGTTCACATGGCAAAGGGCCTATGCTCTCCGCGTCGTGAAGAGCTTCGAGGATAATAAGGTTTCAATCGGCTTCTCGATGGAAGGTCCGCAAACCACCGTGGGGGGCCGCGGATTCAGCGCCTACACGAATACTTCCGCGATTGGCAGCGTAACCACCTTCCAGGATTTCTTTGTGAACGCCCCTGGCGCGGGTGGCGGTTTGTACAACGCATTCGATTCCACAGGCTACACCGTCAACAAAACGCCCGATTTTGTCGCCAAGTTGGCTGTGGATCCTCCGGGATGGGGTCACTACGAAGTATTCGGGATCCTCTCGGACTTCCGCAATCGCGTGTACCCTTGCGCGGTCGTAGGCACGAACGCGGGGAATACGCCTCCCCCGGGGGTACCGACGGTGCTGGCGTGTCCAGTGGATGGATCGACGGCACCCAGTGTTCTGGGAGCTTTCAATGATTCGCGACTTGCCGGTGGACTTGGCGCTAGCGTTTTCGCCCCCCCGCTGTTCCAAAAGAAGCTGGATCTCGGCTTGAAGGTCGTGGCCGGCGATGGCATCGGACGCTTCGGCACCGCTCAGCTTGCCGATGTGACGGCTCGGCCCGATGGCACGCTTGCTCCGATTCGGACCCTTCACTATTTGACTTCGTTCGTCGTGCACCCCAACAAGAAGTGGGACCTCTACGCATACTGGGGCAGCGAATACGATGCCCGTGCGTCGTACGTTGGCTACCAATCGGTGAAGATCACCAACTCGCCAGCGATTCCGGGTTGCGGAGGCGCAGGCCAGCCAGCGTGTGTCGGCGGAGCCGGACCGGTTCCGGGGATCCCTGCACAGACGGCAACCAGCATTTCGATCACCGGCATCGGCGGCTATGGGTCGCCCTTCGCCAACAACACCGGCTGCTCCACGGAGACTGCACCCGCCGGTACCGGTGCTCCCGGAGGCGGAGGCACATGCGCGGGCGATATCCGCGTGATCTCGGAAGCCACGCTTGGCTTCTGGCACAAGATCTACCAGGGCGAGAAGGGCCGGGTCCAGTGGGGCCTACAATACTCCTACATCTACAAGATTGGTTGGGGGGGCGATAACAACAATCCGGCGAACCCCACCATTTCCCCGAAGGCGATCAACAACATGATCTTCACCTCACTGCGTTACTACCTGCCCTAGTTCAGAGCAGCGGAAGGGGTGTGGAGTTCTTGGGGGCAGCCTGAACAGGCTGCCCTTTTTGCTCTTCTGGAGAGGCCGCCGATGAAGACCCGCGCTCCTCGTGCATGCCGGAGCTTCCATCTTGGGGAAGATCTCCGTTCCTGGGATCTCGCTGGGTTTTTCTGTTCGGCGGCGAGTGGAATATAATGCGGCAGCAACTCTTGCCGTTGGTGAATCTAGCCCAAACCGGATCTCCATTTGCGGCGCCGACCCTCTCTCGCGTGCGTACGCTGGTGCTGTTGTTCGCCGCTTTATCCCTGGTTGTAAGCCTGGCCGGCCGCACCTTCGATAACGAGGGCGAGCGCCACACGTCCGTGCGCTCGGGTTCCCACCAGGCGAAGCACCAGCATCTGGACCGTGACTCCGTGACCTGGGCAGTTCCGGTGGCGCTGTTCGTGCCGCCGCTCTGGCGTGCGGTTGCAGCTCACGTCCCGGCGCCGAGTGAGCCGCTGGTTCCCGTCGAGATGTATAGCAGTTTGTATAACCGGCCTCCCCCTTCCTGCTGATTCCATCACCGCACTCATAGATTTTTGCAGGCAACACCCCAGGGTGTAGTGAATTCATCTTCAGTCGCCGGCGCTCCCGCCAGAGGCGCGCGGCGGGGATTTGTTCTTTCGCTGGAGCTGCGAACGAGCGTTCCAGGAGGCTTATTCACGCAATGAAGTTACAACGCAAGTATCTGATCATTCCCGCCGCGGTCGTCATCGCTGGAGTGATTGCGGTCTTGAGCTTCCCCGGCAGGAAGGCAGAGGCCGACGGTGACGATTCCGCAGGGCGCCCGGTCGCGGTGGCGCTGGCCGAGCGCAAGCCTCTCGACAACTCGATCACCCTGTCCGGCGAATTCCGGCCCTTCCAGCAGGTAGACGTCCACGCCAAGGTCGCAGGCTACATCCGCGTGATCTACGTGGACGTCGGCGACAAAGTGAAGGAAGGCCAGACCCTCGCCATCCTGGAAGTACCCGAGCTGAGTGCCCAGGTGGTGGGCGCCGAAGCTTCCATCCGGCGCGACCGCGATGCCATCCAGCGCGCCACCAGCGATGTCGAGCGCGCCAACTCGGCGCACGCCGCCTACCACACCGCCTACACCCGGCTGAAGCAGGCCTCGGAGCAGCGTCCCGGCCTCATCGCCGAGCAGGAACTCGATGATTCCATGGCCAAGGACAAGGAATCGGAAGCCAACGTGAGCAGCGCGCAGGCGGCTCTGGCGGAAGCCCGCAACCAGTTGAACGTTGCGGAAGCCACCCGCCAGCAATTAGCCGCCATGGAAGCCTACTCGCGCATCACGGCTCCGTTCGCGGGCGCGATCACCAAGCGCTACGCCGACACCGGCTCCCTCATTCAGGCCGGGACCGCCTCCAATACGCAGGCCATGCCCGTGGTGCGCCTGGCCGAGTTGTGGAAATTCCGCCTCACCTTGCCGGTCCCCGAGTCCGCGGTCCCCATGGTGCACCTGGGGAGCGTGGTGCAGGTGCGCGTCCCCTCGCTGAACCGCGACTTCGAAGGGCGCGTGGCCCGTTTTGCCGACTCTCTCGACCAGCAGACCCGCACCATGCAGACGGAAGTGGATGTCGAGAACAAAGACGGCAGCCTGGTGCAGGGCATGTATGCGGAAGTGGCGCTGGTGCTGTCGCGCAAGGACGCCGCACTGACCGTGCCCGTCCAGGCAGTCACGCGCAACGGGAACGAAGCCAGCGTGCTGGTGGTGGGGACGGACAACCGCATCGAGGAGCGCAAGGTACAGCTCGGGATGGAAGGCGCACACCGGCTGGAGATCACCTCCGGCGTGAAGGAGGGCGAGCGCGTGGTGATCGGCAGCCGCAGCCAGTTCCGGACTGGCGAGCGGGTCGTTCCCAAGATCATCCGCTCCAATGGAACCAATGTGGAGGGTGGGCTCTGATGTCCCGGTTCGCGATCAAGAATCCCTACTTCATCATCGTTTGCTGTCTGGCGATCGCCGTCGTGGGGACCACCATCGTGGCCCGCATGCCGGTGGACCTGTTCCCGCCCATCAATGTCCCCGTCGTCGTCGTGGCTACGTTTTACTCGGGGATGCCGCCCGAGCAGATCGAAACCGACATCACCGGCCGCTTCGAGCGTTTCTTCACCCTGGGCAGCAATATCGACCACATCGAGTCCCATTCCATGCCCGGCGTCAGCTTGATCAAGATCTACTTCCAGCCGGGCACCGATTCCGACGCCGATCTCAGCGAGATCTCCAACCTGGCGATGGCGGACCTCAGAAAGCTGCCTCCCGGCACCCTGCCTCCGGTGGTGCTGAAGTTTGACGCCTCCAGTCTTCCCGTTTGCCTGATCACGCTGAAAGGCCAGGGACTGAACGAGACGCAGCTCCGCGACCTGGGCCAGTACAACGTCCGCAACCAGGTGGCGAACGTCCCCGGCGCCTCGGTGCCTCAGCCCTTTGGCGGCAAGTACCGCCAGATCATGGTCTACGTGGACCCTCTCAAGCTGGAAGCCCACCAGCTCAGCGTCATGGACGTGGTGCGCACGGTCAACGACAGCAACCTGATCCTGCCCGCGGGCGACGTGCGCATCGGCTCCGTGGACTACAACCTTTACACCAACAGCCAACTGCCGACCACGGAAGAGATCAATCACCTGCCTTTGAAGACCGTGGGCAGCGCCTCCGTGCTGGTGCGCGACGTGGGCAAGGCCATGGACGCGAATCAGATCCAGACCAACGTGGTGCGGGTGGATGGCCAACGGTCCGTCTATTTGCCCATCCTCAAGCAGGGCGGCGATACCAACACCATCGCCGTGGTGAATGGCATCAAGAAAGCCGTGGCCAACCTGACCGATGTGCCCAGGGAGCTGGTCGCCAAGGTGGTCTTCGACCAGTCCGATTTCGTCAAGAAGGCGATCGAGAACCTGCTGCACGAGGGCGCCCTCGGCTTGATCCTCACCGGCCTCATGATCCTGCTCTTCCTGGGCAGCATGCGCGCCACCGCGGCGGTCTTCCTCTCCATCCCCCTCTCCGCGCTGGCCGCCTTCCTGGCCATCAGCGCCGGCGGCGGCACGGTGAACACCATGGTGCTGGGCGGGCTGGCGCTGGCCTTTTCCCGCCTCATCGACAATTCGGTGGTGGTGCTGGAGAACATCTTCCGCCACATGGAGATGGGCGAACCGCCCGAAGTGGCTGCGGAAAAAGGCGGCCGGGAGGTCGCCCTGCCCGTGTTGGCGGCGACTTTGACCACCATCGTTGTCTTCTTCCCCGTGATTTTTCTCTACGGCGTCAGCCGCTTCCTCTTCACCGCCCTGGCCCTCGCCGTCGTGTTCTCCATGCTGGCTTCCTTCTTCGTCGCCATGACTGTGGTGCCTCTGTTCTGCGCCAAGCTGATGAAGTCCGGCCATCTGGTCCACGAGCACCAGGTCTCCGATTCTCGTTTCGGCCGCGTGGTCAGCATTTTCAACCGTTACTTCGAGAAAATGGTCCGGCGCTACGACCACACTCTCGACCGTTCGCTGTTACGGCCCATGGCCACCACTCTTGGCCTGGTCGGCGTCTCCCTCCTGTGTTTCTCTCTCTACCCGCTGCTGGGTGTCGCTTACTTCCCGCGCACCGATCCCGGACAGTTCGTCATCAACCTGAAGGCGCCCTCCGGCACGCGGCTGGAAGTGACCGAGGGCTACATCAAGCAGGTGGAAGAAGAGATTCGCCGCATCGTCCCTCCCAATGAGTTAGGCATGATCGTCTCCAACGTCGGCATCACCCCGGGATTTGCGGCGATCTACACCCCCAACTCGGCGCAGCATACGGCCTTCGTCCAGGTCAGCCTGAAGGAAGGCCACAAGGTGGGCAGCTACGAATACATGAATCGGGTCCGCACCGCGCTGAACAAAGGCATGCCGCAACTCAGCACCTACTTCCAGTCCGGCGGCCTGGTGGATGCGGTGCTGAACCTCGGCTTGCCTGCGCCCATCGATATCCAGGTCAGCGGCATGAACCTGGACTCCGCCTACCAGGTCGCCTCCGAGATCGCCCACCGTGTCCGGAAGCTCAAAGGCGTGAGCGACATCCTTGTGCCTCAGGACATCGATTATCCGGCGCTGCGCATCGACATCGACCGCGAGCGCGCCAGCCTGGTCGGCCTCAGCCAGAAAGAGGTGGTGAACAACGTCATCACCGCTCTCACTTCCAACCAGATGATCGCTCCCAGCTTCTGGGTCGATCCCAAGAGCGGCAACGATTACATGCTGACCGTGCAGTATCAGGAAGAGACGGTGCGGACGCTCCGCGACCTGAAGCAGATCCCGCTGCGCGCGGCCAACGGCGCACATCCCACGCAGCTCGACGCCGTGGCCAGCATCCAGCCCATCCAGTCGCCTACCGAGGTGGACCACTACCAGTTGCGCCGGGTCATCGACGTTTACGTCTCCCCTCGCGGGGAAGACCTGGGGTCGTTGACTGGCCCCATCGACAAGATCGTCCGCGAAACCAAACTGCCCGAGGGCGTGCGCGTGGACCTGCGCGGATCGGTGCAGGGCATGCGCTCCTCGTTCAAGAGCTTCGGCCTCGGCCTGCTGCTCTCCATCGTGCTGGTGTACCTGATCCTGGTCGCGCAGTTCGAGTCCTTCGTCGATCCCTTCATCATCCTGTTCGCCATCCCGCCCGGCATCGCCGGTGTGCTGCTGACCTTGCTGCTCACCGGTACCACCATGAACATCATGTCGCTCATGGGTGTGGTCATGATGGTCGGCATCGTGGTCTCCAACAGCATCCTGATCGTGGACTTCTCGCGCATCCTTTGGCGCGAGGGGCACACCTTGCAGGAGACCGTCAAGATCGCCAGCCGCATCCGTCTGCGTCCCATCCTGATGACCTCGCTGGCCACCATCATCGGTCTGCTTCCCATGGCGCTGAAACTTGGCACCGGCACCGAGGCCTATGCGCCCCTGGCGCGCGCCATCATCGGCGGGCTGCTGGTCTCCGTGGTGGTGACCGTCTATCTCGTCCCGGCGGCGTATCTCTGGGTACACCAGAAAGATGAACTGTCCCCAGAGGTGCCGGCATGATGCGCCTCAGCCGGCCCCTCATCCTGGTTGTCTGTTTTGCGCTGGGAGCCTGGGCGCAGAGCGCCCCGCCCGCAGCTCCGCAAACCGCTCCGGCTGCTCCCCAGCGTCTATCCTTAAAGGACGCCGAGGCGCTCGCGCTCAAGAACAATCCCCAGCTCTCGGTGGCGCGCCTCAACGCTCTGGCCCAGCAGCAGGTGACGCGCCAGGTCCGATCCGCGCTCTGGCCCACCTCCACCGGATACATCACCGCGGTCGAGCCGCACGACAATAGCCGCATCACGGCCGGCGGGCTCAATAACCCGACCGTCTTCGAGCGCGCCGCCGGCGGCGCCTTCTTCTCCCAGTTGATCACCGATTTCGGCCGCACCGCCAACCTGGTCTCCAGCGCCTCGCTGCGGGCCAAGGCGGAAGACCAGAACGCTATCGCCACCAGGGAACAGATTCTGCTCGCGGTGGACCAGTCGTTCTACGCTGCGCTCCAGGCCCAGGCCGTGCTCAAGGTCGCGCAGCAGACGGTCGAATCCCGGCAGAACCTCACCGACCAGGTCGAAGCCCTGTTCAAGAGCAAGCTGAAGTCGGAGCTCGACGCCAGCTTCGCTCGCGTCAATCTCGCTCAGGCCAAACTGCTTCTGCTCGACGCGCAGAACAACGCCAAGGCCGCGCTGGCCAATCTTTCCGCCGTCCTCGGCTATCCCACGCTCCAGGATTTCGCGCTAGAGGAATCCGCCGAGCCGATCGCGCCTCCGCCCGCCGACGTGGATCGGCTCATCGCCCACGCCATGAGCCTGCGCCCCGAGATCCTGGCCCTCGATTTCAACTACCAGTCGGCGCAGAAATTCCGCACCGCCGAGCGCGACCTGATGCTGCCCAGCATCCGCGCGCTGGGCGCGGTGGGCGGCGCTCCCGCGCGCGACGATCGCATCACCAGCTCCTGGTTCGGCGCCGTCGGGGTGAACGTGGAGATCCCCATCTTCAACGGATTCCTGTTCTCGGCCCGGGCGCACGAGGCAGACCTCCGCGCCCAGGCCGCACGCGACCTGTTGCGCGACCTGCGCAACCGCATCTCCCGCGATGTCCGCGACAGTTGGCTCAACGCCAACGGCGCCTACGACCGCATGAGCGTCACCCGCCAGCTCCTCGACCAGGCCAACCTTGCGCTGAACCTGGCGCAGACCCGCTATAACCTCGGCCTGGGCAATATCGTCGAGCTTAGCCAGGCCCAGCTCCAGCAGACCCAGGCGCAGATCAGCGACACCCAGGCCGGCTACGATTACCGCCTCGCCCTGGCCACTCTGCGCTTCCAGACCACGGGGCTGTAGGAGATGCCGTAGCGGATTGGCGGTGAGAAGGGGATTTCTCGCCAACGATCGCGTCGCGGGCCGGCGCAAGCGTTGACCTCTGACTTGGCGCGGAGCAAATGAAATCCCCCGCTGTTCGCACAACGGGGGATTCGGAGTGTCGGCTATTCGCGCAGGGCCGGAGCCTCTGCGGTTACAGGTTGAACTTGCGGCGCAGTACGCCCGCCATACCGATCAAGCCGGAGCCGAACATCGCCAGCGTGCCAGGCTCAGGTACCGGTTCAAGGTGAATATCGCCGCTGCCCACCACGCCCTGGCCACCGGCTGCGAAGCTGACCGGCGCCGGGTTGATGTCCATGTGAATCAAGCCAGAGAAGCCCGTTTGGCTCACGGGCAAGCCGAGGAAGGCAAGCAACAGAGGATCCACTGAGCCACTAATGAAGTTGCCGACAAAGGTCATGCCGCCGCCGCCGTTAAAGCCGAGCTGGGCTGTCAAGAAGATGCCCGAGAAGCAGGGCCCGCCGCAGCCATCGATCGTGATGTTGCCGCCCGTACCCCACGTGAACGGGTTCCCCACCGAGCCGTCGCCACCGATGGCGCCACCGCTCGTGAGAGACAGTGGCAGGAACAGGAAATTCCCATTCACCTGGACGGTAGTGCTGGCGGCGTTGAGGGTGCTGCCAACTCCGCCTGCCCACGCCCAATTCCCGCCGGCGAACAGAAAGTCAATATCGCCCGCTGTCGCCAGCGGCACGAAGACCACTGCTAGAAGCGCTACTAAAATCACTCTCTTTAGAGACATCGTCTTCTCCTTCCGACACTCCCTCGGGAGTCCTGTGAACGAGCTTCCGGAGCAGCGGAGAAAAACTGGGGGAACCGTTTACTCCTGCTGAGCCATATACCCGGTTAAGGTTTAGCACCTTTACTGCCAAACCTTGAAATTATTCAAACAACTGAAAACAAAGAACTTGTCAAATGCATCCACATGCGCCGAATACGCCAAAGCTGCAAATGTCTGCACATGAGTGACAAGCGGGTGCGGGTCTGGTTGGGCCTACCCCGCTTGTCAAGCTCTCTCCCGCGCCGCTTAGCGGAGCGGGGGGACTCTGCGGCTAGTTACCTCGCAGCATCCAGCACTCTTCTCTTATGCATTCTTCCGGCCAATACCTCACCAAGTCTAAGTCTCTTATTTTTAACGACTTACTTTTGTCGCGCAGCTCTCTGTTGATAAACAAGTTGCAAACTTCTGCATATCCCAAGGGAAAGACTTAGGACTTTTGTCCATACACTCATGAGTGAGCTGGCAGGTTTCCCGCCATGTTATAGTCTTGCTCCGTGACCGCCTCCGGCACATCCCTCCGAACTCCCGATTCTTCAACAGGTTGGCCGTGTTTCTCCCCAGACGGCCTGAGCGTGGATGTCGAGGATTACTATCACGTCGAAGCCTTCGCCGATCGCATTTCCCCGGAGGATTGGATCCGTTATCCCAGCCGTGTGGTCGACAATACCCGCCACGTGCTCGAGCTGCTGGCCGAGCTGGGCGCCAAAGCAACCTTTTTCGTGTTAGGTCACGTGGCTGAGAACAAGCCGATTCTCGTGCGCGAGATCCTCGCCGCCGGTCACGAAGTGGGCTGTCACAGCTACCGTCACCGTCGGATCCACACGCTCACGCCCGAGCAATTCCGCGAGGATACCCGTCGCGCGCTGCGCGTCATCCAGGACGCCGGCGGGCGCGAGGTGCTCGGCTATCGCGCGCCCACTTTTTCTGTCATCAAGCAGTCTCTATGGGCCATCCCGATCCTGGCGGAGGAAGGTTTCCTCTACGACTCCAGCGTGTATCCCGTGGTGCACGACACTTACGGCATACCCGAGGCGCCGCGCCATCTCTATCGCTGGGAGTTCGTCGGCGGCTCGCTGTTCGAGATCCCGCCGCTGACCGTCTCCGTCCTCGGACGCAATTTGCCGGTCGGCGGGGGCGGCTACCTGCGTAACTTGCCGATGTGGTACACCCGCTGGGCCGTGCGTCGCATCCGAGAGCGCGAACATCGCCCGGTCTTGGTGTACCTGCATCCCTGGGAGGTCGATCCCACGCAGCCCCGCCTCGAGGGGAGCTGGAAATCGAAGGTCCGGCATTATCGCAACCTCGAGGTCATGGAGGAGCGTCTACGCGAAGTCATCCGCGGCGGCCGCTTCCGCCCCTTGAAGGATGTTCTCGCGGCCCACCGCGATCACGATGCGATTCCGGCGTACCCCCTGAAGGCATAGCTCCGGGGGATCGGCGCAGGAAAAAGGCCGCAGCGGATCTGCCGCGGCCTCTTGACCTTATCTGGTCACTCTATTCTTCGTTTGCCGCGCGGTTCGATGGCAGGCCCGCATCGCGGATCTTGTACAACAGCGCGCGGTAGCTGATGCTGAGCGCACGCGCCGCTCGCTTGCGGTTCCAGTTGTTCGCCTGCAGCGCCTTCAGGATCACCTGTCGCTCCAGCTCCCGCACCGCGTCGCGCGTCACCCGCTTGAGCGAGATCTTCCCATCCGGCGGGATATCGGGCACCAGCGGGTTCTGGGTTTGGTTGACCAGTTCTCCCGTGACCGATTCTTCCGACCCCAGGATCACGTAGCGCTTGACCAGGTTCTCCAGTTCGCGCACGTTGCCCGGCCAGGCGTAGTTCTGCATCAAGCGCATCGTTTGTCCCGAGAGCGGCCTCGTCTTCAGGCTGTACTTCGCGTTGTAGAAGTCCAGGAAGTAGGCGGCGAGATCGGGGATGTCGACCGCGCGATCGCGCAGCGCCGGCAATTGCAGGTTCACCACGTTGATGCGATAGAACAGGTCTTGCCGGAAGTTCCCGTTCTCGATCTCCTGTTCCAGCGGGCGGTTGGTGGCGCAAATCACGCGCAGCTCCACTTGCGTGTCGTCCTGTCCGCCCAAGCGGCAGAACTGACCGTCCTGCAGGAATTGCAGCAGCTTTGCCTGCAGACCCAGATCCAGGTCCCCGATCTCATCGAGGAACAACACGCCGCCGTGGGCAGCCTCGACGCGTCCCGGCTTCGCCCCGTAGGCGCCGGTGAACGCTCCCTTCTCGTAGCCGAACAGTTCGCTTTCCAGCAACGTGCCCGGGATGGCCGGACAGTTCACTTTGACCATCGGCCCATCCGCCAGTGGCGACCGCTGGTGGATCAGGCGGGCTATCACTTCTTTGCCGGTCCCGCTCTCTCCCTGAATCAAGACCGGGATGCTGGCGGCACTGATTTTCTCCACCTTATGCCGCACCATTGCCATCCCGTCGGAACGGCCAAAAATCACCTCATCGGGGGGAAGATCCTGCGCTTGCGGTGGTCGAGCACCTGCGGTCTGCACCATATTCTTGTCTCACTTCGAGATAGAATGTGCGGGGGATACACTGAATCAATGTTTTGCACTTAAAGCGCCAAACATTGCACTCTAGCATGCCTAGAGGAAGCTATCTGCGGTGTTTCGCTGTAGAACAAGCCATCCAATTTCAACAACTTGGGAAAACTAGGGAATTAGGGGCACACTGCGGCCTGCAAGCGAGCAGGGAAAAAGTGAAAACATTTTCACACGTAGGAAGGAATTTTCCTCTTGCGGAGGCCGACCTTAGACCGCTTCGGGGGGTTCAGGATGTTGGCGAACTTGAGTCCCCAAAGCTGGTAGCTCTCGCCCATCGTCACTCGCACCAGTTTGGCACGCATCCGGCGCACTGACTTCGGAAGGCTGATGGCACGGGGCACGGGAGCGACCGGAATCTCCAGCGAAAGCCTTACACAACGCGGCAATTGCCGCCGCGTTGCTACCAGCGCCCCTCCCGCGCTGATGTTCAGCGCCGTTGCGAATTCCAGGAATTCCTTGCCGTCTTCGGCGGTGCCGCGGATGAACACTGGGATTGCCAGAGGAATCCGCTGCCACTTCCTTTGGTCTGAACGTGCACGTTTGCGGGCCACGGGCGCTCCTCACTGCGATAGTGTTCATCCGTTCCTCCCGCACTCTGGATGCCAAACTGGTATGGGTACCCCACAGGACAAAAAGTGCCTTTTCTATCATGTATTTACATATACCCCTGTCCTAACGGACAATGACCCTAAGTACCTAGTTGAAACCGCAATCTTTTTCCTTTACGGTGCAAGTTTCTTACATTTGTTCCTTGACACTCCAGAACAGCTGCCTTACCATCCAATCTCCCCCTCCCCTCAACGGCCTACGACTCGATGGCTCTTAAGGCCAGCAAGTGTGTGGTTAGTGTGGGCTAATGGTGTTTCCCCCTGTTTTTGGCCTTGTTTTTGGTAGATGATACGGGGAGCCCACGTGCTCCGTCGTGCACTCCGGGGTGCGCACGATCGGTCGTAGGATCAACCCAAACCCTGCTGTCGCAACACGATAGATTTGCCATGCCCGAGAAGCGAGAGATACGTCGCGTAAACGACGTTGCCTTGGAGCCGCTGGAAACCAGCGCTGCGGGCGACATCTCCTGGACCGACGCCGGCCTGGATCGCCCCCCCAGCCCCGAGGAATACCGCCGCCTGGTCGAAGCCTACGGGCGCCTGGAGGAGGAGAACCGACGTCGCACCGTCGCTCTGGCCACCGCCGCTCACGAATTGAAGACACCTTTGTCCATCATGGCTGGCTACATGGAGCTGTTGCTCGGCGGCAAACTCGGCGAGCTGAGCGAGCGCCAGCGCCAGGTCCTCTCCGACATGCGCGAGAACGGGGTCCGCCTCCAGCAGTTCATCCAGGATTTCCTGACCTACAGCGCGCTGGAATCGGGCAACGTGCGTCTTCGCTTCGAGGTCGCCGATTTCAATGCCGTTCTCCAGGAGGTGTGCAGCTTCTGGCTGCAGCGCTTCCATGACAACCACGTGGCTCTCTACTTCCTGCCCAGCGAGAAGCTGAAACCTTTCGCCTTCGACAGTTTCAAGATCCAGCACATCATTTCCAATCTTCTCGACAATGCACTCAAGTACACGCCCCAGGGTGGCACCGTCTGGTTGAACGCGGATCCGTACCACTGGGAGCGGCGCAGCGGCAAGCCTTCGCATATGGCCAACGACCGCCGCAAGCGCGCGGAATGGGCCACCAACGCCGTCCGCGTCACCGTTTCCGACACCGGCGCCGGACTGGCGCCCGAATTCCATTCCGAGATTTTTGACGACTTTTTTAAGGGCCCTCTGCCCAACGGCTCCAAAGCCGAAGGCATGGGCCTGGGACTGGCGATTGCCCGCCGCCTGGTTCTTGCCCACGGCGGCAAGATCTGGCTAGAAAGTGAACCCGGGCAGGGATCGAAGTTTTGTTTCCTCATCCCGACCAAACCATCGGTACAGGAGTAAGGCTTGCGGACATCAGTGACACCGGCCAATATCCTCGTCGTGGATGACGAACCCAGCATGCTGGGGTACATGCGGACCCTTCTGGAGGTGGATTCTCACCGCGTGGAGACCGCGGCCAGCGGCTCTGACGCGCTGCAGCGCGTTCGCCGCAACCCCGCTCCCGCCGTGGTGCTGCTCGACCTTCTGATGCCCGGCCTCGACGGCCTGCGCACGCTCGAGCAGCTTCGGGAAATCAATCCCGGAGTCAAGGTGGTGATGCTTTCCTGCGTCAGCGACACGCGCAAGGTGGTCGAGGCCATGCGTCTCGGCGCCTCCGATTACCTCACCAAGCCCTTCAATAAGGCCGAGCTTGATGCCGTGCTCCTGCACTGCCTGCATCCGGCCTCCACCGCCGGTCAGAGCGCGGATACGGCCGAGATCGAAGAGATCGGCGATGACGCATTCTTCGTCGCCGCCACCCCCCAGATGCGCGCCATCCGCGGCCAGGTCAACCAGGTGGCTCACGTGGACGTCCCCGTCCTCATCCTCGGCGAGAGCGGCACGGGCAAGGAAATCATCGCCCTCCTCATTCACAAGTCGTCGACTCGCGCTCACCGCACCTTCATGAAGGTCAACTGCGCCGCCATGCCCGCCGACCTGCTGGAGAGCGAGCTTTTCGGCTACGAGCCCGGCGCCTTCACCGGCGCCGTCAAGTCCAAGCCCGGCAAATTCGAGATCTGCAACAAGGGAACCATCCTGCTCGACGAGATCGGCGAGATGCCTCCCTCCTTGCAGGCCAAGCTGCTGCACGTGCTCCAGGACCAGAAATTCTCCCGCCTGGGCGGGAGGACCACCATCGAGGTGGACGTGCGCATCCTCGCCGCCACCAACATCGACGTGCAAGCCGCCATCGCCAGCCGCCGCCTGCGCGAAGATCTTTACTACCGGCTGAACGCCTTCACCATCTCCGTCCCGCCCCTGCGCGAGCGCAAAGAAGCCATCCCCATCATGCTGAAAACCTTCATGAATCGCATGGCGGAGCGCTACGCCCGCGACCCGCTGGCGTTTTCCCAACAGTTCCTCGACGCCTGCATGAAGTATTCCTGGCCCGGAAACGTGCGCGAGTTGGAGAACATCGTGAAGCGCTACCTCATCCTCGGCGACGAATCCGTGATCCTCAGCGAGCTTGCTCCCAAGACCAGGGGCGATGCGGCCCTGCACTCTGCCTCCGTCACTCCCGCCGGCGGGCTCAAGGGCCTGGTGCGTAGCCTGAAGGACGGGGCCGAGGCCGAAGCCATCACCCGCGCCCTCGAGCAGACCAACTGGAGCCGCAAGGAAGCCGCCAAGCTGCTCAACATCAGCTACAAGGCCCTCCTCTACAAGACCCGCCAGTACGGCATCGAACGTCCCTCCACTCGCCCCCACTCCCGTTTTCTGGGCAATTCAGCTTAGAATGGCTGCGGCTGCTTGACTGGGGAGTTCGGCCGTGAAGATCGTTGCTCATCTCCGTGACGGAAGTCTGCTCAAGGGCTACACCGACGCATTCCCGGAAGCCGATCTCGAACAACTGCTCCGCCAGGGGCCTTATCCTCTTCCCAAGCAGATCACGGTTCGCGCCAATGGTTCGCGCAAGACCGTTTCGCTTCCGCTGGATTCCCTCAAGGCGCTCTTTTTCGTGAAGTCCTTCGAGGGCCGCACCGATTACCAGGAGATCAAGTTCTTCGAATCGCATCCTCCGGTCGAAGGGCTTTGGGTGCGCATCAAGTATTACGACGGTGAGGCCAGCGAGGGCGTGGTGCACAACTCTCTGCATCACCTCACCAGCCCCGGCTTCTTCCTCAAGCCGCCCGACCCGGAGAGCAACAACGAGTATGTCTACGTGCTGAAGTCCTCCCTCACCGATTTCCGCGTCCTCGGTGTTCGCAGTTCGTTCTGAAGCAAGCCTCCACTCGCTCACAAGAAAATCGGGCGCGGCTCTCGCCGCGCCCACATGAATACTCAGCCGCTCTAAAACGTGAACTTCACCGCCAACTGGATATTCCTCGGCCCGCCGCCACCCAGGTACGGATTGCCCAGGCCCACGTCCGGGGTCACCGTCGGGCGCAGGAAGCCGGTTCCGTGGCCGGTCGCATCCAGGGGATTCTGTAGCATGTCCACCTCGAATCCCGGCCAGATCGGATTGCCGAAGTTCGGGTGGTTGAAGATGTTGAAGAAGTCAGCCCGGATCTGCATCTTCAGCCGCTCGCCGAGTGACGTGTTCTTTACCAGCGAGAAGTCGAAGTTCCGGAAGCTCGGGCCCACGAACGCGTTCCGCGGCAGGGTCCCCATATGGTTGCCTGGGCTTACGTCCGAACAGCCGTACAGGACGTTGCCCACTCCGCCGGAGCCGGCCGGATCATAGTTGCAGGGCACTTGGAGCGCGCTCAGGTTGAGCAGGTTCAGCCCGCCGGTGCCCGCGTAGGGATTGCCCACCAGGTCGGGACGCCCGTAGAACTCACCCGTGCCGTTAAAGTTGAAGCCGAAGTTGCCGAGCCAGTTCACGTTGTAGGGCATGCCGCTGGCCAGCGAAAGCACGCCATCGATCACCCACCCGTTGGTGAGCCACTTCATGTTCTCGCTCTTGATCGGCAGTTCGTAGGTGTAGTTCCACACCAGGTGGTGACGCTGGTCGAAATTCGAATTCGCCCGCTCCGCCCTAGGGTTGAAGCTGTTATCCGGCTGTGTGGCGTTCGGGATGTAATCCTGGCCGTCGCTCGCGGTATCGATCGAATGCGAGTAGGTGTAGTTCAGGCTCGACGTGAACCCGTGGAAGTTGCGGAAGTTCAACTGCGCCTGGAGCGAGTTGTAGACTGACGAGGCGAACGAGCCGAACTGTAGTACGTACGTGAGGCCGGTAGCATTCGGGTACGGCTGCACCTGCGTCGCCGGGTTCGCTTGGTTGGCGTCCACGTACTGGAACAACTTGGTGCCTTTGGATCCGACGTATCCGATCTGCAGCGACACCTTCTTGCCTAGCGCCTGCTGCACGTTCAGGTTCCAGTTCTGCATGTATGGCGTGCGCACGTCCTGCGACACTGTGAAGGTGTCGTTTCCGAATGCAGGATCGAACAGGAACGATGCCCCGGCGCACTGCCCTCCGCTGTTGGGGATCACGATCGTGTTCGGCCCGCAGGCCGTTACTCCCAGGGCGGCGTTCGGGCTGTAGCTCAGGTAGATGGACCTTGGGTCGGTAGCGCTGAAGTAGTTGTACGCCGGCCCCGTGTTGAACGTCGGCCAAGGCAGCTGCCCCACGAAGAAGTCCTGCGAGAAGGCGTCATAGTAAATTCCGTATCCGGCGCGCACCACCGTCTTGCCTGACCCGAACAGGTCCCACGCCATGCTGATGCGTGGCGAGAAGTTGTTGAAATCCTTCGGATACAATTGCTTCACCGGCCGCGCCACCGGGCAGACCGGATCCGTGCACATTCCCTCGGGCGCCGCTTGCATCGAGGGATCGAACAGGCTGAACAGCCCATTTTTCTCCCCGATCACGCCGAAATAGTCCCAACGCAGGCCGAGATTCAGGGTGAACTTTGGAGTCAGCCGCCAGTTGTCCTGGGCGTAGAACGCGTGGTTGTTCTGGTAGGTGTAGCGCCCCGAATCGCCCGCCAGCTCGTGTCCGCCGCTCACGTTTCCTGCCAGAAAGTCGTCAAAGTTGGCGAAGTTCAGCCGGCCGCGGTTGCTGCGGTCGAAGAAACCGTTCACGAACGTCCGCCGGAACTCGTACCCGAACTTCAGGTTGTGCTTTCCGGTGGTGTAGGAAGCGTTGGTGAACAACTGCCAGTTAGTGTCGATGCGTCCACGCGGCACGCTCTCGTTCGCCCCGATGGGCGCAAACCCTGAGATGCTGAACAGCGGCAGGCCGAGGTCCTGCGTGGGCAGCGGCGCGTTGTTCGGTCCCAGGTTGTTCAGCCCGATGCTGGCCGGATTGAACGTATTGTCCTGGGGGAAGAAGCTTTCATTGAACCGGTTCCATCCGCCGCGGAACTCCCACAGCAGCTTGGGCGAAACCACGTGGGTATATGACAGCGACAGGATCTGCACTCGGGTTGGCGTGAGGGTGTTGTAACCCGGCACCGTACCCCCGCCCAGCAGCGCCAGGGGGAAGCTCTGGTCGCTATCCCCGAAGAAGTATCGGCCGGTCAGCACATCGTTCTTCCCGATATGCTGGTCGATCTTGAAGATCATGCTGTCCAGACGGTTGCTGGCGTGGATGCTCTGTTGCACCACCGCTCCGGCGACTGGGTCACCGGTGGCCGGCAGCGCCTGACCCCAGGGAGAAAAACTTGTGTTCGGGGTCGTGCAGCCCCCGCCCAGTTGCAGCAGGTTGCAGATGATCGGGTTCACCGTCCCGCCGCCACCCACGAAATTCGAGATCATCTGTTGCGTCGGCAGCGTGTTCTGGAACGGGATTCCCACCCGTTCCCGTTGCCCTTCGTAGGACGCGAAGAAGAAGGTCTTGTCCTTGATGATCGGCCCGCCGATCGAGCCGCCGAACTGGTTATTGCGGAACTCGTTCTGCGGCAGCGGCGCTCCCGAATTCGGGTCGACCGCGAAATTGAAGTAGTTGCGCGCGTCCAGCGCGTTATTGCGGAAGTACTCGTAGATGGAGCCATGCAGGGTGTTGCCGCCCGACTTGGTCACCATGTTCACGATGGCCCCGCCGTTCCGCCCGTACTCCGCCTCGCCGCTGGAGATCACCGGGATCTCGGCCAGCGCGTCCACCGGAAGGATGGTCGCGGGCGTTCCGAACACACCACCCTGGTTGATGGCCGGCAGGTTGCGGTAGCCGTCGTTCATGTCCGTGCCGTCCAGCAGGTAGTTATTCGACCGGCCGCGGCTGCCGTTGGCGCTGAACAGGCCGAACGAGCCCGGCGAGTCGGCGCCGCCGCTCGCATCGCCCGTCGCCCCCGGCACCATCACCAGCACTTTGGTGAAGTCCCGCCCATTGATGGGCAATTCCGAGACCTGCTGCGCCTCGATCACCCCGCCCATGTTGTTGGTCGCGGTCTCGATCAGCGGCTGCTCTTCATGGACCTCGACGACCTCCTTCACCTGCCCTGGCGCCAGCGATACATCCACGTGCTCGCGCGCCGCCACGTCCACTCGGATCCCGGTGACCACCTTCTTGGCGAATCCTTCCTTAGTGGCCGCCACCGTGTATTCGCCCAGTGGCAGTTCGGAGACCAGGTAATTTCCCGAGGAATCGGTCACCGCATTCCGCGCCAGACCCGTGGCCGTGTTGGTCACCGTGACCTGCGCGCCCGTGATGGCCGCACCCTGGCTGTCGGTGACATTTCCCTGGATGGCGCCGCGGAACGTCTGGCCCCATCCCACCGTTGTGGTCAGGAAAAGTATGAGGAGAGCGACTACCCGGAGCTTCATGGTTCCTCCTGAACTGCGCTTCCGCCGGGGGTCCCAGCGGTACTTCGCGAAAGATGCCGAGGATTGTGCTTCGGCCAGAGTTACAGGTCAAGCACTTTTCCCCGGCACAGTTAGGTCGTAAAGCGATATTTCCCGCGGCGGGATCCCGGCGCCCCTAGGGCTTCTTGTACACCACTCCGCCCTTCATCACGAAGTTGACGTGCTCCAGCGCGGTCACGTCCTTCAGCGGATCTCCGGGCACCGCCACGATGTCGGCGAACTTGCCCGGCTCGATCGTCCCCACCTGGTCCTGCCACCCCATCAGCTCGGCCGCATCCATGGTGGCCGACCGGATGGCCTGCATCGGCGTCATGCCCAGCTCGACCATGCGCTTGAACTGCACCGCCATGTTGATGTCCCACGAGAATCCGCCCACGTCGGTGCCGTAGGCGATCTTCACCCCGGATTTCAGAGACCGCCGGAAGGTGTCCTGCGAGACCTTGACCATGTCCACCCACACTTTGGCGCCCGCCGCTGCTCGTCCCTCGGCCACGTACTCGCCCACGAACAGCGTGGGCACGAACCAGATACCCTTCTGCTTCATGGCCGCCAGTTGCTGGTCGGTGATGTAGTCGCCGTGTTCGATGGTGTCCACGCCCGCGTCGATCGAGTTCTGCACCCCGTTCACCCCGATGGCGTGCGACGCCACCTTCTTGCGCTCCCGGTGCGTCTCGTCCACGATCGCCTTCAGGGTATCCAGGGTGAACGTGGGCACGTCGTCCAGCACTCCGTTGGGCAGCAGGCGGTAGCTTCGGTCGGAGTACACCTTGATCCAGTCGGCGCCATGCGAGATCTGTTCCCGCACCGCCTTGCGGCAATCGTCCGGCCCGTCGCAGAACTGGACGCCGTGCGGCATCTCCAGTTCCCACGAGTATCCCAGCAGCGGATACGCCCCGGTCACGTCCAGCGCTCGCGTCGCCACCTGCATGCGCGGCCCCGGGATCACGCCGGCGTTGATCGCCCGCTTGACGTCGGTGTCGGCATAGCCCGCGCCCTCGGTCTCCACGTCCCGGATGGACGTGAACCCGTACTCCAGCGCCTTGCGCGCTGCCTGCGTCGCCAGGATCGTCCGGTACGGCGTGGATTCCTTGAGCAGTTGCTTGTCGTAGTCTTCCGCCGTGATGTCCCCATGGATCAGCACGTGCGTGTGCGTGTCGATCATCCCCGGCAGGCAGGTCTCCTTCGACAGGTCGATGACCTGGCCCTCCATGACGGTTCTCGGCTCTTTTTCAAGAACCTTGGCGATTTTCTCGTCTTGGACAAGAATGACTGAATTTCGCATCAGGCCATCGGACTTTCCGTCCCACACGACTCCGCATATTAGCCAGGTAACCTTGACGCCTTGCGGCAGCTTCGCTGCCGGCCGCGACTCTCCTTGGGCCAGCAACGTCGTCGTCACAATCGCTGCAAACAGAGCAACGACACTAGTGCAACGTTTCATATGCGCCTCGATGAACTCTGATTCTCGGCAGGGAATTGTATTTGATTGGCCAATACTTGTTTCTGTCATCCTGAGGGCCGGTAGCCTTGGGCTTTAGCCCAAGGTCTGCCCGAAGAGCCTGCCCTGAGCGAAGCGAACGGGACCTCGGGGCAGTTTCGCAGCATCTCCGCTGTGTACCGGCTTCTCCGCACATCTATCGCAGAACACCTTGCGACTCGCGACCCGCCAGCGACTAGCGGCCAACAAAAATCGCGCCCTTTCCGACGCGATCTGTGCGCCACCCTCAGGCCCTACATCTGCTTCGCTACCTCTGGCCGTACAACATCCGTATTCGCCGGCTGCGACTTCTGCACCGCCGGCTTTCTCATCAACACTCCCATCTCGTGCCCGGCGTAGAAGCACCCCAACGGGGCCACGATCATGAAGGCCGCCAGCAACAGCTTCGAGACCCTCGGACTCTTGTCCAGCAGCGCTTCCAGTTCCGGCACCCGCAGCGGCACGTCGCAGTTCTCGCAGACGCGGGCGCACTCCGGGTTAGGATGGCCGCAGGCATCGCACTTCAAGATCCCGTTCTCGGGCTGTGGCAGCCGCAGCGCCGCCTCCCGTGTCGGACGCGCCGCCGGCTGGGCGATCGTTTGCGGAGCGGCAGGTGGTGCGACGACGGGCGCCGCGCCCGTCACGACTTGCGGAGGCGTGAGTCTCTGACCTGCGCTGGAGACCGCCGGGACCGCAATCTTCTCCGGGGATGGCTTGGCCTCTTGCTTCTCCAGCAGCCCCGCCACGATGTCGGCCAGCCGGGTCATCGCCATCACGTCGCCGCGGTCGAAGATGTGCGGCCGCGAGGAGAACACCTCCAGCACGCCCTGCACTCCGCCCGCGCGCACGATGGGCGCCAGCACGGTAGCGCGCAGGTTCAGCCGCTGGCATGCCTCGCGGTTCACCCGCGCGTCGTCGTTGGTGTCCGGACACCACACCACCACGCCCTTGCGCACGCATTCGCCCGCCAGTCCGGAGTCCTGCTGGAACGGCGCTCCTACGGGAGGCGCCACGCCCACGCTTGCCCGGCATACGATTTCCGTCCCGCTGCGCAGCGCCACCACGGCTCCGTCCGCCGCCGTCAGCGTTATCAGGTTCTGCGCCAGGGCGTGCAGCCGCGCCTCGAACGTGTCGCTGTTCGAAGATGGCGCAGGCCGGGCGTCCTCGCCCGGCAGGGTCTGCGGCAAAGCGACCTGTAACGGCGCGGATCTCTGCCCTGCGCTCGCGGTCACCACCTGGGGTTTCGGGATGGGCAAGGGAAGCGCTCTGGCCTGCGCTCGGATCCCTTCTTTTTTCTCCACCAGCACCGGCGCGGTGGTTGTCGTCAGCCAGCGGCGCAGGTCGTGCAGCGAATTGCCCGAGAACCCGGTGAAGCGCAGTCCGGCCTTGCCGAAATCGTCGGCCCACGCCACTTCGCAGCTCGCCGCCACCGGCGCCGAGCACCCCGGGACCTGGAATCGCAGCAGGGAAGCGGGCAGCAGGTGCACCCGCGACGCGGCCTGCACCCGCATCCCGCCCTCGCTCAGGTCCACCACGATGCCGCGGTTCCCCACCCCCAGCTGGAGTCCGATCAGTTCTTTCACCGTCAGGCGGCGCAAGTGTTTCCGGCGATCCGTCATCAGGTCCGCCGCCGGCGGGATTTCTGGTACCATCCCACACCTCCTCGCCTTACGGGAATTGCGGCTTGGTGAAATCCCAAGACGACGGCGCCACGTAGGTCGTCGTTTCCTTCGGCGCGGACGTTGGCTGCGCCGCCGCCACCGGCTGCGCTGGGCGCATGATCATCTGCGGCACCGGTACGTTGGTTGAGGTCGCCGGGCGCGCTGCTGGCGCCGGTGCCATGTCGCTTTCGTCCGCTAGCAACCTCGCCGCCACCCGCAGCGCCTCGATCTCTTTCTGGATCTGCTGCAGTTGCTGCTCTTTGATCCTCAGCACCTCGTGAATGTTCTTCATCGCATCCTCACTTCTGTGTGGCACAGCCGCCCTCGGCCATGCTCGACTACGTTCACTGCGTCATCCGGAGCGAGCGCGGTTTCTCTTTCCGCGCCAGTCGAAGGACCTCTACTCGAACCACTTCGCGAGCGTGCAGGCTGGAGGAATCATGCAACGTTACTGCTGACTATGCCTCAAGTCCGGTGCACGCGTAAACAGGAATTTTTGGGATTCGTGGGTGGATTCCAGGTTTACGTCCGTTTTTGCCCATAAACACTGGTTTTTACCAGGAATGCCGCCTTGCACTTCCGGACGCCGAGCGGCCGCTCCGGGAGGGCTCTACCGACTGACGGCCGCCGGCGATCATCTGTGGACCGACACTGCCGCCGGCACAGGTACGAAGGTTGGTTCTTTAGGAATATCTGTCTACGGTGCTACTGCCGTGTCGGCTCCCCGGACATGGGCGCAAGGACGACATCGTTTATCCCGCCCACTCCCAGGTCTTGGTCTAACCCGCGGCCGGGTTGAACGACGACGCGGCTTCTTCCGCCGTGGGGAAAGTCTCGAAAACGGTGCCCAGTTTCGTGATCGCCAGCACGTCCTTGACCCGGCCGGTCAGCCCCGCCAGCTTGATTTCCCCGCCCGCGCTGCCCACCGAGGCGAATAGTCCGACCAGCGTGCCCACCCCCGAGCTGTCGATGTAGTTCACGTGCGATAAGTTCAAAACGATTCGCTTCGATTCGTTCAGCAGGTCCTTCACCTGTTGGCGGAGGAACGCGGTCTCGTCGCCGAACACGATGCGGCCGCTGCAGTCCACGATGAGCGCGTTCCCGAAGGTCCGCGTGCTGGTTTGTAGCAACATGGTGGATCCTCCCTCGCGCCTCTGAAAGGCCGCTGATCCTTCGCTTCCAGGCCACTCAACCTATCGCTGCGCGAGTTCTTTGGCAAGCTTTCTCGATGAGCTTGCGCTGTCGTTCCTTAACGGCCCGCGCAGCCGGCGTAACCCCAGAGTGCGCCGCTAGGATCCTGTTAGCGCCTGCAAGGCTTGCTCGGCTTCCGCGTACGATTGCACGAGCGAAAGCAGCCTGCTGGTCTCCAGAATCTCGTGGACCCGAGGGCTGAGACCGGCCAGTGCCAGCTTGGCGTGGCTTGTCAGGGTGGAAGCATAGATGGCGAACAGTGTGCCCACGCCGGCGCTATCCACGTAGGGCACATCCCTCAGGTCGAGTAACACCAGGCGTCCATCCGTCAGCAGCCCTTTCGTGTGGATGTGCAGTTCGGTGGCTTGCTCCCCGAAGGCGATTGGGCCGGAACAGGACACCACCGCCACTCTTCCCACCATGCGAGTCTCGAACTTCAGCGCCATCGCGGACTTCCTATCGGGCGGGGGGCATCATACTCCTCCCCGCCCGCGGGGCCCCGCTCCAACGGTCTCCAGACATGTGGCCGCGTCTTCACCGCATAGTTTCGCCCCCCTGACCTGTACCTTGACGCTGAAGAATTCTCCAGCAGCGCACGTGGATCGCGAGTGAGAAGGTCTGTTTGCGACAGCCATCCTGTTCTATGCAGTGACCCGTTCGGCGTTCGCAACCGCAAATCAAGAAAGCCGCCCCGAAGGGCGGCTTAAGGCTTGGGTGAACGTTTGTGATTAACGGGCGAACTTGCGGCGGATCGCGCCGGCAAGCCCGAACAGACCGGTGCCGAATAGCATGATCGTGCCCGGCTCCGGCACTTCTCCTGGGATCGGCTGACCGGCGACGGTCACGCCATCGATCGCAAGCCCCGAATCCCAGGCGGTGTCAATCCAGTTCGTGACCCCGAAGGCGAGCTGATAGTTGCCGGCATTCGGAATGGTGTACAGGGACTGGATCCAGCCGGTGTAGCCGCAGCCGACGTCGTAGCACGTTCCGTTATAAGGCGGGCCCAGCGGCGACCAGAAGGGTGCTCCGGGAATGATCGGCGTTGACGGAGGCACCAGGGTCACTCCGGGGGCGATTGGCGGCAGGCCAAATCCGGGGACGGTGTCGCCACCCGCCACCTGATTCGTCCGCGCGCTAAACAGCAGCAACGCCGCTGCCGGGTTCGAAGTGTCGATGAGTTGTACCCAAGCGTAGTCGGCGAATTGGGCTCCATCAGAAGTCACGTAATTGAAGTAGAAGTTGAGGGAGTCTCCGGCATTTGCCGAGAACGTGGACGTCGTCAGCACCGAGCCATTGGTTCCGCCAACACTCGGAAGCTGGCCCACTCCCCCGGGGCCTCCGAACGTAGAGACCCATTTATACTGCGGATTTCCGAACGGGGAGAGCCCCACCACCCCGTCTGCACCATCCGTGCCGCAGGCGCCGTTACATGCCCATCCGGGCGGAATTGGGCCCGCGCTTGCAGCCACGCTCAGCAGGGCCACGACTACAACCAAGTAGAGTTTCTTCATCATTCTCCTCCCGTCTCCTGTCGGTAATACGTGATCGGTCAACTCCGCCTTAGATTTGGGTCGGGGGAACTACGGCCTAGTTGTCAGCAGTTTCGCTTCCATTGTTTTGACGGCCAGAAATTGGGCTGCAAGTTATTGATCAACAGGAGGTAAGGGATATCTGCGAGTGGCGCTCAGCGCTGCGCCATTGGACGAAAAGATGCAAACTCTTTCACTTTGTGTGCGGTTCGTCTGCACTATCAATGGGTGTCTGGCTAACGCGTGCGGAGCACACGAGTGTCGCTGATTGCCAGCTAGGTAACCTGCAATCAGCCCCGCGGTGGGCCAGCAGGAACCACGGTGTCGTTCGAATCCCCAGGCTGTTGGGTACGTTAGTCAAGGTCGCGCTTGCAATGCGCTGCGACCACTGTCGAGAGATCCCCTTATCACCAGCAATCGGTTACTAGTGAGAAGAGCTGTTCTCGACCGTTATCGTCCGCACCGTCGGGCCTGGAGGACGATTCCAGAACACCTTCGTGTGGAATGCAGCTCAGGACCATGCC
>JAIQFD010000006.1 GCA_020073495.1 Terriglobia bacterium
CCGTCCTTGGTGCGGTGCAGCACCTTGACGCGGCCCTTGTTGTCGCGAAAGACGAAGACGTCGCGATCGCGGAACTCGGCCTCCTTGATCGCTTCTTCGAGAGTCAGCGGGCGCAGCGCGACGGCATCGTCGGCGCGAGTAACGTGGGCCTCAGCGGTGCGCACGATGGAAGGAAAGGCGTGCACCACCACCGGAACGGCGGTGGTGACCGTGGCGCCGACCGCGAGCTGCTGCTCCGCGACGCTGGCTTCGCCGTTCCATTTCTTGCGTGCCTGGCGTTTCTTCGACCTCCAGCGCGTCTTGTACTTGACCGCTTGACGCTCGATGCGATCGAGGGCCTGGCCGACGGCGGCCGTCATGTCGGTCGCCTCGGCGACGCCCACGATGTTGTGATTGCGCACGCTGACCGTGATCTCGGCGATGTGGCGGTGCTTTTCCGCCGAGAGGATCACGTGCGTATCAAAATGTGTGCTCAGGATTTTTTCGATCTTGGAGAGGCCGTTCTCGATCTGCTTGCGGAGTGCGGGAGTGACTTCGTATTGCCTGCCGGTATAGTCAACGTTCATTGACTCCTCCTGAACCCTGGGGCCCTATCCCATCCACTGGACATCGAAACCCAGGGGTTTCTCACTTCGGAGTCGCCCGGTGCTTCAGGCGGCTAGACTGCATTTTTTTCTTGCCTGAGGGGCTTTCACGCCTGGCCCGCTCAGTTCTTCAATCTCCTCTTTCAGGTTTCGAGGTTTCACGTGAAACCTTGAAACTTCGTAACCTTGAAACTTAATTCTTCACCCTCCTCTGATGCGTACTTGGTATTTTCATATCTTCGCGATACTTTGCCACCGTGCGGCGCGTGACCTGGATGCCCTGCGATTGCAGGATGCGCGTGATCTGCTCGTCGGTGAGGGGCCGCAGCGGGTCCTCATCCTCGATCAGCTTCTTCACCCGGCGCTTGAGGATGAGCAGCGACGTCCCGCCGCCCTCCGGGCCCTGCACGCTCTCGCTGAAGAAATAGCGCAGCTCGAAGACGCCCTGGGGAGTGTGCGCGTACTTGTTGGCCACGGCGCGGCTGACGGTCGAAGGATGCACCCCGATCTCCTCGGCGACCTCCTTGATCATCATGGGCTTCAGTTGGTCGATGCCGCGGTCCAGGAAATCGCGCTGCCGCCCGATGATGGCGTAGCAGACTTTCAGGATGGTCTGCTTGCGCTGCTCGATGTTCTTGATGAGCTGGATGGCCGACTTGTAGCGTTCCTTGACGTAGGTGCGGACTTCCTTCTCCGCATTCTCGCGGCTGAGAAGCTTCTTGTAGGTCGGGTTCAGGCGAAGCTGCGGCAGGTCGTCCTCGTTCATCAGCACCACGTAGTCGTCGGTCTGCTTGACGAAGAAGACGTCCGGCTCGATGAGGCGTGTCTCCACCTTGTTGTAGCGCAGGCCCGGCCGCGGATCCAGCGTCTTGATGTAGTCGAGCGCGGTCATGACCGCCTCCAGCGGCCGGTCGATGGCCTTGCCGATCTCCTTGTACTGCTTCAACTGGAGGGCGCGCAGGTGGTCGCGCACGATGGTGGTGGCGTCGCAGATGGTCCGTTCCAGTTCGCCGTTCAGGCCCTGCTGCTGGCGCAGGTGCTGCTGGTGATGGAGCTGGGCCAGCAGGCACTCGCGCATGTCGCGCGAGCCCACGCCCACCGGGTCCATCTGCTTGACCAGATCGAGGGCTTCCCGCAGCTCTTCCCGGTTGAAGCTCGGCTTGGAGAAATGTGTGGAGCCGGGAGCGTCCGCCGCGACGTGGTGATGGTGCCGCCCATGGTCGATGGAGACGACCTCCGCGGCATGGGGCTCGGCTTCGGCTTCCTCGGGGGCAGCGATTTCGGTGGCTACGCCAAACGGGCTGGTTTCCGCCGCGATCCCGGGAAGGACCGCGGCTGCGGTGGATTGCGCCGTGTGGCCGCCATTCAGGCCCAGTGCGGCGCGCAGGATGGCGTCGGCTTCTTCGCTGGACGGAGCCTCCGAAGAGACTTCCTCGAGTTCCACATGCTCCGGCGGAGCGCCCAGCAGTTCTTCCTCGCTGGCTGTCAGGTAGCCATCCTCGTTGAGGTTGCCGATGATCAGTTCCGCGGCTTCACGCACCGGCGCCCGCAACATCATGGAACTGACCTGCCACATCAGATGGTCGGTGAGCGTGGTCGGCGTGGACAGGAAATTCTCGAACGATGGCTTCTCCACCACTTCCGAGGCGGGGCTGCGGTAGCCCGGGTCGAGGTAGTCCTGGAAGTAGGAGCCGAAATCGATCTCGTCGAACGGGTCCGTCTTCTCAGCTTCGGGGGCGGGGGCCTCGGTGCTGAGCAGGCGGTCCTTCTCGACCTCCTTGCCGGCGACTTCGTCAAGCAGGGGAACCTCGGTGTCGAGCTCATCCAGCACCGGGTTCTCGACCATCTCCTCATTGATCATGTCCTTGAGCTCCAGTTTATTCAGAGCCAGGACACTGACCATCTGCACGAGCCCCGGTGTGAGGATCTGCTTCTGGGACAGCTTGACGTTCAGCTTGTGCTGCAGCAGGACCATGTGCTACCGATGCGGAAAGTACTACAGTTTCCCTTTGCAATCCAGCGGGAAGACCCCGCCTGAAGAAACGTTCGTAACCATTACTGTTACGGTTCGCCGGAGCTAAATCCCTTGTTTTCCGGGCAATACGTGGCCGCCTCGGCAAACCTTGCCGGCCCTCAGACCAGCGAGAAACTCTCGCCCAGATACACCCGCTTGACCTCCGGATCACTGCCCAACTGTTCCGGAGTACCGGCGCGGAAGATCCGGCCCTCATTGATGATGTAGGCGCGATCCGTGACCGACAGCGTCTCGCGGACGTTGTGGTCGGTGACGAGCACCCCGATGCCGCTGGCCTTCAGGTCGAAGATGATCTTCTGAAGGTCGAGCACGGCGATCGGGTCGATGCCCGAAAAGGGCTCGTCCAGCAAGATGAACGCCGGCTGGATGCAGAGAGAGCGGGCAATCTCCACCCGGCGGCGCTCGCCGCCGGAGAGGGAATGTCCGCGGCTGCGCCGGATGTGCCCCAGACCGAGCTGGTCGATCAGCTTCTCCATGCGCTCGCGGCGCTCGTGCCAGGAGATGGGCTGCGCCTCCAGCACCGCCAGGATGTTCTCCTCGACCGATAATTTGCGAAAGATCGAAGGTTCCTGGGGGAGGTAACTGATGCCGAAGTTCCGTGCCCTCAAATACATAGGGACGGTCGTGATATCGACACCATCGCCCAGAACGCGGCCCGTGTCGGGCGGAGTGAGCCCCACGATCATGTAAAAAGTGGTGGTTTTTCCGGCCCCGTTGGGGCCCAAAAGACCTACGACTTCCCCTTGGCTGATGTGGAGGCTGACGCCATTCACTACCCTCCGACCACGGTAACTCTTACCGATCTCGTCAGTCGCCAGGGTCTGCATCTACTTAGTGACTCGCGTCTGTGTGACCGTGCGGGACGAACCAGAACTTCCAACCACAACTTTATCATCGCGACTGAAGAAGGTCAACGAATCGCCCGAAATGGTGCCATGTTCGGCATCAAAAATGCTCGGAGGACCCCCGGTAAGGACGAATTTGCCGTCCGCCGGGTTGTAGGTCAGCCGTTCGCCGCGGGCCGTGCGGGTGGATTCGGTGATCGCGATGTGGCCTTCCGCGACCATGTGCTCCACCTGCGAGACCCCCGACGGACCCGCGGCCTGGGTCTTGGCTGCACGCGGCAGCAGGAAGACATCGGCGTGGTCGGCCTGGACCGTCAGGTCGGCCCCCTTCACGATCACGCCGCCCTCGAAACGCGCTTTGCGCAGCGCTTCGGTATAGGTGAGCCGGGAAGCGTTGACATTGACGGGCGTGAGCTTGCCTGATTTGTCCGTCTGGACGAAGACGGTCGAAACCGCCTGTGACGCCGACCCCTGCGCGAGCACGTCGTGGTGATCGCGATCGAACGTGATGACAGGGGCCTGCACGATATTGGCGCCCTGCCACAGGCGCGCACCGCCGGTATAGCGCGCAGTCGCGGTGGCGCGGTGGGCCAGCATGGATGCGGCCGTCACGTGGATCGGGTCGCCGCTGGAGAACATCGCCCCCGCAGCGGGCGGTGCGCCTCCCGGCTGCTGCCGCGGCTCGTTGTAGGTGGTCTTGACATCCCCTTCGGCGGTGGCGTCACCGGACCTGCGCTCGAAGCGGATGGTCTGCGCGGTGGTCTGGAGACCGCCTTCGCTGACGCGCGGTGCGCCGGTGAGCACCAGAACACCGTCGCCCGGCGAGTAGCGGGCCCGCTGGGCCGTGGCCGTGCGTTGGCCCTCGATGTAATGGACGTCGCCGACCTGGAGCAGGCTGGAGATGCCTCCGCCGGCATCGAAGGCAGCAGTGAGATCCCGGCTGGTGCTGACCTTGTCGGGCTGGCCGGGTACCGAAGAGACGATGCGGGCGTCCGGCGAGCCGTGCAGCTGCTTCATGTGGTTGCCTTCAAAGACCAGGTCGAACTGTCCCGCGGTGATGACGGTGGTGGCGTCCGCATCGGTCGGGTGGGCGGGGATCGGATCCAGCGGCCGGATCGAGATCTGCGACGCGCCGCTGGTCTGGGCGCGCCCCATTTTGCCGCCTGAGACCGAGCTGGAGATCGCAGGGGCAGCGATCTCCACGACCTGCGGCGAGTGCCCCGAGCTCTTCTGCTGCTCGGTCAGGCTCACCTTGTCCACGGCGCGAATGTTCGCGAGCTGATCGTGCGGTCCGAAGTCGAGCAGGATGCGGCCGGCCGTGCCATGGGAAGGAGAGGGGCCTCCCTGGTCGAAGGTCACGCCGCCGGAGAGGACTGCATGGCGGAGGAGGTTGGCCGACATGAATGCCTCCGCCCGCGGAGCGCGCACGGTCGAATTCTGGCGACCGCGAGCGCGGACGTCGCCCGTGGCGACCATGTGGTCGACGCTGTTGTCGTCGCGCAGGAACACCGTTACCTGGCCGGCATCGAGGGAGCCGTTGGCGCGTTCCAGGTGCACGACGTCGAGCACGGCCCGGCGCGGATCCTTGCTGATGATGCCGCGCTCGGCCGTGATGTTCGCGCTCTCGGGACCGGCCGTTCTCAGGCGCACGGCGGATCGCAGGACCAGGACATTGTTCTTGGAGTCGTAGGTGGCGCCCTTGGCCGTGCCGGTGGCCTGCGGCACGCGGAAATCGATCAGCTCATTGGTGGCGGCGAAACCGGTCTTCTGATTGAACACCACGCCGCTGGTCTTCAGGTGGATGGGGTTTTTCAATTCCTTGGGCGGCGCCTGGTCGGGGCGGACTGGACCGGAAGTGTCCGACTCGAGGTCGATGTGCACCTCGCCCTTCGCCTGGATGTCGCCGGATGACGGATTGTAGGAGAAATCGGCGCCGTAGATCTGATCGAAGCGGTCCGCTTCCCGGCCGTACACCACGATGTTTACGCCGTGCAGCTCGGCGCGGCCTCCCTGCTCGTACTGCACCGCCTTCTTCGCGCTGATGGTGAACAGGGTGCGCCCGCCCTCGGACTTGGAGAGGGTGAAGCCTTCGGTGCTTTGCTTCACGTCCACGCCCATCTTCTGGGGGAGCTCCTGCACGGCGCGGCGGATGCGGTAGCGGCCGTAGAGGACGAACAGAGCGACCACGGCGATCACCGCCACGATCCCGATGCCGAGCCATTTGCGCAGGCGCTGGAGATCGAAGGCCACGTGGCTATCTTACAGGGAGCAGGATGCAGGCCGCAGGAGGGAGCGCGCCTAGCGAGTCGCCGTGGTCACGGCCACTTTCTGCACATCTTCGATCGAGAGTTGCAGACCGCCGAAATCGGGGTGGTCGTTCATGTCCACGGTGAAGGCGGCGTCCACCAGATCGCCGACGAGGAAGTTTTCCTGCTGGAGACGCTCGGCCATGCGCCAACCCAGCGCATCGATGGCGCGGAACCCACCCAAGCCAAAACCGGGCTTGGGTGGGGCACCCGCGGCATTCTGCGCCAGGCGCAGCTTGATGTGCTTCTCCTTCAAAACCCGGGGCGGCTGGACCAGGCGCAGGCCGCGGGTCAGGAACACGGGCTCGGGATTCTCGATGCCGTAGGGCTCGAGCGCGCAAAGCGACTGGTAGAGGTCCGGCGTGACCTGGTCGAGCGAGAGCTCACCATCGAGTTCGAGGGAGGGCACGAAGTCCGCCGGCGTAAGGCGCGTTCGGGCGAAGGTGTCGAGGCCAGAGCGGAGCTGCGCGACACGCTTCGCCGGAAGGGCAAAGCCGACCGCGTGGGCGTGTCCCCCGAAGCGCGTGAACAGCTCGCCGCAGGATTCGAGCGCCTCCAGCAGGTGGAAAGCGGAGATCGAGCGGCCCGATCCGTAAGCGTCCTCGCCCTCCACGGAGACGACCAGCGCAGGCCGGTGGTAGCGCACGACCACCCGCGTGGCGACGATGCCGATGACGCCGCGGTGCCAGCCGGCTCCCTCCACCACGATGCAGAACGCTTCGCGCAGGGCGGCGTCGCCGTCGATGCGCGCGCACGCCTCCTCGACGATCCTCTGCTCCTCCTGCTGGCGGTCGGAATTGAGCTGGTTGAGCTTGAGCGCGATGTCTCTTGCACGCGCGGCGTCGTTGCAACAAAAGAGGTCGATGACATCCTGGGCGATGTCCATTCGACCAGCGGCGTTGATGCGCGGCGCCAGGCGGAAAGCGATATCGCCCGCCTTCACGCGCCTGGAGACGTCGAGCGCGGCGACTTCGATCAGCGCCTTGAGGCCCGCATTGCGCGGGTCGCGCAGCCCCTCGAGCCCGAGCCTGGCGATGACCCGGTTCTCGCCGGTCAGCGGCACCGCGTCGGCGATGGTGGCGATGGCCACCATCTTCAGGAACGAGGGGAGCAGGCGCTCGAACTCCGTGCCCTCGAGCAGCGCTTGCACCACCTTGAACGCGACTCCGGCTCCGCACAGCGCCTTGCAGGGGTACTCGCAGCCGGGCTGGTTGGGGTTGAGAACGGCGAAGGTTTCGGGCACTCCCTCGTTGGTCTCGGGCAGGTGATGATCGGTGACGATGAGGTCCACGCCCACGCGGCGGGCAGTCTCGGCGGCGGCAAAAGCGCGAATGCCGGTGTCCACGCTGATGATCAACCGCACACCGGCGGAAGCCGCGCGCTCGATGACGTCGTCCTTCATCCCGTAGCCTTCGCGGATGCGGTGCGGCACGTGGAACTCGCAGGCGCCACCCAAAAGCTCGATCGCCGTCTTCAGGATGACGATGGCGGTAGTGCCGTCCACGTCGTAATCGCCGTAGATCAGGATGGTCTCTTTGCCGGCGAGCGCGGCGCGGATGCGCTCAACCGCGGCGCGCATCCCGTGCATGAGGTAAGGCGAGTGCAGGTGCTCGAGGCGCGGCGCGAGGAAGCGCTGGGCGTCTACCACCGTGTTCACGCCGCGAAGCGCAAGCAGGCGGGCGATAAGTGGTGGAATTCCGGCCTGTGAGGAAAGTTGATCAACCACAGCGGGATCGGCCGAGCGCACATGCCAGCGCACGGCTAGTCCTCTTCGTCGGTATCCGGCTCGTCGATGACGAAGCCGCCGATCTCCTCGGCCAGGTCCACCAGCCGCTGGTAGCGGTCGTACCAGTCGGTGGAGGCCTCGAAAAGGAACATGATCCCCTGGTAGGGCAGGCCGATCTGGATGAATCCGGTCTTGCCCACGAACGACTTGAGCCAGCGCGCTTCTTCCATGTCCTCGTCGTCTGGGTAGGCGGCGGAACTCAGCCGCTCCATCAGGAAGTCGAGGTCTTCCTTGTCGAGGACGACGTCGCTCATGGTCACGAAGGGCGATTCCGAGGCCTTGGCCAGCTCGACCAGGTCCTTCCACGCGTCGGGGTTTTCGCTGGAATCCCACATGACGCTGGCGACGTCCTCGCTGACGTAGCCGTGGAAGCGGCGCATGCCGTGGCCCACGATGAAGGCCGTCATGTCGTCTTTCAGGGTTGTGAGATCGTCCTGCATGCTGGCTCTAACCGTTGAGGCTATCACTTAGCAGCGCCGCGCGCTAACACCCCAGCGAAGAAAATTCGTCTTCGCCGGGGATCTGGTTGCTAATCCGCTTTGACAAAGATGTCGTGCTGCGCCGCAAGATCGCGGGCCGCGGGCGTGATGATGGTCTTCTTGCCGACCAGGATCTTCTCCTTGCGCTTCATCGCGTCACGCACCTCGGCTTCGCTGACGAAGTCCACCGGGCGAGGCTTAAGACGCACGGCAGCAGGAGCAGGTTTCTCCGCCGCAGGAGCCGACGGCGCCGGGGCCGGAGCCGGCTGTTCGGCTCCCTTGCGCGCCAGGAAGCGCTCGATGGCGCGCGCGACCGCGACGCGTTCGGTCGCCCCAAGGTCCTCCGCCGGCACGTGCGCCGGGGCCGCCATCGCCGGTTCCGGCTTGCACGCACATTCAGCCATGGATGGCGCAAGCGCGGTGACCACCGCCGCAGGCGCGCGGGTGACGGGCCGCGCCTCGTAGGCCACGCGCCTCAGGTTGATCAGGTGCAGGGGCGAGATGTTGTCTGAGGTGATGTTGCCGCCCGGCGCGCCGCAACCCAGCGTCATCGCCGGGAATAAGTTAGTCGAAGAGCCGATGGAGCCTTGCGGCGCAGGCGAGTTCACAACGATGCGTCCGGCCGGCATGCGCAGGCCGTATTCGCGGATCACCTGGTCATCCTTCGCATGGATGGCGCAGGTGTGACCCAGCCCGCCGAAGCGCAGCAGCGAATAACAAAGTTCGAACGCGGTCGCTCGGTCGCGCGCGAAGTACAGCGCCAGCACCGGGGAGAGCTTTTCCGCAGAGAGCGGGTATTCACGCCCCACGCCGTTGAGTTCCGCGACCAGGACCCGAGTCCCTTCAGGCACCTGGAACCCCGCCAGCTCGGCTACCTTGCGCGCCGACTTGCCCACGAACTTGGGATTGATGGTGTGGGTCTCGAGATTGACCATCTGCTTGCTCAGGCGGTCGATCTCGTCGTGCTTCAGGAAGTGCGCGCCGCTCTTCTTGAGCTCGGCGAGGATCTGTTCCCGCATCGCTTCTTCCGCCACGATCGCCTGCTCCGAAGAGCAGATGGTGCCGTTGTCGAAGGTCTTACCGAAGACCACGTCGGCGACCGCTTTCGCCACATCGGCGCTGCGGTCGATGAACGCGGGTACGTTGCCCGGGCCAACGCCATAGGCGGGCTTGCCGGAGCTGTAGGCGGCGCGCACGATGCTCATTCCGCCGGTGGACAGGATCACCGACGTGCGCTTGTGCTTCATCAGTTCCTGCGTCCCGGCGAGCGTGGGCGTGGTGAAGCAGCAGATGACGTCGGCGGGCGCACCCGCCTGGAGCGCGGCGTCGCGCATGATGTTGGTGGTCTCGCAGGTGCACTTGAAGGCGGTGGGGTGCGGGCTGAGCACGATGGCGTTGCGGCCCTTGAGCGCGATCAGGATCTTGTAGATGGCGGTCGAGGTCGGGTTGGTCGAGGGCAAAATGGCGGCCACCACGCCCACCGGTGCGGCCACCTCGATGATCCCCTGCGCCTTGTCCTCGCGGATCACGCCGACCGTCTTCATGGCGCGCACCGCTTCGTACACGCGCTGGGAGGAGAACAGGTTCTTCTGGACCTTGTCGGCGACCACGCCGTAGCCGGTCTCTTCGACGGCCATCCGCGCCAGCTTCTCGGCGTTGGCCGTGGCGGCGTCCGCCATGGCGTCGATGATGCGGTCCACCTGCTCCTGGGTGAAGTTCTGGAACTGCTGGTAGGCGGCGTAGGCGCGGTCCACCAGCTCGCGCGCCTCGGCGACGGAGCGGGCGTCCTTGCTCTCAGCGGCTTGGGGAGTGGAAGACACAGACAATCGGCGGATCGGGGAATCGCCGGGATCGCCGGGATCGGATCCCCCGATCCTCAGATCCCCCGATTACCCGATCAGAACCTATCCCAGCGAGCCCTTTTTCGCGGCCGGCGCTTTGCCGGTGAGCATGGGCATGGCGGCGTCGAGGTCGCCGTGCGGCCGCGGGATGACGTGCACGCTGACCAGCTCGCCCACGCGGCGGGCAGCGGCGGCGCCCGCGTCGGTGGCCGCCTTGACCGAGGCCACGTCGCCCCGGCACATCACCGTCACATAGCCGGCGCCGATGTATTCCTTGTGCACCAGCGTGACGTTGGCGGCCTTCACCATGGCGTCGGCGGCTTCGATCGAGCCCACCAGGCCCTTGGTTTCAATCAGTCCCAGAGCTTCCATGAACCCTCCGTGGTGAGGGCTGAGGTTAACACGGTGTGAGGGCGGAGGGAAGCAGGACGCAAGTGGCCGGCGCGGAATCTCCTGCGCCCTGCCTCCCGGGTTTCACTGTGTTAGAATTTTCAGTTCGATAGCAGCTTTTGGCGCAAACAGATGATCTTCTCCAAGGATTACGTGGGCTACCTGGCCCGGCAGATCACCGACAAACTGATCCAGGCCGAGTTTATCGAGACTGCCAATAAGCAGGCGGTCGCCGACAAGCTGAACGCAGCCATGGTCGACGAACTCTCGCTGGAGGACCGCATCAACGACGAGGTACGGGTCATCCTGGAGCAGTACCAGGAGGAGATGCGCAAGACCGGCGCCAGCTACCAGGAGATGTTCAAGAAGGTGAAGAACGAGCTGGTGCGCAAATACAGGGCAGTGCTATGAGAGTCGAGACGACCCGGATCGAGAACACCGGCATCCGCATCAGCCGCGACAAGATGAACGTGCTGGCCAAGGTGGCCACCGAGGCCCTGGTGCAGATGGAGAATGTCGAGTTCATCGAGGACCGCAACACCATCCGGCTGGAGCTGCGGCGCATCCTCGAGGAACTGCTGAAAGAAGAGATGAAGATCGACCAGTCGGCCCGCCAGAAGATCGAGAACCAGCGGCGCACCATCCTGGAAGGCACCCAGGAGTGGGACATCCTCTATCGCAAGTACTACAACGAGGAAGTGAAGAAGCTGGGGATCTAGCCATCGGGCCATCTGGCCAAGTGCACGCGCCGGCGACGGCGCGTTTTGCTTTTCCATGACGTCCACGAGCGAGATTGCCGAAGGCGTGAAGCACGCAGCCCGCGAGGCTGGGTTCGACCTCTGCGGCATCGCTCCGGCCGGGAGCTCGCCGGAGCTCGACTACTTCCCTGGCTGGGTCGAGGCGGGCTATGGCGGCGAGATGCGCTACCTGGAAGGGCGCAACGACCAAGGACAGTTGAAGCGTGCCGCGCTGGAGCATGTTGCGCCCTGGGCGCGCTCGGTGATCGTCTGTGCGCTGAACTACAACAGCGCGCAGCCGTATTCCGGCGATCCCGCGGAGCCGGGACGCGGCTGGATCTCGCGCTACGCATGGGGCGGCGCCGATAAGCCAGCCGACTATCACGAGGTGGTGGTGTCGCGCCTGCGCTTGGTCGAAACTCGACTGCGCAAGACATCTCCGGCGGTTGAGACGCGCTGCTACGTCGATACCGGCCCGCTGGTGGAGCGCGTGTACGCCAAGTACGCCGGCGTGGGTTGGATCGGCAAGAACACCTGCATCATCGACCAGAAGCTGGGCTCGTGGCTCTTTCTGGGCGTGATCCTCACATCGCTCGCACTCGAGCCCGACCTCCCGGCGCCGGACCGCTGCGGCTCCTGCACGCGCTGCCTGGACGCGTGCCCCACCAACGCTTTCATCGGTCCGCATGAACTGGACGCCACCCGGTGCATCTCGTATCTCACCATCGAGAAGCGGGGCGAGATCCCCGAGGACCTGCGCCCGGAGATGGGCCGTCACGTCTTCGGCTGCGACATCTGCCAGGAAGTCTGTCCCTGGAACCGAAAAGCGCCGGTGACCACACTGGCCGACTTCCAGCCGCAGCCCGAGCTGCTGAATCCCGCCCTGGAGTGGCTGGCGGGGATGACCGACGAAGAATTCCGCCGGCGCTTCCGCGGATCTCCTATCATGCGCGCCAAGCGCGCGGGGCTGCGGCGCAATGCGGTCGTCGCCATGGGCAATAGCGGCGACGCCAGGTTGATCCCCCTCCTGCGCGAATTGGCGGCCAGCGCCGAGGAGAACCTTTCCAGTCACGCAAAATGGGCGTTGCGGCGCCTGGAAGAGACGGTACACTGTTCGCTCAATCAACGTTCTATTACCCGGCAGGAGCATGGAACGGGATCAGGGGACGGCCACGGCGATCGCAAAACCCCCAGCACACACTGACTGGAGACGGCACCGGCGGTTCAACCGCTACCAACTGGACATCCGGTTGGTCATCGTCCGCGAGCAGGACGGCAAGCAGGAGACGCTGAACGGCCGCTGCCGCCACTTGGGCGAAGGTGGCCTGGGCGCCGTCTTGGCCGGAGAGCTTCCCGCGAACGAAGTGGTTACCCTGGAGTTCACGCTTCCCGGCCACACCCAGTCGATGCGAATGCGGGCGCTGGTCCGCTACCGGCACGGCTTCCATCACGGCTTCGAATTCCTGGCGCTCAGCCCGTCGCAACTGGACGTCATCCGCAAGGCGGAGGGCATCCTGCCTCCCGCCGAGTAGAGATCACATAGGCGCATTGACTCTCTTTCTCTCTGGGGTCTTCGGAAACGGGGGCCCTGTTCTTTTGCGCGCGACCGCGCTCCGCCGCCAGCGGAAGTTGTAAGATTCTGCTGTTCGAGAGAACTTGATCCGAAGGGCCCTGCAATGTCCAGATTTGCACGCCTCTTCCTGGCCGCTTCCGTCGTCGCCTGGCTCTCGATCCCCGCGCCGGCCCAGGAGTGGGTGGAGGTCAAATCGCCTCACTTCTCCGTCATCACCGACGGCGGCGAGAAGCGCGGCCGCGAGATCGCTCTGCGCTTCGAGCAGATGCGCGCCGTGTTCGGCCAGCTCTTCAACAGGAAGTACGTCAGCCTCCCCGTGCCTCTGGAGATCGTCGGCTTCCGCAACGGGAAGGAGATGCGCCCCTACGTCCCACTCTTCCAGGGCAAACCGGTGGAAGTGGCCGGCCTGTTCGAGCAGGGAGAGGACCGCAGCTTCATCCTGATCGACCTCTCCTCGGAGGCCGGCTGGGAGGTCGTCTTTCACGAGTACGCGCACCAGCTGCTCAACGGCAATTTCCCTCCGACCGCCGCCTGGTTCGACGAAGGTTTCGCCGAGTTCCTGGGCAGCATGGAGATCGACAAGAACTCGTACGCGGTCGGGCGAGCGCCCCAGGGCGTCGCCTACACCCTCCAGTCCAACCGCCTCATGCCGGCGAAGCAGTTGTTCGCGGTCTCTCGTCAATCCGAGACCTACAACAAGAGCGGCGATTCGCGGCACCTCTTCTACGCCCAGTCCTGGCTTACCGTGCACTACCTCTACGACCGAAAGAAGATGAAGGAGACCGGCCAGTATTTTCTCCTGGTCAACAATCAGCATGTGCCCATCGAACAGGCCGTGCAGCAGGCCTTCGGGATGGACGTGAAGAAGTTTGACGAGGAGATCGCGACCTATCTCCGCATGAACCGCGCGGTGGGTTGGAAGGGCCAGCTCGCCGAGCAGGTGGACATGAGCACTTTCACCGCGGCTCCCATCGCGCCGCTCGATGCGCGGGCCACCCTCGCCGACGTGAAATTGCACTCGCCCGACCACCACGAAGAAGCAGTCAAGGAGTTCGAAGACATCCTGAAGGCACAGCCGGACAACGCCACCGCGCACCGCGGGCTGGGCTACGCCTACCTCCACCAGGACGACTTCGACCGCGCCGGGGAACATTTCCGCCAGGCGGCCCGGCTTTCCACCACCGACCCGCGTGTGTACTACTTTTCCGCGCTGGTGGTCGCGCGTCAGGCCATGCTCGCAGGGCGATCGCCTCGCGAGCAGCTTTCCGAGATGAAGAAGGACCTGGCGAGGGCCATCCAACTCGATCCCAACTTCGCCGACGCCTACAGCATCCTGGGCTTTGCCAACATGATTGAGGGCGACTCCGAGGCCGCAATCACCAACTGCAAGAAGGCAGCCGACCTCAGCCCCCGCACCGAGAATTACTCCCTGAACCTCGCCCGCGCCTACCTGATGGCGAATCGCTGGGCCGACGCCAAGCCCATCCTGGAACGGCTGAAGGGCAGCCCTGACCGGAGCATCTCCGTGGTCGCCGAGCAGCAACTGGCGCGGGCCGAAAGGGCCATCGCCGAGACCGCCGCCGCCGGCCGCCACAAGGTCCCGGAGAGCTATGACGCACCGCAGTGGCGGCGCAGCAAAGAGGAGATCGAACGCGAGCCCGAGAAGCCAGTCGAGGCCGCTCCTGACACAAGGCCCATCAAATACCTGCGCGGGCTTCTGGTCACCGTCGATTGCTCCCAGCCGCCCTCGGCGACCCTTCGCGTGCTTGCTGGCGCCAGGACCCTCACCATGCTCACTCCCGACACCAGGAAGCTGATCCTGATCGGCCCCGAGGAGTTCTCCTGCGGCTGGACAAACCGCAAGGTGCTGGTCAATTACAAGCCCGGCGGCAAAGCGGACGGGGATCTGGTCTCCCTCGAAGTCCAATAGTGGATCAGCGTCACCTCGGATCGCAGGTCCGCCCGCAGTGCCCGTGCATCGCTAGTGAGTGGGAATCTCCATCTGGCGCAGACTTTGGTCGATCCGACCTGCGCGACCGCGAATTCAGGGAAACGGTAACAAGCGCCCCAATATGGGTACGAGGCGGCCCTGATGGTAGTGCAAGTCCTTTCGAGGAGAATCTGTGGCTGCCATTCGCAGCGGCGAATGAATCCTGCCACGGCGATCAGAGGCTGCCGGAACAGGTACGCCTTCTTTTTGCGCGTCTCAATCCCGGCGGAGTGCGCCTAGAATAGGGCAAGGCCTCCCCCGATTCCAGGACCTGCTGTCGCATCGTGGAGTCTATGTTTCTGACAAACGCGCTGGGTGCGAAACGAACACTGTCTGCTTTTCTGCTGATCGCCTTCGCCACGCTACCGCTGTTCGCGCAGGCGCCCACTGCGGGCAGCCGGCGGCTTTCCCTTCCTCAGGACTGGAGTCATCAGCACACCATATTCACCAACGGCGCGTCCCCAGCGGCAGCGGCTGCTTCCGCCAACGATGTCCGGAACTGGCACAATTGGCTGGCGCGCAGCCGATGGCTCTTGGGCCCAAGTAAGGAAGCGGCGGCAATCAGCAGACCAGTGAATCGTGGCAGCAAGACAATGCACCGGGACTGGGCGGTTTCCCTGGGCCCCACGGCGGGCATGCCGGTCGCCGAATCTCCCGCCAAGTTCGCCTTCGATGTCAACGCGGCGCCGAGCTGTGCCAATGATTTCGCCGTGTTCCCTGTGGCGGCAGCCGCCGCCGCCGGCGCCCAGGCGAATATCGTGGCCTTGAACAATCTCTACTCTGGAAGCGGCGGCCCGTTGTGTGCCATGGCGAACCCGACATTCTTCTGGTCATACGCGGTGGGTACGGGCCCGGCGACAGGTTCGCCGGCCTTGTCGCTGGACGGCAAGAAAGTGGTGTTCCTGGAGAACGGGAGCAATGTCCTCTTTCACGTCCTCACATGGGTTGCGGGGCAGGGGAGCAATGCGACCAATGGGGCGGTTGCACCCGGCGCCGGCGGCTCATCGGTGACCAGCCTCGATTACACCGCGAGCGCCGCTCCGGGCTGCGCGGCAAGTCCGGCCAAGTCCACCTATTCCTCGCCGTTCCTCGACTACACCGGCGGCCTCGCCTATGTAACCGCCGACAACGGCATCCTGTATCGCATCAAGAATGTGTTCTCTGGAACGCCCGCGGTGGACTACTGCATCACGGTTTCAGCCGGCACGAAGCTGACGGCCCCAGTGTATGACCCGGTTTCCGGCAAAGTGTTTGTGTCCGACGGACAGTCCATTTACGGCTTCAAGCCCGGCGCAGGTTCATTCACCGCGTCCGGCCAGATCCAGGTGGCAGGAACCGCGGGCTCCATCGTTCGTCCGGTGACGGTAGACGTGAGCTTCGGCTTTGTGTACGCCTTCTCCAGCCACAACGTGGCCAACACCAACGCGATCGTTTCCCAGATGCCGGTTTCGCTGGCGTCGAAGGTGGACGCCGCGATCGGGCCCGTCCCTACCGGCGCGGCGCCTAAGAACGCCATTTACGAGGGCGCATTCGACAACGCGTATTTCGCGAGCGGCCCGTCGGCGGGATCGCTTTACGCCTGCGGAACCCAAGCCAGCGCCGCCGCCAAGCGCGCTCTGTACCGGATCACCTTCGGCGTCAGCGGCACGATGAATGCTGCACCCGCGATGTCCGACGACACGAACCTGGATTCCGGCTCGACTCCGGCGGGCACTTGCTCGCCGGCGAGCGAGTTCTTCGACGGCACGAAGGACCGGCTGTTCGTAGGGATGGGCGGCCAAGCGGGTGTCGCCATCGACCAGACCGTGTCCGTGGACCATAACCCGGGCGGCACCACCGTGACCACGGCGGCATTCTCGACGACGGCGGGAAACGAGCTGTTGCTGGCATTCATTTCCACCGACCAGATCAGCGGCGGGGCCGGTACGGCCACGGTGACCACCGTGACCGGGGCGGGATTGACCTGGGCGCTGGTCAAGCGCGCTGACGCCCAGTTGGGAACCGCGGAGATCTGGCGGGCTTTCGCGCCCAGCGCATTGAGCAGCGTCACCGTGACTGTAACCCTGAACCAGGTAGTCGCCGCGTCGATGACCGTCATGACATTTACCGGGATCGAGACCTCGGGATTCGGCGGGTCGAACGCGATCGGGGCTAGCACGGCAGCCAGTGCAGCAAGTGGCGCGCCCACCGCCTCCCTGGTCACGACGCGCGATCACTCCTGGGTCTTCGGAGTGGGCGATGACTTCGACAACGGGACCCCGCGCACCCTGGGACCGAACCAGGTGATGATCCATGAGTACCAATCCAGCGTAAACGACGACTATTGGGTGCAGCGCCGCAGCGCACCGACCCCGGTCTCGGGCACATCGGTGACCATCAACGACACCGCCCCCATCGCAGACCGGTTCAACCTGGCCATTGTTGAGATCCTCCCCGCGCTGGCCGCCGACCGCATGGCAATGTGGGACATCACCAGTCCGATCGTGTCCAATGCCACGACCGCCACCGCCATCGCCCCCAACGAGATAGGCGGTACCAGTGGTGCAATCGTGGACAACAACAGTGCGTCGTCGCAAGCCGCCAGCGTGTACTTCGGGACGCTCGACACCGGTGCTGCCGCGCCATGCGGAGCCGGCCTGTTTTGCGCGGTGAAGCTGACCCAGGCCGGTTTGCAGTAGGAAGGAACTGCAAACTTTTGCAACCTATGTGCAAGAAGTCGGGCTCAGGTATGTACGGCTTGTCCTGTAAGGGCTTTGTTTCTTATCGCACCGTTTGGAATCGGAATTGCAGCCCAAACAGTTGGACTGTGTTGTAGGAGCCTCTGATGAACCGGTGGATGATCGGGACTTTGCTCGCCAGCGTGATGATTGTCGCGTTGCCCGCTATAGCGGACACTCTTTCCGATTCCTTGACTGTATTCGACCCGGCAGGGAATGTGGCCTACTCGATTTCCGTGACTGAGGCCTTGGAGGATCCGAACGAGATCTACTTCATTAATGTTTCTGGGTTGATCGATCCTAACCAATATGCGAACGCCACAACCCTGGTCGAGCCGGATGGGTCGTACAGCGACATCTTCGGGGTTGGCAGCATAAATGGCACACTCTACCTATCCTTTAATTCAGACATCGAGGGATTCCCGGCAGCATATGGCAGCCAGGGAGCCATATTCCTGCCCGAGGGTCAAGGGGGCGTGTTCGACGCCACGATGTATCTTGATCCCGGTTTGCAAGCTCAGGGGTTCACCGCGCAGTTCTTCTCCGATGGTGACGTCGTCGTGCCAGAGCCTGGGACGTTGACGCTCCTGGCGACTGGGCTACTGGGAACGCTCGGTTCCATCCGCAAGCGGTTCAGACTCTAAGCCCGTGTTGAAATGTTTTCATGGCAAGCGGCGTCTTGGCGCCGGCCGGCCTGGCCCGCCCCCACTTCCTCTGAGCCGCGGCTCGTACGAATCATCCGCTTAGCGATACATATGCAGAGTGAAGGCCGACTCTGCCCCGGTCACGACGGACGGTGAGTGCGGTCACTGCGGACCACGGCCCCTGCCTTGAGACTGACCAATGAGGAGGATGCCATGGCACAGAAGGTGATCGACGTAGTGGGAGTTTCCAAGGAGAGCTTCACTAAGGCAGCGGAGAATGCGGTTGCGGAAGCCGCCAAGACGCTGCACGGCTTGAAGTGGGCGCGGGTCTCGGAACTGGAGGTGGAGATCGACGGCAAGAAGATCACCCAGTACCGCGCTACCACCCGGATCTACTTCACCGTCGAGCATTAGGGACCGGCATGACCGTACCTCCGGTCCAGCAGGTGTTCCCAGGTCAACCCAGGGGCGTAGGCGGGCCGTTCTTTGCAACGGCATGAACGCCCCTCGGAATCGTGACCAGGCCCGGAGTTCGGCGATAGTTGGTGAGGAGAGCTGTTCTCGTAGGTGCGCGATCAGCCGCAACCAGAGGCATTTGTGTCTGTGACCTCATGCTGACTTCAACAAAAAACCCTTCCCAGCCGGGAAGGGTTTTTCAGCGGATTGGGTAGAGATCCCAAGGACCGCGTCCCGATTATCCGCGGGTGACGTTCGCCGCCTGGAAGCCCTTGGGTCCCTTGAGCAGGTCGAACTCAACAGTCTCTCCCTCGTTCAGCGTGCGGTAGCCCTGCTCCTGGATGGCGGAAAAGTGCACAAACACGTCCTCACCCGTAGAGCGCTGGATGAATCCGTAGCCCTTGGCGCCGTTGAACCACTTCACTGTTCCCTTCTCTCTCACAACGACACTCCTTTCGCCTCAGCTCTGTGATTGAACCCTCGCCGGTTGTGGCCGGTCCGGGAAGAGGTTGTTGCTTTGAACCCCTCGAGCTTCCGGGCAAATGGAAAAGGCCGCCGGGCAAGCTTTTCAACAAGCTCTGCGGCGACCCAAATCTCTTGCTGGAAGTTCGACTGCGTACAAAAACACCAACCCAAATCCGCTGGCCTTCTGGCCAGGCTATTCCCTTGCGGGAACTGCGCCGCATCATATTCAGGAACTAACCTTCTTGGCAAGTGGCAAGCGTAGCCACCCGGGCGGGGCCAGGCACCCGGCGGGATGTTACGATTCTAGTAAATGGCGACCGAAACTCCACCGGCGCCGGCCCCCGCGCCTGCGCCCGCAACCGTCCAGGCGCACAAGAGTTCCATCGTCAGAGTCATGGGCCGGCGGACCATGCCCCTGGCCCGGTACCTGTTGCGCACCGAGGTCCACACCTACGCTTTCTCGGTGGCCGCCAACGTCATCCTGTCGTTCTTCCCGTTCATGGTGCTGATGCTGGTGGTGATCCGCAAGGTGTTCCATTCGGCAGCTATGCGCCAGGTGGTCGAGCAACTTCTCCATGACTACCTGCCCACCAACCAGGATTTCGTCATTCGCAACATCAAGGCCATCGCCTATTCCCACAATCGAGCGGCCTTCATCTCCCTGTTCATCCTGCTGGTCACGTCCACCGGCGTATTCCTGCCCCTGGAGGTCGCGCTCAACCAGGTGTGGGGCTTCCCCAAGAATCGCCCCTATTGGAAAAACCAGTTGGTCTCGGTGGGACTGGCGTTTGTGTCCGGCGTGCTGGCCTTGCTTTCGATCGCCCTGACCGCCGGCAACCGCGCCCTGATCCAGGCGATCGCCGGACGCTACTCATTCACGACCGATGCGGTCACCTTATTATTCGCCAAGGTCTTCGCCGCCATCGCCACCATCGCCATCTTCTTTCTGATCTACTGGCTCCTCCCCAACGGGAAGGTGCCGCCGGGCGCGGCGCTCTCGGCTGCGGTCTACGTCGGCCTGCTGTGGGAGATGGCGAAGTACCTCTACATCCTGCTCCTACCCTGGCTGAATTTCCCCGAGGTCTATGGCCCCTTTTCCGTCTCCGTGACGCTGATCATGTGGGCCTTCCTCTCCGGCCTGCTGTTGCTGGCGGGCGCGTATCTCTCCGCCGGTGGGGACCACCCAATAAGTACTGCGAAGGATTAGGGCACTGTCATCCTGAGCTCGGGCTATAGCCCGAGCGAAGGATCTCGGACCCCGTCTGTACTACCCCAGTGTCTATCGGCTCTCCCAAAATGCTTCAGCAGTTCCCGGCGACCCCGGCGATCACGGCGTTCCCGGCGATTTCTTCGTCCACTGGTCCACCCAGTCATTCACCGTCTTCCACCAGAGCTGCGAGTTCTGCGGCTTGAGCACCCAGTGTCCCTCGTCGGGGAAGTAGAGCATCTTCGACGGCACCTTCATCCGTTGCAGCGTGGTGAAGAGTTGAAATCCTTCGCTGACGTCCAGGCGGTAATCTTTCTGGCTGTGGACCACGAGCATCGGGGTCTTGAAAGCGTTGGCGTACATGTGCGGCGACCACTTCTCGTAGAGCGCGCGGTTGGTCCAGGGCGTGCCGCGGAACTCCCACTCGTTGAACCACAGCTCTTCGGTGGAGCCCCAGGCGGACTCGGAGTTGAACATGCCGTCGTGCGAGACCAGGCACTTGAAGCGCGTGGTATGGCCTTCCAGCCAGTTCGCCATGTACCCGCCGTAGCTGGCGCCCAGCGCGCACTCCCGCGTCTTGTCGATGAAGGGATATTTGCGCTCGGCGTAATCGAGTCCCAGCATAAGGTCCAGGTACACGCGGCCGCCCCAGTCGCCGTTGATGTCGTCGATGAACTTCTGTCCGTATCCCGTCGAGCCGCGCGGATTCACCATGATCACCACGTATCCGTTGGCGGCGAACAGCTCCGCATTCCAGCGGTACGACCACGAATCTCCCCACGCCCCCTGCGGCCCGCCGTGGATCAGGAACTTCGCCGGATATTTCTTCTTGGCGTCGAAATCGGGCGGCTTGACCAGGAACCCCTGCACCTTCACCTGCTGGGAGCCGGTGAACCAGAAGGGCTCCAGCGGCTGCATAGTCACCTTCGACAACACCGGCTCATTAATCTTCGTGAGCGCGACGGCACTCTTGCTGTCGAGCGGCAGCGTGTAGATCTCGCTCGGCGCCATGGCCGATACGCGGCTGTAAACGAGCGCCTCGCCATCCGGCGTCACCGCCAGATCGTCGTTGTGTCCGCGCACGACCTCTTGCACTTTGCCACCCTTCACCGGGACGGTGTAGATCGGCGACTCTCCTTTGTCCTCGGCCGTGAAGTACAGGCGCTTGGAATCCGGTGCCCACACGATCGATCCCACCCAGCGGTCGAACTGCTCCGTCAGGTTCGTGATCTTTCCCGTCGCCCGGTTGTAGATCACCAGCCGGAAGCGGTCGGCCTCGTACCCCGGCCTCACCTGCATGCGCCAAGCGATATATTTGCCGTCCGGCGAGTACAGCGGGGTGCTGTCACTTCCTTTGCTGACGCTGATCTTCTTCGGCTTGCCGCCGGCGGTTGGGACAACGAAGATCTCGTTATTCGTGCTGGTGGCCTCGACCTCGTCGACATTGCTGGTGTACGCGACTTCTCTTCCATCCGGCGAAAAGGCGTACCTGTCCTGCCCGCCGAGCGCGAACGGTGGGACGTCGTGGTCGCCGGGCGTAAGGTCGCGTGCCTCGCCGCCCTCCGCCGGCGCCACGAACAGGTGGCTGCGTTTGCCTTCGTAATAATGATTCCAGTGACGGTAGAAAAGCCGGGTAAAGATTGACGCCTTGACCGGCGACTTGGCGCGCTCTTCATCCTTCTTCTTGTTGCAGGCGTCGTCTTTGCAGTCGGGATAGACCTGCGAGACAAACAAGATGCTGGCGCCGTCGGGGGACCAAATCTCCCCCTCGCCTTCGGTCGAGATATTCGTGATCTTCTTCGGCTCGCCGGTCAGCGTGCCCGTCGCCGGTTCGAACCCGACCGTCCAGATCTGCGAGCTGCCCTCCACCGCCGACACATACGCCAGGCGCAGCCCCTCGGGCGAGAAGCGCGGACGGTCCTCGCCCGCCTGCCCCGAGGTAAGCTGGCGGGCTTCCCCGCCCGAAAGGGGAACGATCCACAGGTGGGGCGTCTTTTTGTTCTCCGCCAGGTTCACCTCCACGGCGCTGAAAGCCACCCATTTGCCTTCGGGCGAAACTATCGGCTCGCCGACGCGTTTAAGATTCATCATGTCTTCGAAGGTGAACGGGCGCTTGGCTTGCGCCAGGCAGAGCAGAGGGACGAACAAGAGCGCGAGCACGGCAACACGGCGTACCATAAGGCCTCCGGCAAAACCGATTAGTCTAACGGACTAGTTGCCGCTTGTCAGTGGCGGGCTTTTTCTGAGCACTGAGTACCGAGTACTGAGTACTTCACCAGCAACCCTCACCTGCTGCTCGCATCTAAAATGGAGAGATCCAGGACAACCCAACATGACTAGAAAGCTCATTCTGGCAGGCATTCTTGTACTCCTCACCGCGATGGCCGCATCCGCCCAGCAGGGCGAAGGGCCGCTCGATCCCGCCCCGCCCAAGGGCATCACGGTGGACCAGATCGTCCATCAGTTCGCCGCCAAGGAAAAGGAATTCAAGCAGGCGCGCGAAAACTACACCTACACCCAGGACGTCACGGTCATGACCCCGGAGGACCAGGGCACCTACCGCGAAGTATTCGACGTGACCTTCGACGACCGCGGCCGCCGCATCGAGAACGTCAAGTTCGCGCCCGCGAACACGCTGCAGCGCATCCAGATCACCAAGGAAGACCTGGACGACATCCGCAACCGCCTCCCCTTCGTGCTCACCAGCGACGAGGTCGGCCAGTACACCATCAACTACCTCGGGCAGCAGGACCAGGATGAGCTGCACTGCTACGTCTTCGACATCTCGCCCCGCACCATCGAGAAGAACCAGCGGTATTTCGACGGCCGCATCTGGGTGGACGACACCGACTTCCAGATCGTGAAGACCTACGGCAAGACCGTCCCCGACCGCATCAAGACCAAGCAGGACGAGAACCTCTTCCCCCGCTTCACCACCTACCGCGAGCAGATCGACGGACGTTACTGGTTCCCCACTTACACCCGCGCCGAAGATACCCTGGCTTTCTCCACCGGCGACGTGCGCATCCGCGAGATCGTCAAGTACACCAACTACAAGCGCTTCGGATCCAAGGTGAAGATCACCTACGAAGGCCAGGAGTTGCCCACCACCGATCAGCAGAAAAAGCAGTCGGGCGGCCAGCAACCCCCGCCACCGCAGCAGCCCCCGAAGTAGATTCTGGCTCGGTACTGGGTAGTTGGTAGATCGGGCGGGTCAATGAGAACGTGTGTGCCCGCCATTGGCATTCGTGGCACGGGATTGCCACCGCGGCTAAAGCCGGATCTTTCTAAGCGTTCGTATTAAACCCCCGCCTAAAGGCGGGGGCTGAAGGCGGGGGCTGAAGGCGGGGGCTAAAGGCGGGGGCTTCCACGCCGATGCACACGTCACCGGCGGCGACGAAAGGCAGGCTTCCACGGTGATGCGCACATCGCTGCCGCTGGCGAAATGGGCCTCCTTCCAAGGCGATTCAAAATCGCAAGAGAATGCATACATCTGCGTGGAAGCCCACGGCTTCAGCCGTGGGTTCAATAGCGAAAAAATGAAGACGGCTTTAGCCGCGGTGGTTCACAGACACGGCCCGCAGAAACGTGCTAGCGTCCGCGCGATGGAAATGGGTTGGGAGCGGACCTTCTTCGTCACGGCCGTGGCGTGGCAGCAACGCTGCATTTTCAGCAACGACACGCTTCCCCGGATGCTCATCGAGACGCTCTACCTTTATCGCACCGAGAAGCGCTTCGCTCTGCATGCGTTTGTCGTCATGCCCGAACACATGCACTTGTTGATCACGCCTGCCGAGATCGTCAGCATCGAGAAAGCGATGCAATTGATCAAGGGGGGCTTCTCGTTCCGGGTTCGTAAGGAGCGGCCCAATCTGCTGATCTGGGAGAAGAGCTTTACCAACCATCGCATCCGCGATGCGGAGGATTTCGAGCGCCATCGCGAATACATTCATCAGAACCCGGTGCGCAAGGGTCTTGTTCACGCGGCGGGCGAGTATGCGTATAGCTCGGCGCACCCGGGATTTGAACTCGATCCGCCGCCGGTCGCCACCGCGGCTAAAGCCGGATCTTTCTAAACGTTCGTTTTACCCCCCCGCCTAAAGGCGGGGGCTTAAGGCGGGGGCTTCCACGGCGATTTCAGCATTGGTTCGGGTCGGCATGATCTGAAGGCGGGGGCTTCGACGGCAGTTCCAGGCGAGACGTCCAACTTAAACTCAAGCGGCTCAATGGGTTCCGCTCCATTTATAGCTGGGAGATATTCTCACAGCGTTCCGTGACCGAAGTCACTGCCCCTACGGAAGATCCGTGCGATGCTGACGCAGTTCATAGGAGTGACGCCATTCCCCGCCCGCCGAAGAAGCCCAAAGCGATCGACGCCCAGATCGGGTCCAGTGAGAAAGCCAAGGGGGAGTTGGTCGAAGTCATTTTCATGGTCAAGGCGCAGGCCCTGGGCCTCTCCATCAGCAAGCCCTACGGCGACAATCAAGCCTTCGACTTTCACGTCTATGGGCCGGCGGGGACATTCCGGGTGCAGGTGAAGTCGGGATGGCGTCCGCAGGGACCCCGTTACACCGCGCAGGCCTATAAGAAATCCGCCGGGCGACTCAACGGCGTCGATTTCCTGGTGGTTTACATCGCTCCGCAGGACTTCTGGTATGTCATTCCGGCGTCCAAGGTGGTGACGCGCGCAGTGCGGATGTATCCGCACGTGCCCCACAGCCGTGGACGCTACGAGAAGTATCGCAACGCATGGCGCTTGATCACGGGGAATCCAGCGGATGATACGCACAGGATCGGGTTGACGATCCATGCATCGGTGGACCCGGATTATGAGAGTGAAGAGGAAGAAGAAGGGTCACGGTAGGTCCTCAAAGAAGCTCGCGAAGCGAGCGCAAGAATTTAGCCCACGGCGTGAGCCGTGGGTTGCGGGATTGATTGGATTCCCAAGCCCGCTTCAGCGGGCGTAAGAAGGGGTTCTGTCGCCCCTGAAGGGGCTTAGCCCTTATAAAACGCCTACCCCGGGTTCGCGGACTGAAAGTCCCGCGAATCCGGGTCTAAAGCCCCGGCCTACCTCGCCCGAGGCTATATTCTGTCGCCCGCTTCGCGGGCTGCTTTGTCTCTGGTATCTTCCCGCCTACCATTCGGAGGCAAACATGATCCGCAATCAATGGGCGAAGTTGGCAATCGCCGGCATGGCGTTCCTGCTCACCGTTTCGGCCTCTGCGCAACAGGGAAAATGGGCAGCCGCCGACGATCCGAGCGCGAAGTCCATCATCGACATGGAGCGGCAGTGGGCGGAAGAACCGTGCGACCACAACCTCATCGCCGAAAACATCCTGGCCGACGATTTCCAGGGCACCTCTACGGACGGAAAGCGGTATTCGAAGGCGGAAGAGGTGGAGGACGCCAAACATCCGAAGAGCGAAGCGCGCGCCTGTCGCTTGATCGACGCCAAAGTACGCTTCTTCGGCGACAACGTCGCCCTCGTGTACGGGAGCGAAAGCCGCATCAAGAAAGCGCAGGACGGGAAGGAATACACGCAGACCCAGATCTGGACCGACACTTGGCTGAAGCGTAATGGCAAGTGGCAGATCGTCGCCGCCCAGGACATGCGGACGGATTGCAAGTAAGTACCAAGTACCCAGCGAAACCGTCAGAACAAGCTCGCAAAGCGAGCGCAAGAATTTAGCCCACGGCGTGAGCCGTGGGTTGCCGAGGTAGAGCGGCACTTCAGTGCCGCGTTGCGGGCGCTCTCAATTGGAACCGGCTTTAGCCGCTGAGGGCATGAATCGGCGGCGACACTGCCGTCCCGCCGCTGCACCAGTCGTGACGACAAACACTCCGAAGATCCTTCGGTCGTACCTACGGCACTCCCTCAGGATGACAAATTCAATGGGATCAGGGATACGCGGGCCTGAAAGGCCCGCACTACCTCAGCCTGCCCCGGGCTGACGCCCGGGGCTAAAGTCTGACGCCCGCTTCACGGGCTACTCATCGGGGAAACTCTGTTCTCAATAGAAGAGATATTTACGCCACTTCGCATCCGAGCGGCCCAGCATGCGCATGATGTGGCGGCTGGTGTGGAGAGAGAAGGCGCGAGGCTCGCGCAGCAGCTTCATGCCCGCTTCGGCGGGGAGCTGATTGCCCTTGGTGCGGTTGCAGGGATGGCAGCAGGCCACCAGGTTCTCCCAGGTGGAGGAGCCACCGCGTGAGCGCGGCACCACGTGGTCCAGGGTCAATTCGCTCGACGGCAGCGACTTTCCGCAGAACTGGCAGGTGTTGCGGTCCCTCAACAGGATGTTCTTGCGCGACAGCGCCCGCGTCTGGTGGGGGATGCGGCGGTACTCCAGCAGCCGGATCACCGAGGGCACGCGCATGGCCAGCCGCGCCGAGTGCAGATAGTGCCCGTTCTCCTCCTCGGTCATGGCCACGCCCTTCAGCACCAGCACCAGCGCGCGCCGCGCGGCGCAGATATTGATAGGCTCATACGAGGCGTTCAGGACGAGGACCGGCGTGTGCATCACCCCGGTCTCGTGGTGGGGCGGCGACGGCACCACGTGCGGGATCTGCCGGATGTGCTTGACCTTCCCCGGATTGGTCCCTTGTCCCATGTCCCCTTACGCGGTGGCGCCCAGGGCCACCGGTTCCTCCCCCTTTTGATGATCGAATGCCGCTGTGGGTTCCGCCTTCAGAACGCGGGCCACGGTGGCCACGAACACGCGTGAAGCGCCGGAGCGGCGCAGCACGCGCGCGCATTCGGAAACGGTGGTGCCGGTGGTGAAAACATCGTCCACCAGCAGGACGTCGCGGGCGGCGATATCCTCGGCGGCCCGCACGGCGAACGCTCCCCGCAGGTTGGCGCGCCGCTGGTGGCGCGTGAGCCCGATCTGCGAGTCGGTGGCCCGCTGCCGCACCAGCACCCGCGTGCTCATGGAGAATCCCGGCAGCAGCTTGAGCGCCGCGCGCGCGATCTCCTCCGTCTGGTTGAAGCCCCGCTCGCGCATGCGGGTGGCGTGCAGCGGCACCGGGACCACGACGGGCAGCGTGCCGCCCAGGTCAGGCCGCAGCTCCTCGATCGCCTTGGCCAGCATCCGGCCCAGGACCCGCGCCGCCGGCCGCACATGATCGTACTTCAGCAGATGGATGAGTCCTCGCAGCCCGCCTTCGTAGGCGCCGTAGGCCGTAGCCCGGACGAATCGCGGCTCCACCCGGCGGCACATCCCGCAAAGACCCTCGGCAAATTCGCTTTCCAGCCGCTCGCCGCAGACGGCGCAGATCCGGCATTCGGTCGGATGGATCCCTTGCAGGCAGGCGTCGCAAACGGGCAGGCGGGAGATGCGGGTCAGAGGAACATGGCAGAGGCGGCAGTCGGCGGGGAACAGGGTGGCCAGCACAGCCTGGGCGGCTTCATCCAGCCACGCGAAACGCCCCGCCCCTGGTGATGGGATCTGGGCCCGGGCCCGGCGTAGGTCACTGCTACTGCTGAAGACGACCCTCCATCCCGCCGCAGCGGGAGACACAGGACAGTATATCGAGAACCCGCCCGGGGCGGAAGGCCGGGCGGCCGGTGGCCGGATGTCCTCCTTCGTGCCTTCCTTCGTCTACCTTCGTGAACCTTCGTGTCCTCTGTGGTGAGTCTTCCTCCTCTGCCAGACTTGTGCTGCGGTTTGGCGGGGTGCTACCCTGCCGGGTCGGTTCGATACACGCATCTAACCCTGCAATTCTGCGAGGCTTATCGCATGAGCACCACCGCACCCCCCACCGGGACGGAACGCAAGTACCGCCCCTTCGTCCCCCAGGACATGGAGATGAAGGAGTTCACCTTCCGCGCCGTCCTGATCGGGTTGCCCCTGACGGCGATCCTCGGCTTCGCCAACGCCTACCTGGGATTGAAGGCCGGCATGACCATCGCCGCCACCTATCCCGCGGCCGTGATCGGCATGTCCCTGCTGCGGCTGGCAAAAGGGTCGATCCTCGAGGAGAACATCACCCGGACCATCGGGTCGATCGGCGAGTCGGTGGCCGCGGGCGCCGTATTCACCATCCCGGCTTTCGTGCTGGCAGGTGTTTGGCCGGTGTTCGACATGGAGCATGCGTACTGGCCGTCGGTGGCGTTGATGGCCGTCGGCGGGACGCTCGGCATCCTGTTCGTCACCTTGCTCCGGCGGGTGATGGTGGAGGATCCCGACCTTCCGTATCCCGAATCCGTCGCTGCCTCCGAGATCCACAAAGCCGGGCAGCGGGGGGCCAAGGCCGCCAAGATCCTGTTCGCCAACATGGGCTTCGGCGCGGTCATGTACTTCCTCTCGCAGATCAATCTGTTCTGGTACATCCGGGCGATCCCGGTGAATATCGCTGCGATGATGGGTGGCCTGCGCGTTGGCCGTGGCGCGAATGCCGCGCGGGTCGCCACCGGTGGCTTGACCACCTTCAACTCCCCCGCAGTCAGCCCCGCCTACCTCGGCGTCGGCTATATCATCGGCCCGAGGCTGGCGGCGCTTAATTTTGCCGGAGGAGTGATCTCGTGGGGATTGCTCGTTCCGCTGCTAGTTTATTTCCTGTCGCCAGGGATCACTGCAAATCTGCCCGCGGGAACGACCCTGGGACCCGGACAGTTGGCGTTCAACGTGTGGTACTCGATCGTGCGTCCGATCGCGGTGGGCGGCATGCTGGTGGGCGCCAGCTTTACCCTGTTTCGCATGCGCAAGCAGCTCGGGGTGGGCATGAAGCGGGCCATCTCGGATCTGAAGAAGTCCGCCGTGGCCCACGAGGTAAGCGATCGGACGGAGCGCGACCTAAGCTCAAAGGTGGTATTCGCCGGCATCGGCGTGGTGTTCGTCTGCATGGTGGCCCTCTACTTCTACTTCTCGGGCACGTTGCCCGGCGCAGCCGTGGCCGCGATCGTGATGCTGGTGCTCGGCTTCTTCTTCGCCGCGGTGTCGGGAAACCTGGTGGGGATGATCGGTTCCTCCAATAACCCCGTCTCCGGGCTGACGCTGTGCACTCTGGTGGTGGCTGCGCTGCTGATGGTCGCCCTCGGAGTCAAGGGACCCGGCGGCGTGGCCGCGGTGCTGGGAGTGGCCGCCGTGGTTTGCGTCTCGTCAGCGGTCGCGGGCGAGATGCTGCAAGACCTGAAGGTCGGGCACATCCTTGGTGGCACGCCGTCGAAGATGCAGATCGGCGACCTGATCGGCATCGTCGTCGCCAGCCTGGTGCTGTTCTTCCCCCTCATGATGCTGCACAAAGCCTACACCTTCGGCAGCGCCGCACTATCCGCTCCGCAAGCGGGACTGATGGCCATGCTGGCGCAGGGGATCGTGGGCGGCAACATGGCCTGGCCGCTGGTGGTGGTCGGCATCCTGATGGGCTTCGCGCTGATCATGGTGGAGGTACGCAGTCCGATGCTGTTCTCGGTCGGCATGTACCTTCCGCTGGAGACAACGTTCGCCATCTTCGTCGGCGGCATCATCCGCTGGACCACGGACAAACTACGCGACCGGCGGGGCTACAACGACGCCCAGAAGGCGCGGGTAGACAACACGGGAGTGCTGACAGCGTCAGGGCTGATCGCCGGTGAAGCGTTGTGCGGCATCGTCATCGCCGGCATCATCGCCAAAAAGTTAGCGAGCAACCCGAACGCCGAAGCGTCGCTGTTCCAATTGTCGTACGGAAACAACTGGATCAGTGGGCTGATCGGCCTGGCGATCCTGATCGCGATCATGATCAAGCTGCCGCTGGCCAACGCCGGGTCGCCGGACGAGCCCGCGCCGCCGACTGCGATCATGTGACCGCGCTTGCCGGGCGTGAGCGCAGCGCGAGCCCGGCGCGGTCATCCTGAGGCCGAGCGCAGTAAGGCCGAAGGATCTCGTTTCACCACCGAGGCACAGAGAACACAGAGTTTCGTCTGGGTTTCTCTGTGCCCTCTGTGTCTCTGTGGTAGGTTTTGTTTCGATGTCGATCGCCGAAAATATTGCGCAGGTTCGGGAACGCATGGCGCGGGCCGCGCGGCGGGCCGGGCGCGACCCTAACCAGATCACGCTGATGGCGGTGAGCAAGACGGTCGAGCCGGCGCGAATCCGCGAAGCTTACGCGGCGGGCGTCCGCGTCTTCGGCGAGAACCGCGTGCAGGAGTTCGCGGAGAAGGCGGCGCTGCGCGATCTCAGCGGCGCCGAGTGGCACCTGATCGGGCATCTGCAAACGAACAAGGCGAACAAGGCGGCGGAGATTTTCAGCGCGGTGGATTCAGTAGATTCGGTGAAGTTGGCGCGCAAACTGGACGCGGCGGCGGAAAAGGATGTACCCGTATTGATTGAGATCAATATTGGCGGCGAAGAGGCGAAGTCGGGGGTCAGGGCGGACTCGTCGGAGCTCGAGGAATTGCTGCGCGCCGCGGCCGAATTCGAAAGGCTGGAGATCCGGGGTCTGATGACGATCCCTCCGTTCACCGAGGATCCGGAAGAGGCGCGGCCGTATTTTCGCAGGCTGCGCCAGTTGCGCGATGAGATTTTCGGCCGCAAGCTGCCGCGCGTCCTCATGGACGTGCTGTCCATGGGCATGTCGCACGATTTCGAGGTGGCGATCGAAGAAGGTTCGACCTGCGTGCGGGTGGGAACGGCGATCTTCGGGGAGAGGCAGAAACCTTGATTCCTATCAAGGAATCCGCGGGTTCGGTCACGTTCGCGGTCAAGGTCCATCCGCGCGCGAAAAAGAATGCCGTCGCGGGAGAACTCGGCGAGGCGCTGAAGATCGCGCTGACGGCGCCGCCGGTGGAGGGGCGGGCCAACGAGGCGTGCATCGAGTTCCTGGCGGAGATTTTGCGAGTGCCGCGCGCGTCGGTTAGCATAGCCGCCGGGCAATCCAGCCGGAACAAAGTCATTCGCGTGCGCGGCCTGACGGCGGCGCAGGTGGAAGAGCGTCTGCGGATCCCACCCTAGCGGCCAAAGGCGGGCCGCTAAGGGTGGGGCACCCACATTGTCGTTAACCCACCCAAGCCAAAATCGGGCTTGGGTGGGGCACCCGCGGCCTACTAAGGAGAACCATTGAGCTTTGCGCAGCGCGTGCGCGAGATACGCACCGGCTTCGAGCGGCCCTTCTGGGTCGCCAACATCAGCGAGATCTTCGAGCGCCTTTCCTACTACGGCGCGTTCTCGTCTCTTGCACTTTACTTGCAGGAGAAGCTGAATTTCTCCACCGAGCAGACTGGGACGCTCACGGGAGTGTTCGGCGGCATGGTCTGGTTTTTGGCCATCTTCGGCGGCGCCACGGCCGACCGCCTGGGATTCCGCCGTGCGCTGTCGGTCGCGTACCTCATCCTTTCGGTCGCCTATTTCCTGATCGGGTCGATCGGGGCGCCGTGGCTGGCGCCGGTGCGCAACGCGGTGCCGCTGGTTGTTTTTGTCGGCTTCATCCTGATGCTTCCCGCCCTGGGCATCTCCCTGGTGAAGCCTTGCGTGGTGGGTACAACGGCGCGCGCTTCGAAGGAGAACGTCCGCTCGATCGGCTACTCCATCTATTACACGCTGGTGAATGTCGGCGGCGCGGCGGGGCCGTACGTGGCGTCGTGGGCGCACCGGAATCTGGGCGTGGAAAATGTTTACCGGGTCGCGGCCCTCAGCGTGTTCGCGATGTTCTTCGTCGTCCTGATCTTCTTCCGCGAACCGCGCAAGGCGGGCGACGCGCCTCCGCCATCGATCGCAGAAGTCGCTCGGAATTTCTGCACGGTGTTAGGCAATGCCAAGCTGGTCTTGCCGGTGGTGGCGATCGCCATCGTGCTGGGAATCGCGTCCTACGTCCGTGGTTTCACGGTGCCGTGGTGGATCTGGATCGTGCTGGTAGCGCTGGTGCTGGCCGGCATCAGCAAGTTCATGTGGTTCCTGGTGATCTTCACCGGTTACTGGGTGGTGTTCTGGCAGCAGTACATCAGCCTGCCTGGATTCATCCACAGCTACGTGAATGCCAGCGCCGACGTCGAGTTGATCCTCATCACCGACGGACTGACCGTGATCTGCCTCACCCTGGCAGTGAATTACCTCACGCAGAAGATTCCCGCTTTCCAGGCGGTCATTCTCGGTACCGTGGTCACTTCCCTGTCGTGGCTGATCCTGGCGTTCCGGCCGACGGTGTGGGGTGCGATCCTCTCGCTGTTCGTCCTGGCGCTGGGCGAGATCACGCAGTCCCCGCGGTATTACGAGTACATCTCGCGGCTGGCGCCCCCCGGGCAGCAGGGGACGTACATGGGCTTTGCGTTCTTGCCCATCGGCATCGGGTCGTTCATCGGGGGATGGAGCGGGGGCAGGTTGATGCATCATTTCGGCGAGGTGCAGCAGCAGCCGGAAAGAGTGTGGTGGGTGGTCACAGGGATCGGAATGCTGACGGCGGTGGCGCTGTTCATCTACGATCGCGTCGTGCAGCCGATGAAGGAAGCGTAGGTTTCAACCGCGGCTAAAGCCGGATCTCTATTGTGCGCTTGTGAACCCCCGGCTAAAGCCCGGGGCTTCCACGCAGATGCAAGCGTCCTTGCGGCGCCGTGGATCTTCGCGCAGGTAGGGCTCCTTCGACTCGGCGCGCGAAACGCGCGCCTCGCTCAGGATGACACCATTGATGACAAGCAAGGTTTCCAAAGCCGCTGAAATCGCCCGCACGCTCAGGCTGGCGCTGAAGCGCGGCGGGTCTCCGGAGCATGCCAAGGGCGTGCAGTGGTTCTTCAAGAAAGAGGTCAAATCGCACGGCTGGTACACGGGTGACCTGCGTCGTTTTGCGCGGCAGACCAGCCGGGAGATCACGGCCAGCGGTGGAATCGAACTGCTGGTTCGCGTCGCGGACGAGCCTTTTGACGGCGAGAACCTCGAAGAAAAGAACTTTGCCGTACTGTTGCTGGACAAGTCGGTCGCGCAGTTCGGCGACAAGGAATTGAAGCTCTTCGAGTCGTGGCTCTCGCGGGCGACGAGCTGGGCCGACCATGACGCGCTGGTGCACTATCTCATCGGGCCGCTGATGGTGGCTGAACCCAAACGTAGAGCGCGGGTGCTCGTTTGGGCAAGATCGAAGAAGCGCTGGCATCGGCGCGCAGCGGCGGTGTCCTTGATCCAGGGCACGCGGAAGCATCTTTTCTTCGCTGAAATCCAACGCGTGACGGAGATGCTTCGCGGAGACGAGGACGACATGGTGCAGAAGGGCCTGGGGTGGCTGCTGCGCGAGACTGCGAAAGCCGACCCGCGCAAGACGGTTCCCTACCTCATTCAGATCCGAGACCGCGTGCCGCGGTTCGTCCTGCGAACTGCGTGCGAGACGCTGTCAGCGGAGGAAAAGAAGCGCGTGCTGTCCATGAAGGAAGTCAGTCGTTAAGGCTTTCTCCACCGCGGCTAAAGCCGGATCTCTTTAGGCGCTTGTGAACCTCCGGCTGAAGCCGGGGGCTTCCACGGAGATGCAAGCGTTCCGGATTTGTGTCGTGTAGAAACTGCGGCTAGAGCCGGGGGCTTCCACGCAGATGCAGGCATTCATCAGTTCGGCGCCGTGGATCTTCGCGCAGGTAGGGGTCCTTCGACTCGGCGCGCGAAACGCACGCCTCGCTCAGGATGACACATTGGAAAATGGGTTTCTCCGCGCGCTCTGTGTCTCTCCGGCGGGTCTGTCTGTGTTTAAATAGAAGTTTCGACCATGGACCTGAAAGCCATCCAGTCTGCCCTGCGCGAGCGCAAGTTCGACGCCTGGTTGTTTTACGACCACCATCACCGCGACCCCATTGCCTACAGCATCCTGGGCATGCCCGCGCACCTGATGGTGACGCGGCGCTGGTACTACATGGTGCCGGCGCAGGGCGAGCCGCAGAAAATCAATCACCGGATCGAGAGCCATCACCTGGACTCGCTGCCCGGCGCCAAGCATGAGTACTCGTCGTGGGAGGAGCAGCAGGAGGCGCTGAAAGAGGTGCTGGCGCCGTACAAAACGCTGGCCATGCAATACTCGCCGCGAAACGCGATCCCCTACATCGGGCTGGTGGATGCGGGCACGATCGAGCTGCTGCGCAGCTTCGGCAAGGAGATCGTCAGCTCGGCGGACCTGGTCACGATCTTCGAAGCGACCTGGAGCGAAGACCAGGTGCGCTCCCACTTCGAGGCGCGCGACGCCGTGGACCGCATCACCGAGGAGGCGTTCAAGGAGATCGGGCGGCGGGTGCGCAGCGGCGGCACGAACGAGCACGAGATCCAGCAGTGGTTCCTGGAAGCGTTCCGCCGCGACGGCCTGACCACGCCGGATGGGCCCGTGGTCGCGGTGAACGCCAACGCCGGAGACCCGCACTACGAGCCGAGTTCCAGCCGCTCGTCACCGATCAAGGAAGGCGATTGGGTACTGCTCGATGTCTGGGCGAAAAAGGACCGGCCCAACGCCGTCTATTACGACATCACCTGGACCGGCTTCGTGGGGAAAAATCCCAGCCAGAAGCAGCGGGAAGTGTTCGACATCGTGACCGGGGCGCGCGACGTGGGCGTCCGCACCATGCAGGAGGCGATCTCCGCCGGCCGCAAGCTGTACGGCTGGGAGGTGGACAAGGCCACGCGCGAGTTCATCGCCTCGAAGGGCTACGGCAAGTACTTCACGCACCGCACCGGGCACTCCATCGGCAGCGCCGACGTCCACGGCAACGGCCCCAACATCGACAACCTGGAGACCAAGGACGAGCGCGAGATCATTCCCTTCACCTGCAATTCCATCGAGCCCGGCATCTACCTTCCCGAATTCGGAGTGCGCAGCGAGGTGAACGTGCTGGTGCGGCCCGGCAAGGCCGAGGTCACTGGTAAAATCCAGCGGGAGATCGTGATCATCTAGATGGCCAAGGCACCCGCAGCAAAAGCAAGTGCAGCCACGCCGCTCACCGCCATGTCGATCGTCGCGCCGGCTGTGGGCTGGCTCATCCCCGGCGCCGGCCACCTTATCCAGAAAAAATGGATCCGGGGCCTGTTGCTGATGGCCTCGGTCACGATCATGTTCGTGTTCGGCATCCTGATGGAAGGCAAGGTGTACACCGCGAACGTGGGCGACATCCTGGACATGCTGGGATTCGTCGGCGACGTGGGGGCGGGCGGGTTGTACATCGTGACCCGCGCGCTCGAGATCGGGCGCGGCGCCATCAACCTGGCGACCGCGGATTACGGCACCAAATTCATCATCGTGGCCGGGCTGCTGAACGTGATCTCCGCGGTGGATGCCTACCACATCGCCATCGGGAAGAAGCCATGACCCTGTCCCACCTCTCCGCCGCGCTGATCTTCGCGCTGTTCGCCTCCGTCGTCTTCGGCATCACGCAGCGCAACACTCCGCATGAGATGTTCCGGTACGGCCTGAAGTGCTTTGCCTTCTTCCTGGCCGGAACGTTGATCGGCGGCTGGCTGATGTGGCTGCTGCGACACTAGCACTTAGCGATTAGCGATTAGCGTTTAGCCATGGCGAAACTGCGCTCGACCCGAACTCATGATTGGCTAAACGCCAACGGCTAACCGCTAATAGCTAGCCTTCCCAGACGAACGCATCGAAGACGCGGATGACGTCGAATCCCAGCCACTTGTAGAGCTCGACCGCCCGATGGTTCGCTTCGGTGACGGTCAGCGATAGCGCGGAGAACTTTCGCCGGCGTAGTTCCGCGGTGCTAGCCGCCATCAGCGACTCGCCGATCTGCCGGCCGCGGTGCTCGGGCACGACGCAGACTTGGGTGACGTGTCCCACATCGTCCTTCACCCGCGAGCACAGGATCAGTCCCACGGCGGTTTTTGTCTGGCGGCTGAGGGCGATGAACGACGACTCTCCGTCGAAGATGCCGCATCCGGGAAAGCGCACGATGTTGTTGAGGAAACGCATGGACCCGCTCACGCTGCGGTACTGATCGTTGATCTCGGCGTCCACGTGGCCGCGGTAGGCGGCGGTGATGACCGAGGCCGCGCCCTGAAAATCGGCCTCGCTCCACTTGCGCAGCTCGATGTCGGCGGGAAGCGCGATCTGGTCGCGCCCATTTCCGGAAGCGCGGCCGCCCATCGGCAACACCATGAACAGCCGGCGATACCCGCGGAAGCCCTCATGGAGGAACGGACGCGCAACAGCGCCGGTCTCGTGCATCAGAAGTTGCGCTTCCACCCGGTGGATGCCGGGCGAATGCTGCAAGGTCTCGATGACATGGGTAAGCAGTTTCGCCTGGAGGCTGCCTCCGCCGTTGTTGCCCTGGCGAGCCGTAGCGTCCACGTAGAGGTCCCCGATCACGCCCTTGCTGCCTTCGTACACGAAGAAGGCGTAGCCGCGAACCTGCCCATGGTCCACGGCGGCGTAGCCGGGCAGGATCTTGGCGTCCACGTAACGGAGGATCATCTCCGCCGAGCCGTGGTAATCCCAATCGAGTTGCCGTGCCCACTCCCGCGACTCTTCTTCCAGGAGAGCACGCAGATCGGTGGAGGCAAAATGCCTGAGGTCGACGATCTCCAGAAGACAGCTCCTGTGCCACGCGCGGCGGCCGGTCCGGCTGCGGATGGACCCCGCAGGGACAGGCGGCGGGGGACGCCCGCGCTGCAGCACAGAGTCTAGCCGGGCGCGGGCGGCACGCCAAGCGCAGCGCGCCCGTGAACCTCCCCAGGCACGGCACCGCCGCGGGTACTTTTCCTAGTGATGATGATGGTGCTCTTGCTCGGCATGAGGCGGCGTTGGCGGCGAGATCCAGAAAAACTCCAGGCGCTGCGGCGGGAAGTCTCCCAGGCGCGAGACGCGGCGCCCGCCGACTTGGTCGGCGATCTCATGCTCCGCCCCCTGGGTCGCCACCACCAGGTGATCGCCCGCAGGGACCTCCCCGCGTTCGTACCGGGGGATCGGCTGGTTGCGGTAGAACGCCAGGCCGTATTCCAACTCGCGATTGGCCTTGTAGATGGCGACCAGCCGGTTGCCACCTTCGATCTGCGCGATCTCGCGTGCGACCGGGCGAGCCGAGATGGCCGCGTCCATCGCCGGCCCGCCGGCGCGCAGCAGCCACGCGACTCCGAAGATCACCGGCGCCAGCGTGACGAAGAGCAGCATCCCCAGGCCGCGCCGCGCAAGGGTGATCAGCACCGCGGCGAAAACGATCACCCCGATCCCCAACGCAAAGCCCTTGAGCTGCGGAGGCAGGGCGGCGCGCTGTCCGGCATGCTTCGCCGCCACCAGGAACGGCGCAACGATCGCGGCCACGGTCAGCGCGGCGACCGCGGCGGCGTGCAGCGCAGCCTGCCACCGGCGAAGCGGCTTCTCGCCCCGGCGCTGGATCCAGTCGGCCACCAGGAGGGTGCAGGGCGGGACGGCGGGCAGGATGTATCCCGGCAGCTTCGCCTGCGAGATCGAGAAGAGCACCACCACGATCGCGGCCCACAGAACCAGGAAGCGCGACAGGGGGTCGTGCCCGGGCGCGCCGGGCGCACGCTCGCGAAAATTCCGCAGGTGCTCCACCAGCGCCGCCACGAAGTAGACGGTCCATGGCATCACCGCCAGCAGCAGCACCGGCACGAAATACCAGAACGGCTCTTTGTGGTGGTAAAGGTTCTGGACCGCAAACCGCTCCAGGTTGTGCCGCAGGATGAACTCGCGGAAGAAGTTCGGATTCCGCACCTGGACTGCGATGTACCAGGGCAAGGCAGCGGCAAGGTACAAAGTGATGCCCGGCAGCCACAGGGTGCGCCAGACGATACCCAAATCGCGCTCGCGCAGCGCGAACGCCAACACGATCACGCCGGCCAGCACGGCGGCCACCGGCCCCTTGGCCAGCGTCCCCAGGCCCATCGCGATGTAGAAGGCCGCGAGCCACAGGCGACGTCCCGTGGCAAACCACGCGTGCCACGCCAGCATGCCGAGCACGAAGAACGCGGCCAGAGGCATATCCGTCGCGGCCGCGCGCGAAAAGCCGATCATGGCGGCGCACGCGGTGGTCATCAGGGCGGCATTGAGCTCGGCCCCAGGGCGGAAGCGGCGCGCATGGAAATAGGCGGCGAACACCATCAGGGTGGCCAGGCAGGCCGAGGGCAGGCGCGCCGCCCAGTCACTGACTCCGAAAATCTTGTAGAAGAACGCAGCCAGCCAGTAGTAGAGCACCGGCTTCTCCAGCCACGGCTTGCCGTAGAGAACGGGAGTGATGAGATCGTGGCGGGCCAGCATCTCGCGCGCGATCTGGGCGTAGCGGGGCTCGTCGGCCCCGGTGAGTCCGAACGCCCCCAGCCCGTAAAAGAACAAGAATGCGCAGAAGCCGGCGACCGTGAGCAGGTCGATCCACTCTGAGCGGCGAAGTTGCATCCGCCCCAGAGTCTAACAGCCGTGCCGCGGCGGCGTCACAGGTGCCAGCCGTGCTTCGGCCTAGTGATGAAGCATGGGGCACACAGGTCCCGGGTTGAGGATGCCATAGCTTACGGGAAGTCACATTTTCGGGGGTATGCGGTCCCCCCACCCCCTACCGGGATCAGTCGAAATAAAGGACTTAGCCCTTGATATCAAGGGGATCAGGGGACCCTTCCGCTTCGCGGAGCTCCGCGTCAGGGTCTCGGCGGCGGTCTCCCGCTCGGCTGTCGCCTCGCTCACGCCCGCCAAACGCCTCGACTTAGCCCTTGATATCAAGGGGATCAGGGGCGCGGGGAGACGTCGTCGGTCGTCCGTCGTCGGCGATGAAAGACTCACCACAGAGGACACGAAGGCGCACGGAGAAGACACAGAGGCGAACCGCGACAGATCTAGCCCCCCTCCCCCCTGCCTCGATATGTCGAAACAAAGGAGTTAGGACCAGAAATATGTGAGGTATGAGGTTTCAAAGAGCTTACGGGCGCCAGGTATGCCGGCGGCTCGGCGGCGCACGGGCCGCCACATCCAGAATAGCAAACCCAAGAGGCGGGAACGCGGCGGGGCGGAGCGGCTAGGCCTGTAGGATCAATGAGTTGCAGGGACAAAAAATAAAGTTCTTGACATAGCTTAAAGCTATACAAATCCAGATGTTGCGCGTGTCTTTGTTTTCAGGGAGTTGCGTTGGGAGCAAAGACTCACCGCAGAGACGCAGAGAGACCCACCCAACGAAAACCGCGTTGGGTGGGGCACCCGGCCCCTGCCCAGAAAGATACCTTACAGTTCGATCGTCCCCTGAAGATAGAGGCGAGCTTTGCCAGCAATCTTCACGCGATCGCCAGCGATTGTGCACTGCATGTATCCACCGCGGGCACTGAGTTGTTGCGCCCGCAACGTGTCCTTACCCAGCCGCCCCGCCCAATATGGAGCCAGTGTGCAGTGTATCGAGCCGGTTGCGGGGTCCTCATCGATGCCGACAGAGGGTGCAAAAAGTCGGCACACGTAATCCACGTCACCCTCGCCGGGAGCGGTAACAATCGTTCCGCCGATCCCGATGTCCAGTTTGGCAAGAGCGGCAAAATCGGGCGCGAGCGCCCGCACTTGCTCAGCCTGATCCACCACCACGAGGTAATCGCGCGATTTCATTACTAGCGCCGCTTTCAAACCTAGGGCTGGTAAGAGGTCGACTGGCGTCTCACATGGCTGGGGTGGCCTGGCGGGAAAGTCCATTTCAAAGCTGTCTTGGTCCTGAGCGACGGTCAACATGCCGCTGCAGGTGTGGAAGCGAACCGGCCACACGTTGTGCTTCCGCAGCGCGAGCACGTAGGCGGATGCCAAGGTCGCGTGCCCGCATAGGTCGTCCTCGACTTTGGGGGCAAACCAGCGCAAGTCGAAATCACCATCAGCGCGAGGAACAACAAAAGCGGTCTCGCTGTGCCTGTTCTCAGCCGCAATTTTCTGCATGGTGCTATCCGCGAGAAAAGCGGAAAGGATGCAGACCCCCGCCGGGTTACCTGCAAAGAGCTCTCCCGTGAATGAATCGACGTGATAGTACGGAATTGGCATGTCGTTAGCCCCAAGAGAAGGATGCTCATGACCGCGTTTTGGTCTCAAACGTTCTCTCTGGGGACGGGCGAAAGGAAACCGCACTGGCGATAACAGACCATATCACCAGTTACCCCCAGCGGAGGCGAAGTAAAAGCGCAAACTGGTGCTAAGGGGATTTATCAACAGTTACAGTCGAAAAGGCCCAATTTACGAGATGAATCCGCACACGGGCTGCTTACTCGTGACGCGCCACACGCTGCGGTTCTTTTCGAGCTTCCAGAGCAGCCCGCTCCCGCAGAGATTGCCGCAGTAATTGGAAACCCACACCATTGCGTGCTGACGGTCATCGGAGAACGCGACTACTGACAGCCAGATCGCACCGGGTTCCTCGCCGGCTTTTATCTTGATGTCCTTCGTGAATAGCGCATATCGAGCTGGAAGAGATAGTCTCGGCTTGATGCTCTTCCTCGTCGAGTTGATGGAAATGAGTTTGTTCAGCAATTCGAGGTCAGACGGTTTGTCTTTAGTACGCCTTCGGCAGCTCCCGGCAACCCGTCCCTCCCGCGGCAAAGAGAGTTTGGTATACGAAGAAATCCGGAGAACAGCATCACTGCGAAACCACATTGAGTATCGCTCTCGAAAGACTGCTGAGTACACGTCGTATGACTCGCCGGATACCTCGGAGTGGGATTCAACGGCTTGCGTGATGAGCGGATTGGCCAGGACCGCTGTGAGTACGATTGCCGATACACATCGCATACCTAGATAGACACCAAGTTAATGCAACGCGGCTAACTGTTGATAACAGACCATATCACCAGTTACCCCCAGCGGGGGCGAAGGAAAAGCGCACACTTGTGCTAAGGAGATTTATCGTCAATCATCCGCGATTTCGGGGATGTCGCCACGTCATGGCACGGCGGAGCTCGTCGAGAGGATAGAGCGTTCCGCGCCAAACCACGCCGCCATTCCACAACGTAACCGCTGTTGACTTCAGCACAGCGTAGATCATCAGCAGCGCGTTCAGTGGGTGCAGGAAGAAATAAGCCGGGGAAATGCCATTCACCCTGCCCAGGATGACGTAGACAGCCAAAATGCCCAGCAGTCCAAAGGCGAAGGGGAGCCTGGCCCATCGCGGCGCCAGCCAGAGCGCTGCGAATGGCGCCAGATGAACGATGAATATGAGAACGACTACTGCCAGCGCCAAGTACCACCGGTACTGCAGGGCAGCAAACATGTTCTTGGTGACATTGTTGATCATCCCCAAGAGTCCACGACCGTACTGGAGAGTGACCATGCCGCGGCCGAAGGCAGCGTAGGAGGTGAACCCAGCGGCCTTCACGCGGAAGCCGAGGGTGACGTCCTCGAGGACGGCCAGGCGGATCGCCTCCATCGTCCCGATGGCTTCGTAGGCGGAGCGGCGGACCATGTTGAAGGCGCCAGCGCCGCCACCCGAGCGCGATCTGGGATCAGGGAACTTCCAGATCCGCGTGCCGGCGACTGCCATCTGGAAGAATAGGGCTACCACCATTCGCTCCGCGACTTTGCGGCAGATCATCGTGGGCACGATGACGAGGTGGTCGGCGCGGGCGCTCTCAACAAATATGACAGCGCGACGGATGGTGTCCTCGCGGAGCATGATGTCACCGTCGGTAAACAGCAGCCAGTCGCCCCTGGCGACCTTGGCGGCGGTCCACATTGCGTGAGTCTTGCCTAACCAACCCGGAGGAAGCTCGGCGATCGTGACGACGCGCAGGTTCGGCGTCATCGCGGTCATCTGCTGCATGACGGCGCCGGTGCCGTCGGTGGAACGGTCATTGACCGCGATGATCTCCAGGTTGTCGTAATCCTGCGCGGCGAGCGAACCGAGGCAAGCCCCGATGCCTTCCCCTTCGTTGCGTGCTGGAACAATGACGCTCACCCGCGGATGGCTGCCCTTCGGCCAGGCGTCCCATTGCGGTTTCGTCAGGTCAGGCACGAGCCCGATACCGCGGGCAAGGTCGACGACGATAAGCAGCATCGCGGCGGCGATGGAGCAGCCGTAGATCCACCAGAACCAGACCATCCTGCCCTCCGCATTGTTCAGCCTGTGATCGTCTGCTGCAAATATACAGAATTGATTCTGCCAAAGGCTGGCTCCCTGGGCGGTAGCAATCCTCCCTAGAGCGATGACTGCAACGGTATTCCAATACCACCACTTGGAAGTCGTCTGTGACTGGCGTCACCAGATGGCTTTGGTCAACTGTTGATAACAGACCTTATCACCAGTTGCCCCCAGCGGAGGCGAAGGAAAAGTGCACACTGGTGATATGAGGATTTATCCATGTGTATCCCGCCGAGTCGCGCTAGGTCAGCGGCCTTGTTCAGTTTGCGACGCACACAGCCAGATGCTCTTTACACGTTTCAACCGCAAACGCTCCGGTGTCAGGGATTCAAATGATACGGTGCCCTGAAATGCCGCCGAACCGGCCGTCCCAACCACTCTTACGAATCTCTTTTCCGTAATCTGCTTTCCTGACGGATATTCGGTCACGTGCAAGACCCAATCTCCTTCAAGTCTGACCCTGTTTCCGGTGACGCGCCCTGTGAGTGGTATACCGTCACTCGGGCCCCCTTGATAGACGTACAACAGCCCATGAACGGCAGAATCGTTGCGACGGTCGAGGGCCAACTCATATCCACCGAGGTCGCCGGTCTCTTCCGAAACAAACGCGTCAGAATAGATTCGCATTCGCGCAGTTCGGGCGCAGTCGTCTAGCGGCGTATTCTGGCCGAAAGCGCACGACAAGCTGATTGGGAGAAACAACCACAGGAACAGTGCGCGTTTCATGGCGACCTTCGGTGAAGGACTTTACGCCGAAAGGTAACTGCTTCCAAGTAACTGTCGATAACAGACCATATCACCAGTTACGAATTGCGCCCCTACCTATTGTGGTCGTGATCTCAGCGACCACCATCAGGACCGAGCGGATTCATGCCGGCCCAGGCTGCCCACACAAGAATCCCGGTTCCGAGCGCGAAACCGCCAATTTCTTTCACGCCTGCCAGGCGCTTTTCAGCTTCTGATCTGAAATCGGGTCGGGCGCTGGCTTTCGACGGGTGCGCAGGGCAGCTACAGGGTCGGGCGCTAGATGCTATCCCGGTCAGTGCGGGTTCAGGAGAAGGCGGATCTGGGCGAGGATGCGCTCCGAGGCCACGGAGAGCGGGCCTGCAAGGGCGCAGCCGCTGGCGCACTCATGCCCGCCGCCGCCGAAGCGCTCGGCGATGGTGGCGACGTTGATCCGGCCCTTGCTGCGCAGGCTCACGCGATATCGCTTGTCGGGCAGCTCGCGGAAAAGCACAGCGACCTCGACCCCGCCGATGCTCAAGGCGTAGTTCACCAGCCCCTCGGCGTCTTCATCGAATGCGCCGCACAGGTCAAAATCTTTGCGCGTGATGTGCATCCACGCCAGGTCGCCGTCGCGGTGCAGGCTGGAGAGCGCCGCCCCCAGCAGGCGCATCTTCGAGGTCGGGTTCGCAAAATAGACGTTTTGCGCACAGCGGGCGGGGTCGGCGCCGGCCCGCACCAGCTCCTGCGCCAGCGCGAAGGTGCGCTCCGTGGTGCCGGCGAAACAGAAGGAGCCGGTGTCGGTCAGCACCGCGGTGTAGAGGCAGGTCGCGATCTCGGGCGAGATCTTCACCCCCGCCTCACGCGCCAGGCGGAAGATCATCTCGGCGGTGGCGCAGGCGGTGGGATCGATCCAGTTGAGGTGCGCGAAGGGCTTGCCGGTGAGATGGTGGTCGATGCTGATGAGGAAGCGCTCCTCCAGCCCCTGCAGGCGGGTGCGCGCGATGGAATCGCATTCCAGAATGATGGCGGCATCGAAGTGGCCGTTCACCGCAGGCGACTGCACCACCGAGTCGGCGAATGGCAGGGGCCGGTAGATGTAGGGGACGCCGTCCGCCAGAACCACTTCCGCGGACTTGCCCATCTTCTTCAGGATCTCGCAGCAGGCCAGCACCGAGCCGACCGCGTCGCCGTCGGGACGCGCGTGCGAGGTCAGAACGAACTTCCCGCCCTCGCCGATCGTTCGTAAGATTCTTTCCAGCATTCAGCCCTTGGTCCCTGGCCCGGACCCGCGTTTCTTCCTCCGCTCGGCGCGCTTCAACAGCTCCTCGATGCGGCCGCCAAATTGATCCGAGCGGTCGATCACGAAGTGCAATTCCGGCGCGGTCCGCAACCGCAGCCGCTGCGCCAGCTCGCGCCGTATGTAATTCCGCGCCGACTGCAGACCCTCGAGGGTCTGCTCGCCCTCTTCTTCGGTACGCTCCGCCAGGACGCCGATGAAGATATGGGCGCTTTTGCCGTCGGGCGCGAGTTTGACGTCGGTGACGGTGGCAAGCCCGATGCGCGGGTCCGCCAGCTCGCCCTCGATGAGGGCCACCACCTCCTCGCGGATCGCCTCACCGAGCCGTGCCCGGTGATATTCGCGGCCACGTTGCTCCAGCATCGTCAACCTCGCCCGGAAAAACTCATGAGCATAGCAGATGCAGGTACGGGCGAGAAGGCAGGATTTCGGGCGGAGCTGTGCAAATCAGAAGTAGTCGACAAAGGAGTCCACAATCTCGGCGCCGGACTGCGAGGCGATGGCGCCGGCGGAGCGCTCCACGTTCTGCATCAGGCCCTCGAGATAGTCGCGTGAGGGGGAGACGCTGACGATCTCCAGCGTGGCCCGCTGCCACAAATCGCTGGCATCCATCTCCGCCACGGAGACGTTGAAGCTGTGACGCAGCCGGTCCTTCATGCGGCGCAGCACCTGGCGCTTGTCCTTGAGCGACTGCGCGCCCTCAATGCGGAGTTCCAGGGTGAGATGGGCGATGGGCATATCAGTAGCCAGTTGGCAGTTGGCAGTTGGCAGTTGGCAGCCGGTAGTCATTCTCTCACGCAAAACAAATGCCAGTCCCCAAACATCGAGAACTGGCAACTGAGAACCGACAACCGACAACTGTTACGCCATCACTTCGGCCGCGACCCTCTCGGTGACGAAGGCCTCAATCACATCGCCGACCTTGACGTCGCCGTAGTTGGCAATGGCGATACCGCACTCCAGGCCATTGTGCACCTCGGAGGCGTCATCCTTGAAGCGGCGCAGCGAGCTGACCTTGCCCTTGAAGACCTGCACGCCGTCGCGGACCAGCCGCACCTCGGAATCGCGCTTGATGAGGCCGTCGTTCACGTAGCAGCCGGCGACGGTCCCCACCTTCGGGATGCGGAAGGTCTCGCGAACTTCGGCGCGGCCCAGGTAGGTTTCCTTCACCACCGGCTCCAGCAGGCCGGTCATCGCCTTCTTGATCTCGTCTTGCAGCTCGTAAATGATCGAGTGCAGGCGGATGTCGACGTTCTCCTGCTCCGCGATCTCCTGCGCCTTGCGCTCCGGCCGGACGCTGAAGCCGATGATGATCGCGTTCGAGGCTGAGGCCAGCAACACGTCGGTTTCCGTGATGGCTCCGACCGAGCTGTGCAGGATCTTGATCTTGACCTTGTCGGTGGAGAGCTTGCCCAGCGAATCCGCCAGCACTTCGACGGAGCCCTGCACGTCGCCCTTCAGGATGATGGGCAGCTCCTTCACACCCGCGGTCTTCAGCTGCTCGGCCAGGCCTTCCAGCGAAACGCGGGAGGACTTGGCAAGCTGGGCCTCGCGGGCCTTCTGCTCGCGGTACTGCGCCATCTGCTTGGCCTTGGCGCGGTCCGCCACCACGACCAGCTGATCGCCGGCGTGCGGCAGGCCTTCCAGGCCCAGGATCTCGACCGCACTCGACGGTGGGGCGTCGTCCACCTGGTTGCCGCGGTCGTCGAACATGGCGCGGACCTTGCCGAAGGTGTTGCCCACAATGAAGCTTTCGCCTGCCTTCAGCGTGCCGTCCTGCACCAGGATAGTGGCCACGGCGCCGCGCCCGCGGTCGAGCTTCGCCTCGACCACCGAACCGGTCGCCGGACGCTCCGGGTTGGCTTTCAAGTCCTGCAAGTCCGCGACCAGGCAGATCATTTCCAAAAGCAGGTTGAGGTTCGTCTTCTGCTTGGCGGAGACGTCCACGAATACCGTCTTGCCGCCCCAGTCTTCCGGAACCAGGCCGCGATCACCCAACTGCTTCTTGACGCGATCGGGCAAGGCGCCGGGCTTGTCGATCTTGTTGACCGCCACGATGATGGGCACCTTGGCGGCGTTGGCGTGGTCAATAGCCTCCAGCGTCTGGGGCATGACGCCGTCGTCGGCGGCGACCACCAGCACCACGATGTCGGTGACCTTGGCGCCGCGGGCGCGCATGCGCGTGAAGGCCTCGTGGCCCGGCGTGTCCAGGAAGGTGATCTCGCGGCCGAAGGCGGGCGAGTTCGGATCCGTGATGCTCACCTTGTAGGCGCCGATATGTTGGGTGATGCCGCCCGCTTCCCCGCCCGCCACGTCGGTCGAGCGGATGGAGTCGAGCAGCGTCGTCTTGCCGTGGTCCACGTGGCCCATGATGGTGACCACCGGCGGACGCGTCACCAGGCCGGTCGTCTCCTCGCTCTTGAGCTCGGCCTCGACCATCTCCTGCGCCGCCTGCTCTTCGAAGCTGATGACGCTGGTCTCGGCGCCGAACTGCCGCGCCATATCGTTGGCCAAGGAAGCATCGAGCGTCTGGTTGATGCTGGCGAATACGCCGCGCGCCAGCAGCCGCGCGATGACTTCCTTGGCGCGGACCCCCAGCCTTTCGGCCAGGTCCTTCACACTGATGCCTTCCGTGATGGTGATACTGCGCGTGATGGGCAACGGCTCCGCAGCATTCAGCGCACCCAGGCGCGGCGGCGGAACGAAGCCCTTCATCGGGCCTTCCTTGACGCCACGGGGCACGTAGCGCTGTCCAGGACGCCGTGCCGGTCCACCTGGACGTCCGGCCGGACGTCCGGGTGCCGGGGGCGGCAATCCCGGACCGACGCCCAGTGGGCGTCCGGTGGGCATGGCGCGGGTCGGATGCATGGGACGGCGCTCACCCGGCCGCAGGGGCGGACGTGGTCCGCTCGGAGCCCCGGCGGGACGCGGGCGCTGGAAGATCGGCTGCCCCGGCACCGGACGCCCCGGCGCAGGGCGGCCCTGCATACCCGGGCGGCTGGCGATCGGCTGGCCCGGCACCGGCGGACGCGGGGGAGCCTCCGGCTTCGGCGGCGCCGCCATGTACACCGGACGCGGCCCGGTCTGCGGGGTGATGACGCGACGCGGCGGAGCCTGCGGCTGGGTTCGCACCGCTGGAGCCTTCTTCGCGGCCGGCGGTGCTGCCACCACTGGCGGCGCAATCTCCGATTCTTCTGGCGTTTCCATGGGTGGTACAGACGCGACGGCCTCTGGCGCTTCGGCCGCTTCTTCCTGCATGGGAGGCGGCGTGACCAACTCGGGCGGAGTGGTGAGGACCGGCGGAGGCGCGGCGGTACGAGGCGGCGCGATGGGCGACACGACCATCGGCGGCGCCATCTCTTCAGCAGGCGGCGCAACCGGTTTCGCGGGACTGGGTGGGGGTGGAACGACTGCCGGCGCAGCCGGCTTGGCAGCGGTGGGCGGGGCCGCGGGTTTCGGCGGTACAGCTGCCGGCGGTGGCGTCGGACGGGCCAGCGGCGGGCGCGCCGGCTCGGGATGCTGCTGCTGCGTGATCGCCTTCAGCACATCGCCCGGGCGCGAGATCTTCGACAGATCGAACTTGGTCTTGATCTCCGGCTCAGCGGGACCGCGAGCCGCCCTCTTCTCGGCCGAGTGGGCGGTTTGCCGTTGCGCAGCAAAAAACTCCCGCACCCGCACGGCTTCGTCGACCTCGATCGAGCTCGAATGCGTTTTCTTTTCTGTGACGCCGACCTGGGGAAGAACGTCGAGAATGGCTTTCGACTTCACTTCCAGTTCTCGCGCCAGATCGTTGATTCGAATCTTCTGCTGCATCCGCCCTGCTGTTCCTCCGATTTTGTCCCGCTAGTCCATAAATCCTCACGGTACTGGTCGGTTGTTGTGAGGCCGCGCCGGCGGCCTTTCGTTGGGTCCCGTCGCGTCCGCGCAGGACGCGAAAACTCGTGGCAGCGCGGGTCTTCGACCCGCGCCCCACACATTACGAATCCTGCTTTTCCGGCTCGGACTCGCCTGCCGGGGGCGCATCTTCCACGCCGCCTACGGTATCGGCCTCGACGGGCTCGCCCGCGACTTCCGGCGGAACTTCGGCGACGCTCAACACTTCCGTGCTCTCGCCTGCCGCAGCACCGGCGTCCGAGGCGGCCGCCTCGACTTCTTCGCCAGGCTGGTTGGGGAGCCGTTCTTCGTCGAGCGGAGCCTCGCCCGCACTTCCGGCGAGATCTCCCGGCTCGGCCGGGGCCGCTTCACCCGCTTCCAAGCTGGAAAAGTAATTATTGACCGCTATGCTGATTTTTTCCACCGTCTTCGGGCCGATGCCCGGGATTTCTTCCAGCTGCTCGGGCGTCATGTCGGCCAGGGCCTCGACCGTGGTCACACCCGCCGCGGTGAGCTTCTCGACCAGCCCCTCGCCCAGCTCGGTCACCCGGTCCAGCGGCGTGCTCGGCTGATTGACGAGCGCGGTCATCTGCAGCTCGACCTCCTGCCGCTTCTCCTCTTCGCTCTTGATGTCGATCTTCCACCCGAGGAGCTTGGCCGCCAGGCGCACGTTCTGGCCCTTCTTGCCGATGGCCAGCGAAAGCTGCGTGTCGTCCACGATCACTTCCAGGTGCTTCTCCGCCTGGTCCACGATGGAGACGCGGCTCACCTTCGCCGGCTGCAACGCCTTTTCCGCGAAGGTGACGGCGTCCTCATGGAACTCGATGATGTCGATCTTCTCGCCGCGCAGCTCGCGGATGATGGACTGCACCCGCATGCCTTTCATGCCCACGCACGCGCCCACCGAGTCCACGTCCTTGTCCTTCGACATGACCGCGATCTTGGTGCGCTCGCCGGCCTCGCGCGCGATGGCGCGGATGACCACCGTCCCGTCGTAGATCTCCGGGACTTCCGTCTGGAAGAGGTGCTGCACCAGCTCCGGGGCGGCGCGCGACACGATGACTTGCGGGCCCTTCGCCGACTTCTCGACGCGGGAGATGACCACGCGGATGCGCTCGCCCACGGCGAACGACTCCAGCCGCGATTGCTCCTTGCGCGGCATGCGCGCTTCCGTCTTGCCCAGCTCGAAGATCACGTCCGGGCCTTCGACGCGCTTCACGGTCGCAGTCACGATCTCGGCAACGCGTCCGATGTAGTCGTTGTAGACGGTGTCGCGCTCGGCCTCGCGCACCTTCTGGAAGATCACCTGCTTCGCCAATTGCGCCGCGATGCGTCCCAGCACGTCGGTGGGCTTGTAGAAGCGCACCTCGCCGCCGAGCTGCGCGTTGGCGTCCACCTTGCGCGCATCGTCCAGCGTGATCTGCAAATTGGGGTCTTCCACCTGCTCCGGAGCCTCGACCACCGTCTTCACCGCGAAAGCGGTGATCTGGCCGGTCTCCTTGTTCAGCTCCGCGCGCAGGTTCTCCTGCGACTTGTAGAATTTGCGCGTGGCGACGACGATGGCGTCTTCCACCGCATTCACCACGATCTGGGGGTCGATCCCCTTGTCGCGGCTCAGGCCTTCGATCTGTTGGTACAGCAAACTAGCCATAGCGATTCCGGTAGAGACGCAGCGGGCTGCGCCTCGGTCACGTCTTGATCTAAATCTCTGGTACCAGGTTGGCTTTCTCTACGTTCGCCAACTCGATCTCTACTTGCTTGTGTGGGACAGCCGCCCTTGGCTGTCCTCTCCGTTCTTTCCTGCCGGGCTCCACCGCCACGGTCAGCTTGCCCTCGCGGAAGCTCTCCAGCCGGCCCTCAAAGAACCGGTTGCCGTCGATCGGCTCCCGTGTCTGCAGCTTGACCCGGCTCCCGGTGAAGCGCTCGTAATCCGCGGCCTTGGTCAGTCTCCGGTCCAGGCCGGGCGACGAGACCTCCAGGGTGTAAGAGCCACCTGGCACCGCATCCTCGACGTCCAGGATCGTGCCCACTTCCCGGCTCACCGACTCGCAATCCTGGTGGGTGACGCCCCCGGGCTTGTCGATAAAGATGCGCAGCATGCGCGCTTTGCCGCCGCCCCGAAACTCCACGTCCACCACTTCCAGGCCGCTGGACACTGCCACCCGTTCCACGATCGCCCGGACATGCTCCAGGTCCAACGCCATCTCTTACCAGCCGTGCTGACTCCCGACTGCCGGGTCAAATAAAAAGTGGGCTCTCGCCCACTGATGTGTTCCGACACAGCAGTAACAATTCCTTATGATACGCCCAACGTTTCCAAAAGACAAACACCCCGGCGGGGTGGCCGAGGCGCGCGGGAAGCGGGTACAATGACAAATTATCCCCTTGCGCGAGTGTGAGCGATGATCCATTTCCCGGTGCCTGAGGCACTTACCTTCGATGACGTGTTGCTGCTTCCCGCCAAGTCGGACGTCGTTCCGGCCACGGTAAGCACCTCGACCCGGCTCTCCCGCAACATCACGCTCAACATCCCGATCATCAGCGCGGCCATGGACACGGTCACCGAGTCCCGCCTGGCGATCGCCCTGGCGCAGCAGGGGGGCATCGGCATCGTGCATCGCAACCTCTCCATCGAGGAGCAAGCCAGCGAGGTGGACAAGGTCAAGCGCTCCGAGAGCGGCATGATCGTGGACCCGATCACCATGTCGCCCGACGACAAGATCTCCGACGCGCTAGAAGTGATGCGCCAGTACCGCATCTCCGGCGTGCCCATCACCAAGAACAAGAAGCTGGTCGGCATCCTCACGAACCGCGACCTGCGCTTCGAGACCCGCACCGACATCCCCATCAGCAAGGTGATGACCAAAGAGAACCTCATCACCGTGCCCGTCGGCACCACGCTCGAAGATGCGGAGAAGATCCTGCATACGCACCGCGTCGAGAAATTGCTGGTGGTGGACAAGAACTACACGCTCAAGGGCCTGATCACGGTCAAGGACATCCAGAAGAAACTGAAGTACCCGAGCGCGGCCAAGGACTCGCACGGTCGGTTGCGCGTAGGCGCGGCCGTCGGAGCCACCGGCGACTTCCTGGAGCGGGCCCAGGAACTGGTGAAATCCAAGGCCGACATCCTGTGCGTGGACAGCGCGCACGGGCATTCCACCCGCGTCATCGAGGCCATCAAGGCGATCAAGGCGAAGCTGCCCGAGGTCGAGATCATCGCCGGCAACGTGGGCACCTTCGATGCCGCCTGCGAACTGGTGCGCTCCGGCGCCGACGCCATCAAGGTCGGAGTCGGTCCCGGCTCCATCTGTACCACCCGCATCGTCACCGGCGCCGGGGTGCCGCAGATCACCGCCATCGCCGAAGCCTACCGCGCCACCAAGGAAGCCAACGTCCCCGTCGTGGCCGACGGCGGCATCAAGTACTCGGGCGACATCACCAAGGCGCTGGCCGCCGGCGCCGGTTCGGTCATGATCGGGTCGCTCCTAGCCGGCACCGACGAGAGCCCGGGCGAAACTATCCTCTACCAGGGCCGCTCCTTCAAGTCCTACCGCGGCATGGGCTCGTTGTCCGCGATGTCGGCGGGGTCCAGCGAGCGCTACGCGCAATCCGTCGAGGGCGACAGCGACGAGTCCGCGCTGGCGGTCGAGGAGACCGACGGCAACCGCCTTGCCAAACTGGTGCCGGAAGGTATCGAGGGACGCGTCCCCTACAAGGGCACGCTGGCGGTGATGGTGTACCAGTTGGTCGGCGGCCTGCGCTCCGGCATGGGCTACTGCGGCGCCACCAGCATCGCCGACCTCCAGCAGAAGGCGCGTTTTGTGCGCATCAGCGGCGCCGGCCTGCGCGAGAGCCACGTGCACGACGTCATCATCACCCGCGAGGCGCCGAACTACCGGCTCGAATAGTGGCCCGCACCTTCGCCCGCTACTGGCTTCCCGCAATCGCATGGACGTGCGTCGTTCTTCTCGCTTCCTCGGACACTTTCTCCGCGCAGAACACCGGCAGCATCCTGGAAGCGGTCGTCACGACGCTCTTCGGCCGCATCGACCCGCAGACGTTTGAATTCGCTCATTTCCTGGTGCGCAAAAGCGCGCACCTCACCGAGTACGCCATCCTGAGCTTGGTCTGGTTCCGCGCCTGGCGCGGCGGCCAACCGGGATTTCAGTGGCGTTGGGGAATGCTCGGCGTTGCGGTCGCCCTGGCCACAGCCGTCACCGACGAGGTGCACCAGAGCTTCGTTCCCTCACGCAGCGGCGAGGTGCGCGACGTCCTGCTCGATCTGACCGGCGCACTCGCCGCGCAGCTCATCCTCTGGTATTTGCTCTCCCGCCGCGGCCGCGTCCGATCTGCAACTTGAAATCTTCAATCTGAAATCGCAAATCACCAGCCTCCCCCCGCGCCGCCACCGCCTGACATGCCCCCGCCGAATCCGCCGAACCCTCCACCGCCGCCGCCGAATCCGCCACCCGACCAGCCGCCGCTGCTTCCGCCGCCCATCCAGAAACCGCCGGTCGACGGAAAGAACCACCCGCGGCCCGGGGGCGGACGCTTGCCGGTGAAAACGAAGACGAGCAACCGCCAGAGCGCACGCAGAATCGCCGCCACGATCGAAAAAGCGATGACGAAGGCGGCGAGGATGAGAAAGACATAGAAATTGCCGTCGCTGCGGAAGCCGCTACCGGGCTGAAGCGTCGGTGCCGGGGCCGGTAGCGATAGCCGGGGCAGGGTCACGCCGCGGTCCTGCGCGATCACGCTGGCGATGCGTTGGCTCAACAGAAGCACGCCCCCGTTGTAGTCGCCGCCCCGGAGGAACGGCACCATCTCGCGGCCGAAGCCGCCCACCTTGCCGTCCGGCAGGATCGGTTCCAGCCCGTAGCCGACCTCAACGTAGTACTTGTGGTCGTTCACCGCCAGCAGGATGAGGACTCCGCGATTGTCCTTGTGGCCGACTCCCCACTTGGCGAAGAGCTTGTTGGCAAAATCCGACGCTTCCAACCCATCGAGCGAGTGGATGGTGACGACGGCGATCTGCGCGTCGGCCTTTTCGTCGATCAGCAAGCAAAGCTGGTGGATGTCGGACGAGGTGCGGCCGTCGAGTACGCCCGCGAAGTCGTTGACGTAGCCCTTCGGATTGAGCTTGCTCATCTGCTCGGCCGCGGCGGTCGCCACGAGCGCGGCCGCAAGCAGGCAGACCACTACAATCCGGCGATGACGACGCACTGAAATCAACCTTTAGGTCCCGGGAACTGCACCTTGGGCGCCTCACGGCTGGCCGGAGCAGCCTCGAAATAGGCGTCATTGCGGCTGAAGCCCGCAAAGCCGGCGACCAGGTTGTTGGGGAACAGGCCGATGTAGGTGTTGTAGTCCTTGAGGGCCTCGTTGTAGCGGCGGCGCTCGACGGCAATGCGGTTCTCCGTCCCCGCCAGCTCGTCCTGGAGGCGCAGGAAGTTCTCGTTCGATTTCAACTGCGGATAGTTTTCCACCACCAGCAGCAGGCGGCCGAGGGCGCCGTCAAGTTGCTGGTTGGCGGCGATGCGGTCGGGCGGCGTTTTGGCGTTGAGCAGGGCGGAGCGCGCCCGCGCGATCTCGCCGAAGACGCTCTGTTCCTGCGCCGCGATGCCCTTCACCGTCTCCACCAGGTTGGGGATCAGGTCGGCGCGCCGCTGGATCACCACATCCACCTGCGACCAGGCGGCATTGATGGTCTCTTTCTTGCGCACCATCTCGTTGCGCCGGTCCACGTACATGCCGAACACCAGCACCGCGACGAGTGCGAGAACCACGATGACGATCAGAATACTTTTCATTTGTTTCCTTTCACTCCTCAAGCCGCCAGGATGCGATCCACTTCGTCCACCACGCGGGTGACGGTATCAAGATAGCCGCGCGCCACGGAGACCACATCGAGGTCGGCTTTCTTCCCTTCGCGGACTTCCAGCACTCGGTGAAATGCCGAGACCTCGACCTTCAGACGGTCGGCCAGCCGGTCGAGCACGGCGTGTCTCTGCGGCGGCACCGGCTCTCCGAGCGCGATCAAGGTGTGCCGGAAGAGCGTCATGAAGGACGAAATCGACTCGGTCATAAGGCGCAGCAGTTCTTTGGACTTCCCCTCCACTGCCAGGTAGGCCTGCCGGAAGCGGATCAATTTCGTCCTCAGCTCGTGCTCCAGTTGGATGCGGTGCAGGTTCATGGGCACATCCAGCCCAGAGAAACAGTCTTCCCCGAACAGCACCTTGTGGCTGGCCTTGATGTCCAGCAATTCGATGGCGAAGACGTCCGCCGAGCGGCGCAGCTCATCCATCGTGAATACCAGCACGGCCGGCTGGCCCTTCCCGGTCCACCACGCCGCCACTGGGCGCAGCGCCTCCAGCGCGGCGCCGTCCAGCCGTTCCAGAATACAGAGCACGTTCAGATCGGAGTGTTTCTCCTCGAAGTGTCCGCTGGCCGCCGAGCCGTAGAGCACCACGCATTCCAGGTTGGCTCCAGAAGCTCCTCTGAGCTTCGCGACCAGATCGTTCAGTTCCTTCTCCATGGGATTCTCTCTGGCAGGGTCATCCGATGACGTCCCAAATCTTAAATCCGCAAGCCTCAATCCGGGACCTGAATTCGATCGTCCTCCGGGGTCTTCCTCGAGCCGGCCAGCAACATTATCGCAGCCATCACCGCCAGCGCGGCGGAGATCGAGAACGGCAGGCGCGCGCCGAAGTGTTTCCACAGCTCTCCGGTGGCGATGCTGGAAATCAGGGTGGCGATGCTGGTGGTGAAGTAGAAAATGCCGAAGGCGCGCCCGCGGGATCCGGGCGGGACCTGGTCCACCACCAGCGCTCGCAGCACCGGGCTGGTCAGGGCATAGTAGAGGCCGTAGAACGACATCATCGCCCATAGCGCGGCGCGCGACGGCGCAGCCGCTAAGACGCCGTAAACGATGGCGAATACGGCGTATCCCGCGGCGGCCAGCGCGTGGCGCGAGACGCGGTCGCTCAGGTGTCCCGCGGGCCACGACGCGGCCGTATAGGTGACGTTGAAGACCAGACCGAGCAGCGGAGCGTAACGCGCCGCGATGCCCACTTCCTGGGCGCGCAGTACCAGGAACATGTCGCTGGAGTTGCCGAGGGAGAACAGAGTCACCGCGGCCAGCATGAAATAGAAATGTCCGCTGAGGGGCAACGCGGGAGAGCGAGTTTTCGTAGCCGCGTGAGGATGTGGTTTTCCGGTCTCGCGCGCGCCGACAGTGACGATCGCGATGCTCAGAAGACCGGGAACTGCGGCCGCCCAGAAGACTCCGCGGAATCCGTAGTGGGTGACAATGAGCAGCGCCGCCAGCGGCCCGGCAATGGCGCCCGCAGAATCCATGGCCTGCAACAGGCCGAAGGCCGAACCGACGCGCTCCCTGGGCACGGACTCGGAGAGCATGACGTCGCGCGGCGCGCCGCGGATGCCCTTCGAGGTGCGGTCGCCGAAGCGGATGAGCAGCACGTGCCACCACGAGGTGGCCACGGCGAGCACCGGCTTGAGCACGTTGGCCAGGGTATAGCCGAAGACCACCAGTGGCTTGCGGCGGGTGAGGCGGTCGGTCAGCAGCCCGGACCACAGTTTCCCCATGGAGGCGACGCTCTCCGCCATCCCCTCGATGATGCCGAGTTGCGCCGGCCCCGCTCCGATCGAGGCCAGGAATGCGGGCAGGATCCAGTAGGCCATCTCCGTGGCCGTGTCGTTGAAGAACGAGGTGGCGCCGAAGACATAGACGTTGCGCCGCTTGCCTGCCTGTTCGCCCCCCTGGTCCATGCAGACTTTGTATCACGGAAACCCGGCAGTACATGGCCTGCCGGTACGTCTCTCCCGAGGGACATTCCCCGACGTAATGATTGCCCTGGAAGCAAAGCGCAGTAGCATGAACTTGCGTGAACCCTCCCCCTGAACGCGGTGCACGAGGAATGACTTATGGCGACAGCTGACCTGCTTCAGGACTCCCTAAGCGGATCCACCCCAACGCGCATCGGGCGCTTCGTTCTCGACTCGGAACTGGGCCGGGGACGCATGGGCGCGGTGTACAAGGCCACCGACTCGGTGACAGGACAGACGGTGGCGATCCGCATCGTCCAACTGTTTCGCTTCAGCACCGAGCCGGACGTAGCACGCGTCCGCCTGCGCAACACGGCGCGCGTCGCCAGCGGGCTGGAGTGTCCCAACATCGTCAGCGTGTTCGGCGGGGGCGACCAGGCAGAGATGTTCTATCTGACGCTGGAATACGTGCCCGGGACGACGCTGCGGCAGCGGCTGCTCCAGGGCGAGAAGTTCAGCGTCTCCGAATTCCTGGACGTCGCACGCCAACTGTGCGCCGGACTCGACCACGCGCACGCACGCAAGATCTTCCACGGGAACCTGGTACCGTGGAACCTGATCTTCGAGAACGACGGAACGCTGAAGATCATGGATTTCGGCCTGGCGCGAAACCTGGTGGCGAGCGACTCCCGCGACGACTCCGACTACGTTGCCTATCTTTCTCCGGAACAGCTGCGCGGCCAGGCGATCGACGGGCGCTCCGATCTGTTCAGCGCAGCCTGCATACTCTACGAGATGCTGGCGGGACGTAAGGCGTTCGGGGGCGGCTCGCGCGAACAGATCGCGCAGAACGTTCTCGATGGCTTCGCGCCACCGGCGCATGAGTCGAGCATCATGATCCACCCGGGCCTGAGCGCGGTGCTGGCCAAGGCGCTGGCGAAGGACCCCGGCGACCGATACCAGAGAGGCGCGGACCTGATCCGCGAACTGGAGAACTACAAGTCCTTCGGCGCGGTGCGGCCGCCCGTCGCCGAGAAACCGGTTGTGGTCGCGCCCAAGCCGGCCCCGCCGGCCGCGAAGAAGCCGGCGCCGCCCGCGCCTGCGCCGATCGTGATAACCGCAGCAGCGCCGGAACCGCCCAAGGTGGTTCGGCAACCCGAGGCGAAGCCGGTCGCCGCAAAGCCTATGGCCGCCCCTGCGACGGCCGCAAAACCGAGCCCGAACCGGCCGCTGATGCTGCTGGCTGGCGCGGCCGCGGTGATCTTCCTCCTGATCGGAGTGGGTATGTGGATGACACGTGCGCGGCAGGACAATCCGTCTCGCACGCTGAGCGCTGAGAGTGTCCCAGGGGCAGAGGCTCCGGCGGAATCCGCGCCGGCCGCGCCGCGCGCGGCCGCTCCTCGCACCACGCCGGCGAGACCAGCGCAGCCCAAACCGAGAGTGACTGCGGCGCCGCTGATCGCGGCGGCTCCGGTGACTGGCGATCTCATCGTCTCTTCGACGCCCGCCGGTGCGATGGTGCAGATCGACGGCGGCAGCAGTGAATCCGCCCCATTCACCAAGAACTCAGTTCCTGTCGGCCCGCACACGGTCACCTTCACCAAGGCGGGCTATATGTCCGAGTCCCGCAATGTCGCCGTGATCGCGGGCGGCAAGGCGTTCGTCGCGGTGACGCTGCAACCGCAGGGGGCGTTCGTGGCGGTGACGAGCACGCCCGCCGGGGCAGCGATCCTGGTGGATGGCAAGGAAACCGGCCAGGTCACCCCCGCGAAGCTGACGCTGGGCGACGGCATGCACTCGATCACCGTTCGCAAGGACGGATACCTTGCGCAATCGGCATCCCCCACGCTGGCGCGGGGCCAGGAGTTCCACTTCTCGCCCGAGCTACCAGCTGCGGGCACCACCTCCGACATCCGGACGGTGGGCAAATTCAAGCGCATGTTCGGCAGCGGCGGACAGGAGATGGGAATGGTCGAAGTAAAGACCTCTCCCAAGGGCGCGGAGGTGACGGTGAATGGCCAGGCCGTGCCCAAGGCGACACCCGTGGCCTTCATGCTCAATCCCGGCAATTACGAAGTCCAGGTCCACATGAGCGGCTATCGGCCGGCGAAGAGGGTGATCGCGGTGGATAAGGGCGGGCAGGTAAAGGTCGAGGAACAGCTGACGAAAAATTGATCCTTGCTGTGCTCAGGATGGGCCGCGCGAATCTTACCCCGCGCGGCCTGATTTTTTTGCACAAAAGAAGGGCGCGGCCGAGGGAGGCCGCGCCACAACTTCGTTGATGTTATTCCTTGGTTTCGCCGCCTTCACCGGCCGCGCCGGTGTCGGAAGCGCCTTCCCGCTTCTGGGCCTCTTCCATCGCCTTGCGAGTCTCTTCGGCTTTCTTGGCGCGGGATTCGGCACGCTTCTCGCGCTTGGCGGCCAAGACTTTCTCGCTGCCCAGCAGCTCGATGAAGGCCTTTTCGCCGCCGTCGCCGCGGCGGAAGCTGGTGCGGATGATGCGGGTGAAGCCGCCTTCACGGTCGCCGAATCGGGAAGCGATGTCGAAGAGCTTGTCCACGGCGGCGCGCGTCATCAGAAACGACGCAGCCTGGCGGCGCGCGGGGACGTCGCCGCGCTTGCCCAGGGTGATCATCTTCTCGACGTGCGGGCGCATGGCCTTGGCCTTGGGGACCGTGGTCTCAATGCGCTCGTCGAGGATGAGCGAGGTCACCAGGTTGCGCAGTAAGGCGCGACGGTGACTGGTGTTTCGTCCGAGTTTCCAACCTGCAACACGATGACGCATGGCGTTGAATCCTATCGAGCCATCTGGCAATGTGCCATTTGGCCAAGTTCTCTATCGTTGCCGTCGGCGGCCGTTGTCGGCCGCCCTGCCGGGCCTTCTAGTACTGGTCGGGGCGGTACGCGCCCACGGCCGAGTTCTGCGCCTGGGTCGAGGCCACGGCGTTGCCGTGCTCGTCGATCTTCATTCCCAGACCCAGACCCATGGAGGCCAGGATCTCCTTGATCTCGTTCAGCGACTTGCGCCCGAAGTTCTTGGTTTTCAGCATCTCGGCCTCGGTCTTCTGGACCAGCTCGCCGATGGTCTGAATGTTGGCGTTTTTCAGGCAGTTGTAGCTGCGCACAGAGAGCTCGAGCTCCTCGACGGAACGGTTGAGGTTCTCGTTGCGGATCTCGGGCTTGCGGTCGTCGGTCGCGGTGGTCGCCTCAACCTCTTCTTCGAAGTTGATGAAGATGCTCATGTGGTCCTTGAGCAGCTTGGCGGCCAGGCCGATGGAGTCCGCCGGCGTGACCGAACCGTTGGTCCAGACTTCGAGCGTGAGCTTGTCGTAGTCGGTGATCTGGCCGAGACGGGCCGCTTCGACGGTGTAGTTGCATTTGCGCACCGGCGAGTGCACCGAGTCGATGGGGATGTAACCGATGCCCAGGTCCTCGTCGAAGTTCTTGTCGGCCGAGATGTATCCGCGGCCGCGCTTGAGGCGCATCTCCATATCGAGCTTGCCGCCCTCGCTGATGGTGGAGATGTACACGTCCTTGTCCAGGATCTCGACGTCGGCGTCAGCCTCGATCATGCCGGAGGTGACCACGCCCGGCTGGTCGGAGCGCAGATAGATGGTCTTCGGGCCCTCCCCGTTGAGCTTGAAGGGGATCTGCTTGAGGTTGAGGATGATGTCGGTCGCGTCTTCGACCACGCCAGGGATGGACTGGAATTCGTGGAGTACGCCCTCGATCTTGACGGCGGTGACCGCGGCGCCCTCGATGGACGAAAGCAGCACGCGGCGCAGAGCATTGCCGATGGTGGTGCCGAAGCCGCGCTCAAAGGGTTGCGCCGAGAACTTGCCGTACCGTTCGGTGAGGGTCTCGGTGTCAGACGAGAGGCGCTTGGGTTTCTGGAAACCTTTCCAAAGCATGTTTACCTATTCTCCTTCCGGCCCTGCTGCTCAAGGTCAATTCCGCCGGCCCATTGGGCGGGATCTTCGTGACCAAGGCTGATCGGGCTCGAAAAGCTGGGCCTGCGTTAAGCCTTACTTCGAATACAGCTCGACGATGAGCTGCTCGTTGACGGGCAGGTTGATGTCTTCGCGCTTCGGCAGCGCGGTGATGCGTCCCTTGTTGTTGTCGCGATCGATCTCGAGCCAGGCGGCGACCGGCTGGTGGCTGGTCATCTCCTTCGAGGTCTGGATGACGACCAGATCCTTGCTCTTCTCGCGTACCGTGACCTCGTCTCCCACGCTCACCTGGAACGAGGGGATGTTCACCTTGCGTCCGTTGACGGCAACGTGGCCGTGGCGGACGAGCTGGCGGGCCTGGCGTCGCGAGACCGCAAATCCGAGGCGATACACTACGTTGTCCAGACGGCGTTCGAGCTGCTGGAGCAGCGCTTCGCCGGTCACGCCCTTGGCACGCGCAGCCTTCTCGAAGTAGTTGCGGAACTGCTTCTCGAGGGTGAAGTAGATGCGCTTCGCCTTCTGCTTCTCGCGGAGCTGGAGACCGTAGCCGACGATCTTGGCCCTGCGGTCCTTCCCGTGCTGGCCGGGAGCGAAATTACGCTTCTCGATGGGACATTTCTCGGAGAAGCATTTCGGTCCCTTGAGGAACAGCTTCATGCCTTCGCGGCGGCAAAGGCGGCAAACTGCGTCTTTATAACGGGCCAATTCTTTTTCTCCTTACAGTTATTCTGGGTCGATCGGTTTACGGGCGTTGGCGGCCTTTCTTCCCGATCCGAATTCAAGTTTCGAAATGCGAAGCTTGAAACGTGAAACCTCGAAACCTACACTCTCCGGCGTTTCGGCGGACGGCAGCCGTTGTGCGGGATGGGCGTGACGTCCTTGATGGACTTCACGTCAATGCCGGCGGCGGCCAGCGCGCGGATGGCCGACTCGCGGCCCGAGCCGGGGCCGCTGACACGAACCTCCACGCTGCGCAGGCCGTGCTCGCGCGCCATGTTGGCGGCGTTCATCGCGGCCTGCTGCGCCGCGAAGGGCGTGCCCTTGCGGCTCCCTCGGAAGCCCAGCGAGCCCGAGCTTTTCCAGGACAGCACGCGACCGTCCATGTCGGAGATGGTCACGATGGTGTTGTTGAACGACGCCTGGACGTGCGCGATGCCGTGAGGAACGCTCTTGCGTTCCTTCTTCTTGAACTGCTTGCGCTTGCCTTTTTTCGCCGGCGCTTCCGTGCCGGTGGCGGCGGCTGCTGCTGCTTGTGGTTTCGCCATTTTCTCTCGTCCTTCTTAGGTCTTGGCCGCGGACTTCTTTTTCGCGGCGACGGTGCCCCGGCGCGGGCCCTTGCGGGTGCGCGCGTTGGTGTGCGTGCGCTGGCCGCGAACCGGCAGGTTGCGCCGGTGCCGCCCGCCACGATAGGAGTTGATCTCGATCAGCCGCTTGATGTGCATCGAGGTGTCCTTGCGCAGATCGCCCTCGACGTTGCCTTCCGCCTCGATGACCTGGCGGATGCGGTTGACCTCGTCCTCGTTCAGGTCCTGGACCTTCTTCATCGGGTCCACCTTCGCCGTTTCGACGATGCGGTCGGCGCGCGGGTGTCCGATGCCGTAGATATACGTCAGCGCGATGTTCACGTGCTTGTTACGGGGAAGATCGACGCCTGCAATTCGTGCCATATCTGTTTACCCCTGCCGCTGCTTATGCTTTGAGTTTTCGCAGATCACCCGCACCACGCCTTTGCGGTGGATGACCTTGCACTTGTCGCAAATCTTCTTTACTGATGCTCGAACCTTCATGTCTTTGCCCTTTTGAGATCCTTCGCCCTTCGGGCTCAGGATGACCGCGGCGGGCTCAGACGCCCGCCAAACGCGGTCACTTGTCGCAAATCTTTTTGACCGATGCTCTAACCTTCATGTCAGTTCTCAGTTGTCAGTTCTCAGAGGAACACGACAAGCTATTTGTATCTGTAAACGATCCGGCCGCGCGTCAGGTCGTAGGGGGAAAGTTCCACTGCGACCCTGTCGCCGGGCAAAATGCGGATGAAATTCTTGCGCATCTTGCCGGAGACGTGCGCCAAAACCTGGTGCTTGTTCTCCAGTTCCACCCGGAACATGGCGTTGGGCAGGGGCTCGATGACCACTGCCATAACCTCAATTGCGTCCTCTTTACTCATTCACTCCTTGCATAATCAGGTCGCGAGATCCTTCGCTCGCCTTTGGCTCACTCAGGATGCCGCCGGCGGGCTCAGACGCCCGCCAAACGGCGGCACCTCAATCGCGTCTTCCTTGCTCACAAACCTCTTTCACCCCGGAAGGGGCTCGGAATGTATTGGTAACTCTTAGCGGCACGGCTCAAGCCGTGCCCTTTCCCTACTGCGTCAAGATCATCGGCCCGTCCTTGGTCACTGCGACGCAGTGTTCGAAGTGGGCGCTATAGCTGCCGTCCTCGGTGACCGCGGTCCACTTGTCGTCGAGGACTCGGGTCCCGGGCTTGCCGGCGTTGACCATGGGCTCGATGGCGAGCACCATGCCCTCGCGCAGCCTGGGGCCGTGTCCCGGAACACCGTAGTTCGGGACCTGCGGGTCCTCGTGCAGCTTGGTCCCGATGCCGTGCCCGACAAACTCGCGCACCACGCTGAACCCGTGGGCTTCGACCCAGCTTTGCACCGCCGACCCTACGTCCTGCACGGTGTTGCCGATGCGCATCTTCTCGATGCCCTTGTACAACGACTGCTCGGTGACCTCGAGCAGCTTGTGCAGCTCAGGTCTCACAGTACCGACCGGCACCGTGATGGCGGCGTCGCCGTAATAGCCGTCGAGCACCACGCCGCAGTCGATGGAGACGATGTCGCCTTCCTTCAGCACCCGCTTCTCGGAGGGGATGCCGTGCACGATCTCCTGGTTCACTGAGGTGCAAAGCACGCACGGATACTCGTAATAGCCCTTGAACGCCGGCGTCGCACCCAATGCCCGAATCTTCTCGTCGGCGACGCGCTCCAGGTCCATGGTGGTGATGCCAGGGCGAACCATGGCTTTCACCGTGTCGAGCACCTCGCGGACCGCCCGCCCGCTGCGCCGCATCTTTTCCAGTTCCGAGGGCGACTTACAAACGATCGGCATTCTCGACTGCCTTGAACATCTCCTTCGTGATCGCGTCCACGGAACCTTCGCCGTGCACTTCCTGCAACTGCTTCTTCTTCGCGTAGAACTCGGTCAAGGGCAGCGTCTGGCGCTCGTAGGCCTTCAGCCGCTCGGAGATGACCTCTTCCGTGTCGTCCTTACGCGTGAGGAGCTTCCCCCCATCTACGTCGCAAGTGCCTTCAACACGGGGAGGCTGGAAGTAGACGTTGTAGATCCGCCCGCAGGTGGGACAAGAACGGCGACCCGTAAGTCGCTGTAACAATTGATTATAGCCCACCTTGATGTTGATCACAACGGGCGGGATGCGGCGTGGCTTCTGGTTTTCAAAGAACGAAACACTGCTGGTCAAATGCTTGTCGAGCCACTCGGCCTGGGCCACGGTGCGCGGGAACCCGTCGAGGATGAACCCGCGAGCACAGTCTGGCCGCTTCAGCCGGTCGGCGACCATGCCGCAGACCAGGTCGTCGGAGACCAGGCCGCCGCCGTCCATAACAGCCTTGGCCTTCTTCCCCAGCTCGGTGCCCCGCGCGACGTTGTCGCGCAGGATGTCACCGGTCGAGATCTGCGGAATGCCGTAGCGATCCGCGATCATTTTGGCCTGCGTGCCCTTGCCCGCACCCGGAGCACCCAGCAGAATCACCGGCCCGGTGATGCGCGTCTTCGGATCAGGCACCGTCGCCGCTTTCGAACCCATGATGACCTCCAACCTGCAAGATGCCTTGCAACGTCAGTGCCCAAAAATACACAACCCTCACAACCGCCGGCGGGTCAGAGACCCGTCGCCACGAAGCACTTACGACCAGGTGCGGCGGCCGCGGATACGCCCGCTGCGCGGAGTGAACCCGTCATAGTGGCGCATGATCAACTGCGCCTCGATCTGCTGCACGGTATCCATGGCCACGCCCACAACGATCAGCAGCGATGTGCCCCCGAAGTAGAACGTCACGCCCAGACCGTTCGTCACCCACGTGGGCAGGCGCTCGAAGAATGCCCCCACCACGCCCGGCAGGTGGTTCAGGTGGATGCCGGTAATCATCCACTCCGGGATCAGCGAGATGATGATCAGGTACAGGCCTCCGACCAGCGTGATGCGGGTCAGGATCTCGTTGATGTGATTCTCGGTGCGCGCGCCGGGACGGATGCCGGGGATGAACCCGCCGTACTTGCGCATATTGTCCGCGACCTCGCGCGGGTTGAAGACGATGGACACGTAAAAGTACGCGAAGAAGATGATGCCCAGGGCGTAGAGCAAGGTATAGAGCGGCTCGCCCCAGGAGAGGGCGCGGAGCATCGGACCGAAGTAGCGGTTCTCGCGCAGCGCGAAGCCAATGGTCTGCGGGAAGGTAAGGATGGAGCTGGCGAAGATGACCGGCATGACGCCGCCGGTGTTGACCCGCAGGGGCAGGTGGGTGCTCTGCCCGCCCATGACGCGGCGCCCGACCACGCGCTTGGCGTACTGCACGGGGATGCGGCGCTCGCTGCGTTCCACGTACACGATGAACATCACCACCGCGACCATGACGGCAATGAGAAGAGCCAGCGCGATGGGAGTGAACGGCCCCCAAGCCTCGGTCTTGGCCTTGTCGATGAGGTCGGCGACGCCGCGCGGCAGGCCGACGACGATGCCGGCGAAGATCAGCAGCGACATGCCGTTGCCGATGCCGCGCTCGGTGATCTGCTCGCCCAGCCACATGATGAAGGCCGAGCCGGCGGTCAGGGTGATGACCGTCATGATGGTGAACTGCCAGCCGGGATTGGTCACGAACTGCGTTCCCGCGGAGGTCGATTTCTGCAGCGTGACGGCGATGCCCAGCGACTGCATGGCGCTGAGGACCACGGTCAGGTAGCGCGTCCACTGCGTGATCTTCTTGCGGCCGAGCTCGCCTTCCTTCTGCAACCGGGCCAGGGGCTCATACACCACGGTCAGCAACTGGAGGATGATCGACGCGGTGATATAGGGCATGATGCCCAGCGCGAAGATAGTGAGGCGGCGCAACTGGCCGCCGCTGAACAGGTCGATGAAGCCCAGGAAGCTGCCGGCATTCTGCTCAAAGAACTGCTGCAGCAGGTCGGCGTTGATCCCCGGCGTGGGGATGTGGCCGCCCAGGCGATACACGGCCAGCAATCCGAGCGTGAACAGAACGCGCTTGCGGAGGTCGGGAACGCGGAAGATGTTGAGCAGTTTCTCGACCATTTACTGATCCTTCCGGGTCCCTTCCTGCGCCTTGGGCTTGGACGACGGTTTGTCGGCCTTTGCCGCCGGTTTTTCGGCCTTTGCCGCCGGTTTTTCGGCCTTTGCCGGCGCCTGCTCCGGCTCGCCGCCGATGGTCTCAATTGTGCCGCCCGCTTTCGTGATCTTTTCCTGTGCCGACTTGGAGAACTTGTGAGCGCGTACGGTGAGCGCGGACTTCAGCTCGCCATCGCCCAGGATCTTGATGCGGTCGTTCTTGCCTGCGAAGCCGGCCTTGACCAGGACCTCGGGCGTGATCTCCTTCTCGCCCAGCTCGGCCAGGCGGTCCAGGTTCACGATGGCGTACTCGATGCGGAAGATGTTGGTGAAGCCGCGCTTGGGCAGGCGGCGGTGCAGGGGCATCTGGCCGCCCTCGAAGCCGCGCATCATGCGCGAGCCGGAGCGTGAGCGCTGGCCCTTGTGGCCGCGGGTGGACGTCTTGCCCATGCCGGAGCCCATGCCGCGCCCGACGCGCTTGCGGTTCTCCGATGCCTTCTTCGGTGCTCGAACGGTGGAAAGGTTCATGATGACAAATCCTTATTTCGCCGTGGCGTTGTCCACGATGTGGACAAGGTGCGGCACGGCATTCACCATGCCGCGGATCGAGGGCGTGTCTTCGCGCTCGATGACCTGGTTGAGACGCGTGAAGCCCAAACCCTTGATGACCTTCTTGTGCTTGACCGGGGCCTGGATCGCCGAACGCACCCACTTGAGATGGATCTTTTTGGTCGCAGGCATGGTCTAGAGCTCCTCCACGGCCTTGCCGCGCATCGCCGCCACTTCCTGGCGATCGCGGAGTTTCTTGAGAGCGTCGAAGGTGGCCTTCACCACGTTGTGCGGGTTGGCGGTACCGATGGACTTGGTCAGCACGTTCTGGATGCCCGCCGACTGGATCACGGCGCGCACCGCGCCGCCGGCGATGACCCCGGTGCCTTCCGGCGCCGGCTTCAGCAGCACCATGCCCGAGCCGAAGCGTCCCAGGACGCTGTGCGGGATGCTGGTCTGGGTGATGTGAACCTTCATCAGGTTCTTCTTGGCCGCCTCGATGCCCTTGCGGATCGCTTGCGGCACCTCCTTGGCCTTGCCGGAACCGTAGCCCACCACCGCAGAGCCGGGGTCGCCCACCACCACGAGCGCGGCAAACGACAGGTTCTTGCCGCCCTTTACCACCTTGGTGACGCGGTTGATGGAAACCACCTGGTCCTTCAGCTGGTACTGTCCGGGATCGAGTCTTTTCTTTACTGTTGGCATCTTCGCTCTCGAGTTCTGTCGCCCTTCTTGGGGCTGTTGTAGCGTCCCTACGGGACTCGCTTCCTTGAACCGCTTCTCCCCAGCACTTCCGCGCTGGGCTAAGGTCTGCTGCCCCTTCGGGGCTAGAATTTCAAACCCGCCTCGCGGGCGGCATCAGCCAGGGCCTTGATGCGGCCGTGGTACAGGTAGCCACCGCGATCGAAGACCACCTTGGTGACGCCTTTGGCCTTGGCCTTCTCGGCCAGCTTCTTACCGATCTCTTTGGCGGCGGCGACGTTGCCGCCGATCTTGATCTTGGCCTCGCGCGTGCTCGCTGACACGACGGTCTTGCCCTCCATGTCGTCGATGAGCTGCGCGTAAATGTGGTTCAGCGAGCGGTACACATTCAAGCGCGGCCGCTCGGAGGTGCCGCTCAGCTTCGCGCGGATGCGCTTGTGCACCCGCTGCCGGACATCGTTCTTCGTGATCTGCGGAATCATCTTCAGTTCCCAGTTGTCAGTTGTCAGTTGTCAGGGACAACCGACAAGTGACCGTATTTTCTATTCATTTCTGGTTGCCATCCTCAGCGCCGACTGGCAACTGAGAACTGGCAACTGACAACTATTTGGCCCCGGTCTTTCCGACCTTCTTCTTCAGCCGCTCGCCGGCGTAGCGCACACCCTTGTTCTTGTACGGGTCGGGCGGACGCAGGCCGCGGATGTCGGCGGCCACCTGGCCGACCTTCTGGCGGTCGATGCCGCTGATGGTCAGGCGCGTCTGCTTGGGATCGACGGCGATAGTGATGCCTTCGGGGACCGGCAGCTCGATGGGATGCGAGTAGCCGAGCGAGAACACGACGGTGTTCTTGCCCTTCAGCTCGGCGCGGTAGCCGATGCCGACGATCTCCAATTCTTTCGACCAGCCCTTGGTGACGCCCTCGACGGCGTTGTTGACAAGCGCGCGCACCAGCCCGTGCAGAGCGGCCTTGTCGTCGCCGCTGCGCGAGGCGAGGATGTTCCCGTCCTTGCGCTCGATGGTCACGCCCTCGGGAAGGCGCGTCTCGACCCGGCCCTTGGGGCCCTTGACCGCGACCACGTTGCCCTGCACCGTGAACTCGACGCCTTGCGGGATCGGGATAGGTTTTCTTCCAATTCTCGACATAAGTCAGTTCTCTTCTCAGTTAGTGCGAGGCGCCGTGCGCTTCGCGCGCGGGTCAAAGACCCGCGACTGCACAATCGTCACCAGATCTCGCAGAGGACCTCGCCTCCGACGCCCTGCTTGCGCGCCTGGCGGCCGGTCATGACGCCCTTGGGGGTGGTCAGGATGTTGATACCCAACCCGCCGAGGACGCGCGGGATCTCGTTGCGGCCGACGTATACGCGGCAGCCGGGACGCGACACCCGCGCCAGGTTCGTGATCACCGCTTCGTTGTTGGCGCCATACTTCAGGTACACCCGCAGGACCTTAAAGCCGCCCTCCTCCACCTGCTTGAAGTTGGCGACGTAGCCCTCTTCCTTCAGGATGCGGGCGAGCTCCAGCTTCAGCTTGGAAGCGGGAACATCGAGCTTCTGGTGCCTGGCGCCGATCGCATTCCGTATGCGAGCCAGGAAATCTGCCACTGGATCGGTCAAACTCATCTATCGCTTCTCCTCGCATCGCCCGTTCGCTCCCTTGCAGGAGAACCAGCGGCGACGGTTGACTTCGTTTCACGTTCCTCGTTGCCGAGGGACGCACTTACCAGGACGACTTGCAGACGCCGGGGATCTCGCCCTGGAGCGCCAGCCCGCGGAAGCACAAGCGGCAGATGCCGAACTTGCGCAGGTAGCCGCGCGGGCGCCCGCAGATCTTGCAGCGGTTGTGCTGCCGGGACGAAAACTTCGGTTTTCTTGCGTCCTTCACTCGTTTTGCGGTCGTTGCCATGTATGTCCCTTCGAATCCTTATTGGCGGAACGGCATGCCCATCTGCTTGAGCAGCGCGCGGGCCTGGTTGTCGTCCTTGGCCGTGGTGACGATGGTCACGTTCATGCCCTTGAGCTTGTCCACCTTGGCGTAGTCGATCTCGGCAAACACCAGCTGGTCGCGCAGGCCGAGCGTGTAATTGCCGCGCCCATCGAACGATTTGGTGGAAACGCCGCGAAAGTCGCGTACCCGCGGCAGGGCCACATTCACCAGGCGGTCGAAGAACTCGTACATGCGGTCGCCCCGCAGCGTGACCATGGCGCCGATGGGCATGCCCTCGCGCACCTTGAAGGCCGCGATCGACTTCTTGGCCCGGGTGATCACAGGCCTCTGGCCCGTGATCTGGCCCAGCTCGTTGGCGGCTGGGTCGATGACCTTGGCGTTCTGCGTGGCCTCGCCGATGCCCATGTTGAGCACGATCTTGTGCAGGCGCGGCACCGCCATCGGGTTCTTCAGCTCGAGTTCCTTCATCAGCGCCGGCGCCACTTCCTTCTCGAAGCGCGAACGCAGCCGCGGGCGCTCCTTGGCGCTGGCGCGTGGCTTTTCCGGCGCCGCGACTTCCTTCGGCGCCTCGCCGCCTTTACCTTTCTTTTCTTTCTTGTCCGCCATTTCTCAGCTTCAACCTTCTCTCACGGTTTCCGGTTCGACGGGTTCGTGAGGTCCTCAATCTGCAGTTCCAATCCTTCGCTCGCCTTCGGCTCGCTCCGGATGACGCCCGCAAAGCGGCGTCACTTCTCCAGCGGCGCGCCGCAACGGTGACAGACCCGCTGGTAGCGATCGCCGCGCAGCTCGTGCTTCACGCGCACGGGGCCGCAGGTGCCGCAGATCAGCTTCACATTGGAGAGCGAGATGCGGCTCTCCTGCTCCGCGATGCCGCCCTTGATGTTCTTCTGCGGGTTGGGGCGAATGTTCTTTTTCACCATGGCGACGTGCTCGACGAGGATCTTGCACTCGTCGGGAAACACGCGCAGGACGCGTCCTTCCTTGCCCTTGTCTCGACCGGTGATGACTCGCACCGTGTCGTTGCGCCGGATATCTACGTTCGTATGTGACATATCAGTTCCCAGTTGTCTGTTGCCAGGGCCTTACAGCACCTCTGGAGCCAACGACACGATCTTCAAAAACTTCTTTTCGCGCAGCTCGCGGGCAACGGGCCCGAAGACGCGCGTCCCGACCGGCTCGCCGGTCTCGTTGATCAGCACGGCGGCGTTCTGGTCGAAGCGGATATAGGTACCGTCCTTGCGGCGGTGCTCCTTGCGGGTGCGCACGATGACCGCCTTGACCACCTTGCCTTTCTGCACCTGGCCGTCGGGCGAGGCCTCCTTGACGCTGGCGGTGACCACGTCACCGAGGTGGGCGACCAGGCCGGCGCCTCCGCCCAGCGGCAGGATCATCTGCAGCTTGCGCGCGCCGCTGTTGTCGGCGACCTCGAGCATCGATCTCATCATGACTGCCATACGGGTCTCTCCCTGATCTCCTCGCGGGCCCTACGCCAGTTTCTCGCCCTGGGCTTCCTCGACCGTGGGGACGAGGGCGGCGCGCTGGATGATGTCCTTGAGCCGCCAGCGCTTCAGCCGCGACATCGGACGGGTCTCCTCGATGCGGACCACATCGCCCACATGGGCCGTGTTGTTCTCGTCGTGCGCGTAGAACTTCTTGGAGCGCGACACCACCCGGCGATAGAGCGGGTGCGCCTTCTGCCGCGTGGTCTCGACCACGATGGTCTTGGCCATCTTGGTGGAGACGACGTAGCCGATCTTGGTGTTGCGGCGGGACACGGCCGCCTGGTTCTTGGTCTCAGCCATTTACTTCTTCTCCGTTCCGATGGGTTCCAGGCCCAGCGTGCGACCGTGCGCGATGGTCTTCATCCGCGCCAGATCGCGGCGCAAGTCGCGGATCTTCTTCAGGCTCTCCGTCTGGCCCATCTTCATCTGGAACTTCAGGCGGAAGAGCTGGTCGCTGAGTTCGCGCTGCTTGGCCGTGATCTCGGCGTCCGAAAGGTTGCGCAGCTTCTCCGCGCTCTTGTTCTGGCGCTGCGTGAACGCGTTCGCCGGCGCCTTGCGGGTCTTGGTTGCAGGCATCAGCGCACCCCCTCGCGGGCGACGACCCGGGTCCGCAGCGGCAGCTTGTGCGAGGCCAGGCGCAGCGCCTCGTTCGCTTCGGCGAGGGTCACGCCTTCCATCTCGAACAGGATCTTGCCCGGGCGGACCACGGCGACCCAGTGATCGGGAGCGCCTTTGCCCTTGCCCATACGGGTCTCGGCGGGCTTCTTGGTCACCGGCTTGTCGGGGAACAGGCGCAGCCAGATCTTGCCGCCGCGCTTGATGAAGCGCGTCATGGCGACGCGGCTGGCCTCGATCTGCCGGTCGGTGATGTAGCCCGGCTCGAGCACCTTCAGGCCGTAATCGCCGAAGGCGAGCGTGGATCCGCGCCAGGCCTTGCCGGCGCGCCGTCCGCGCTGCTGCTTTCTGTACTTAACCTTTTTTGGCATCAACATGACTTTTCCCTATCAAACATCTGCCCGTTGAGATCCTTCGCTCCGCTCAGGATTTCGCCTGCGGGCTCCCGCTTCGCTCACGCCCGCAACGCGGCTCAACTTTTCTTGGCATCAACATGATCGTTGCCCTTTAGATCGAACTCCTAAAACCCGCCTGCGGGTGCAGCCTGCGGCTGGCGTTTCTTCTCCTGGAGGATCTCGCCGCGATAGACCCAGCACTTCACGCCGATGACGCCGTAGGTGGTGCGTGCCTCGCTGAAGCCGTAGTCGATGTCGGCGCGCAGCGTGTGCAGCGGCAGGCGTCCCTGGAGATACCACTCCGAGCGCGCGATCTCGTTGCCGTTCAAGCGCCCGCTGACCCGCACCTTGATCCCTTTGCAGCCGAAGCGCAGGGCGGAATCCACGGCCTTGCGCATGGCACGGCGGAAGCCGACCCGCTTCTCCAACTGGAGCGCGATCGACTCGGAGACCAGTTGCGCATCGAGTTCCGGCTTGTGAACCTCCTGGATGTCGATGAACACCTCGCGCGAGGTCCGCTTCTGCACTTCCTGCTTGAGCTTGTCGATCTCAGCGCCCTTGCGGCCGATGATGATCCCCGGGCGCGCGGTGCGGATGATGATGCGCAGCTTGTTGCCCGGACGCTCGATCTCGATCGAGCTGACACCCGCCGACTTCAGCTTCTCCTTCAGCTCACCCTTGAGCTTCACGTCTTCCAGGAGCAGCTTCTCGTAATCGCGCTCCACGAACCAGCGCGACTTCCACGGCTTGGTGTAGCCGAGGCGGAATCCGTAAGGATGGACTTTCTGTCCCATAATTAACCTCTCTTGCCCTTTCCTTTGCCCTTGGCGCGCGGTGCGGGCGGCTCTTCTGCGCCGGCCACGGTGGCGGCAGCCTCGACCTTGCCCTTCTCCGCGAGCGCGATCTCGATATGCGACATGCGGCGCTGGTACCGGTACGCGCGGCCCTGCGGCGCCGGACGGATACGCTTCATGCGCGGGCCTTCATTGGCGATGGCGCGCTTCACGAACAGGTTGTCGACGTCGACGTCGAGCCCCTTCTCGGTGCTCAGGTAATTCGCGTTCTCGATGGCCGAGCGCAGCAGCTTGGCGATGTCGGGCGCAATCCCCTTCTTGGTGAAGACCAGCGTGTTCATCGCCTCTTCGACGCGCCGGCCCTTGATCAGATCCAGCACCAGGCGCGCCTTCTGCGGTGAGACTCGGATGTAACGACCTTCAGCTCTGAATTCCATAATTTGTCTCTCGTTGAGCTCCCTCGCTTCGCTCGGGATTTCGCCTGCCGGCTCGGACCCCGGCAAAACGGCTCAAGTTACGCCTTCGGGGCCGGTGCAGCCGGAGCTGCGGCACCCGCCGCCGGGGCCGCCGCCGGTACCACAGCGCCCGGTCCGCCGGGAACGCCCTGACGCGCCGCCGCCGCTGCCGCGGCAGCCGCCGCTTCCGCTGCTCCCTTTATGCCGTGACCCTTGAAGATGCGGGTGGGAGAGAACTCTCCCAGCTTGTGTCCCACCATGTTCTCGGTCACGTACACGGGGATGAACTTCTTGCCGTTGTGCACCGCGATGGTGTGCCCAACCATATCCGGGTGGACGGTGGAGCGGCGCGACCAGGTGCGCACGACCTTCTTCTCGTTGCGCTGGTTCATGCCCTCGATCTTCACCATCAGGTGCGTATCGATGAACGGCCCTTTTTTCGTTGAACGTGGCATATCTCAGTTCCTATCCTTCAAATCCTTCTAGCTTCAGATCCTTCGCGCTTCGCGCTCAGGATGACGTCGGCGGGCTCAAACGCCCGCCAAGCGGCGTCATTTCTGGCGACGGCTCACGATGAACGCGTCCGTCCGTTTGTTGTTGCGTGTCTTGTAGCCGCGGGTCGGCTGTCCCCACGGAGTGACCGGGTGACGTCCGCCGGAGGTCTTGCCCTCGCCGCCGCCGTGCGGGTGATCCACCGGGTTCATGGCGACGCCGCGGTTCACCGAGCGCCGTCCCATCCAGCGTTTGCGTCCCGCCTTGCCGATGGCGACGTTCTCGTGGTCGGGGTTGCCGACCTGTCCGATGGTGGCCATGCAATCGATCAGCACCTTGCGGGTCTCGCCCGAAGGCAGCTTGATGAGCGCGTAGTCGCCTTCCTTGGCGACCAGCTGTGCCGCGCCACCTGCCGAGCGCACCATCTGCGCGCCCTTGCCGGGACGCAGCTCGATGTTGTGGATGGTGGTGCCGGGCGGAATATTGCGCAGTGGCAGCGCGTTCCCGACCAGGATGTCGGCCTCGGCCCCGCTGACCACCTTCTGCCCCACCTGGAGCCCGACCGCGGCCAGGATGTAGCGCTTCTCGCCATCGGCGTAATTCAGCAGCGCCAGGCGCGCCGAGCGGTTGGGGTCGTACTCGATAGAGGCGACCGTCGCCGGGATGCCGGCTTTGTCGCGCTTGAAATCCACGATGCGGAGCTGGCGCTTGTGCCCGCCACCGCGGTGCCAGGAGGTGATGTCGCCCGCGTTGCGCCGCCCGCCCGTGCGTTTCTTGGGCTCGAGCAGCGGCTTGTACGGACGGTCCGTCGTCAGCTCCTCGTTCACCAGCGTGGTGATGAAGCGCCGCGACGGCGTGACCGGTCTGTATGTCTTGATCGCCATATCTTTAACTCTCAGCTCTGGCCACTGACCACTGGCCACTGGCCACTTACATGTTCTGGGCGTACTCCGGCATCTTCTCGCCGGCCTTGAGCTTGACGTACGCCTTCTTCCAGTCGGGGCGGAAGCCGGTGAACTTGCCGCGGCGGCGCTCCTTGCCCTGGAAGTTCGCGGTGCGCACGGAATCGACCTTCACCTTGAAGATCTGCTGCACCGCTTCCTTGACCTCGGTCTTGGTTGCCTTGGCGGCCACTTCGAAGACCAGCGTCTGCTCGGTCTCCTTGACGCCCAGGCCCTTCTCCGTGATCAAGGGCTTGCGAATGATCTGGTAGGCGCTCTTCATTACGCGACCTCCGCTTTCCGCTTCGAAGCCGTCGCCTTTAGCGCGCTCTGCAGCTTCTCCAGCGCCGGACGCGCGAACACCGCGCGGTCGTAGCGCAGAAGGTGGTAGGGGTGTACCTGGTGGCCGCGCACCAGCTCCACGCCCTCGAGATTGCGCGAACTCAGCTCCAGGTTCCGGTTCTCCTTCTTCGAGACCTCGACCAGCAGCGCCGTTTTTTCGACGCTCAGTGCGTCGAGGGCCTTGCGGAAGCTCTTGCTCTTGGCCTCGGAGAGGTCGAAGTTCTCGACCACCGTGAGCTTGCCGTCGGCGAACTTCGCCGCCAGCGCCGAGCGCAGCGCGCCCAGCAGCTTCTTGCGCGGGAAGTCGTAGGCGTAGGAGCGCGGCTGCGGTCCGTGCACCGTGCCGCCGTGACGCCACAGGGGCGAACGGATGGAGCCCACGCGGGCGCGTCCCGTGCCCTTCTGCCGCCACAACTTCTTGCCCGCGCCCGACACCAGCTTGCGGTTCTTGGTGGCGTGCGTGCCGGCACGCTGTCCCGCGCGATAGTGCTTGACCGCTTCCCAGAGCAGGTCTTCGTTGACCGCGCCGAACACTTCCTCGGCCAGATCGAACTTGCCTACCTTCTTGCCGGTCAGATCCAAAACGTCGATGGTTGCCATGACTGTATTCCTTATTTCTTAGCGGCCTTGCGCTTGGAGGCCTTCAGCGGATCGATCGTGATCTCGCCGGCGAACCCGCGGCGCTCTCTCGGCGGCTTCTTGGCCTTGCTGATCACGACGTAGCCGCCCCTGGGTCCGGGCACCGCGCCCTCGACCATCAGCAGGTTCTCATCGAGATCGATACCGACCACGCGGAGGTTGCGCACGGTGATGCGCGCCGTGCCCAGGTGTCCCGCCATCCGCATGCCCGGAAGCACGCGCGACGGGAACGCCGAAGCGCCGATGGAACCGTTGATGGTGAACATCGAGCCATGCGACTTGGGACCCCCGGCGAAATGATGGCGCTTGACCACGCCCGCGAACCCGCGCCCCTTGCTGGTACCGGTGACGTCCACGAACTTCTCGCCGTCGAACATCTCCACCAGTACCTTGTCGCCGACGTTGACCGGCTTGTCGCCGTCGCCTTCGGCCGGGATCACCACCGGGACTTCGCGCATGAACTTCACCGGCGGGACGTTGTGCTTGCCGAAGTGCCCGGCCATAGCTTTGTTCACGTGCGTGCCCTTGACGAACTCCACCAGGCCGATCTGGACCGCGTCGTAGCCTTCCTTAACGCCGGTCTTCTTCTGCGTCACCACGCAGGGGCCGGCCTGCAGCACCGTGATGGGCCGCACGTCGCCCTTCGAATCGAAGAGCTGCGTCATGCCGACTTTCTTACCCAGGATTCCTGCAATCATTGTGTTCTCTTCCTCATCATCCCCATCGGGGACTGTAGGGTTTTGCCAGCGACTGGCTCCTGGCTATTTCTTGTGCTCTTTCCCGAACGCCTTGATCTCGACGTCCACGCCGGCGGGCAGGTCGAGCTTCATCAGGGCATCGACCGTCTGCTGCGTCGGTTCCAGGATGTCGAGCAGGCGCTTGTGCGTGCGGATCTCGAACTGCTCCCGCGATTTCTTGTCCACGTGCGGCGAACGCAGCACGCAATACTTGTTCTTCACCGTGGGCAACGGGATGGGGCCCGCGATCTGCGCGCCCGTGCGCTTGGCGGTCTCCACGATCTCGCCGGTTGACTGGTCGAGAACGCGGTAGTCGTAGGCCTTCAGCCGAATCCGAATTCTTTCTTTTCCGATCACGTTAGTAGTTCCTCAAAGAACCAGCGGCTGGGTGCATGCCGCGCATGATGTTTTGTTTCGTGAAAGCGGGTCGAAGACCCGCCTTCACACAAACCTCTACTGGATGATCTCGGCGATGGTGCCGGCGCCGACCGTGCGTCCGCCCTCGCGGATCGCGAACCGCAATCCCTTCTCCATGGCCACCGGCGTGATCAGCTCCACCACCAGCGCCACGTTGTCTCCCGGCATCACCATCTCCGTCCCACTCGGCAGCTCCGCCACTCCCGTCACGTCCGTCGTGCGGAAGTAGAACTGCGGCCGGTAGCCCTTGAAGAACGGCGTGTGCCGCCCGCCCTCTTCCTTGCTCAGGACGTAGACCTCGGCCTTGAACTTGGTGTGCGGCGTGATCGAGCCCGGCTTGGCGATCACCATGCCGCGCTCCACTTCGTCCTTGCCGATGCCCCTGAGCAGCAGGCCGGCGTTGTCTCCCGCCATGCCCTCGTCCAGCTGCTTCTTGAACATCTCCACGCCCGTCACCACCGTCTTGCGCGTCTCGCGGAAGCCCACGATCTCCACTTCTTCGCCCACCTTCACCTTGCCCCGCTCGATGCGCCCGGTGACCACCGTGCCCCGGCCGGAGATCGAGAAGATGTCTTCGATGGGCATCAGGAAGGGCTTGTCCACCTCGCGCAGCGGCAGCGGTACGTACTTGTCCACCGCCTCCATCAGCGCGCCGATCTGCTTCTCCCACTTCTCTTCCCCGTTCAGCGCGCCCAAGGCCGACCCCCGGATCACCGGCAGGTCGTCGCCCGGGAAGCCGTAGCCCTTCAGCAGCTCGCGCACCTCCAGCTCCACCAGGTCCAGCAGCTCCGGATCGTCCACCGCGTCGCACTTGTTCAGGAACACCAGCACGTAGGGCACCCCCACCTGGCGGGCCAAGAGCACGTGCTCCCGGGTCTGCGGCATCGGTCCGTCGGTCGCGGCCACCACCAGGATGGCTCCGTCCATCTGCGCCGCCCCCGTGATCATGTTCTTGATGTAGTCGGCGTGCCCCGGGCAGTCCACGTGCGCGTAGTGCCGGTTCGCCGTCTCGTACTCCACGTGCGCCGTGGCGATGGTGATGCCCCGCGCCTTCTCTTCCGGCGCGTTGTCGATGGAATCGAAGGAGCGGAACTTCACCTTCGGGTTCGCCTTCCCCAATACCTTCGTGATCGCCGCCGTCAACGTCGTCTTGCCGTGATCGATGTGCCCGATCGTCCCTACGTTCACGTGCGGCTTGCTGCGGTCAAATTTCTCTTTCGCCATTCTCGACTCCGTCAGTCGTCCCAGCGGGACGGGTTGAACTCGTTACCTCGAAACCGTTTTGCCCTGCACCTTGGCGATGATCTCCTCCGCCACGCTACGAGGTGCTTCCTCGTAGCGAGCGAAGTGCATCGAATACGTTGCGCGGCCCTGGGTGCGCGAGCGCATCTCGGTGGCATAGCCGAACATCTCCGAGAGCGGCACGTGCGCCTTGATCACCTGCGATCCGGCGCGATGTTCCATACCTTCCACGCGTCCGCGGCGGCTGTTCAGGTCGCCGATGATGTCGCCCATATACTCTTCGGGGACGACCACCTCGACCGACATGACTGGCTCCAGCAGAACCGGGCTGGCCTTGCGCGCCGCCTCTTTGAACGCCATCGAGCCCGCGATCTTGAACGCCATCTCGCTGGAATCGACGTCGTGGTAGCTGCCGTCGTAGAGGATGGCCTTGACGTCCACCATCTCGTAGCCGGCGAGCACGCCACCCTCGAGGGCTTCCTTGATGCCGTGGTCGACCGGCTTGATGAACTCCTTGGGCACCGAGCCGCCGGTGATGTCGTTCTCGAACTCGTAGCCCTTGCCCGGATTGGGCTCCAGGCGGATCTTGACGTGACCGTACTGGCCGCGGCCACCGGTCTGGCGGATGAACTTGCCTTCCGCCTCGGAGGCCTTGCGGATGGTCTCGCGATACGCGACCTGCGGCTTGCCCACGTTCGCCTGCACGCTGAACTCGCGCATCATGCGGTCCACGAGAATCTCCAAGTGGAGTTCACCCATGCCGCTGATGATGGTCTGCCCGCTGTCGACGTCGGTGTGGACCTTGAAGGTCGGATCCTCCTGGGCCAGCTTGCCCAGCGCCAGGCCCATCTTCTCCTGGTCGCCCTTGGTCTTGGGCTCGACCGCGACCGAGATGACCGGCGCCGGGAACTCGATGGACTCGAGGACGATCGGTCCTTCCTCGTTGCAGATCGTGTCGCCGGTGGTGACGTTGCGCAGGCCGACGCAGGCGCAGATGTCTCCGGCGTAGATCTCGCTGATCTCCTCGCGCTTGTTGGCGTGCATCCGGAGCAGGCGGCCGATGCGCTCGCGCTTCTGCCGGCCCGGGATCCAGATACTGTCGCCGGTCTGAAGCTGGCCGGAGTACACGCGGATGAACGTGAGTTGGCCGACGAACGGGTCGGTCATGATCTTGAAGGCCAGGGCGGAGAACGGCTCGTCATCGTCGGCCTTGCGCGTGACCTCCTTGCCCGTCTTATTCGGGTCCAGGCCCTTGACCGGCGGGATGTCCAACGGCGAGGGCAGGAAATCCACCACGCAGTCCAGCAGCGGCTGCACGCCCTTGTTCTTGAACGCGCTGCCGCAGATGACCGGGAACAGCTTTAGGGCGATGGTGGACTTGCGCAGCGAAGCCTTCAACTCGTCGGGGCCGATGGTGTCGCCTTCGAGGTACTTATGCATCAGCTCGTCGTCGTTTTCGACGATCTGCTCGACCATGGTGTTGTGGAAGGCCTGTGCCTTCTTCAGCAGCTTGGCAGGGATGTCCTCAACCTCGTATTCGGCGCCCAGGGTCTCGTCCTTCCACAGGATGGCCTTCATCTCGAAAAGGTCGATGACGCCCTTGAAATTCGATTCCTGGCCGATGGGGAGCTGGATGGGAACGGGGCGGGCGTTGAGGCGCTTGCGGATGGTGTCGACGGCGTGCTCGAAGTCGGCGCCCATCTTGTCCATCTTATTGATGAAGCAAATGCGCGGTACGCCGTACTTGTCGGCCTGGCGCCAAACGGTCTCCGACTGCGGCTCGACGCCATGCACGGCGTCGAACACGGCGCAGGCGCCATCCAGCACGCGCAGCGAGCGTTCCACCTCGGCGGTGAAATCCACGTGGCCCGGCGTGTCGATGATGTTGATCCGGATGTCGCGCCAGGAGGTCGTGGTCGCGGCGGAGGTAATGGTGATGCCGCGCTCCTGCTCCTGCTCCATCCAGTCCATCGTGGCCGTACCTTCATGGACCTCGCCGATGCGGTGCGTGATCCCCGTGTAATAGAGGATGCGCTCCGTCGTCGTGGTCTTGCCGGCGTCGATGTGAGCCATGATGCCGATGTTCCGGCAACGCGATAATGGGACCTGTCTTGGCACTTAATCCTTACTCTTTCTCGCTCCGAACTTTTTTCGGATTGGGTAATTTGTAATTGGGTAATCGGGTAATTGGCGGTTCGCCCTCTTTCAATTACTCAATTTCCCAATTTCTCAATTACTCAATCTCTCCTCACCACCGGTAGTGGGCGAAGGCCTTGTTGGCCTCGGCCATGCGGTGAACGTCTTCCTTTTTCTTGATGGCCGCGCCGCGGTTGTTGGCCGCGTCCAGCAGCTCGTTGCTCAATTTGTCGGTCATGCCCTTCTCGCTGCGGCCACGGCTGTAGCTGATGAGCCAGCGAATGGCCAGCGAGGTACGGCGGTCGGGGTTCACTTCGACCGGCACCTGGTAGTTGGCGCCGCCCACGCGGCGGGTCTTGACCTCGAGCAGAGGCTTGGCGTTCTCCACCGCCTTCTTGAACAGGGTCAACGCCTCGGCGCCGCCACGCTGCTCCAGGTTCTTCATGGCGGTGTAGAAGATCGACTGAGCCGTCGACTTCTTCCCCTCCCACATCATGGAGTTGACGAACTTGGTCACCAGCGTCGATCCGTAGATCGGATCGGGCAGCACTTCCCGCTTGGCAATGTGTCCTTTTCTCGGCATTGCTTCTCTTCCTTATGCCTTGGGGCGCTTCGCGCCATATTTCGAACGGCCCTGCTTGCGGTTGGTCACGCCGACCGTGTCCAGCGTGCCGCGGATTACGTGATAGCGCACTCCCGGCAGGTCCTTCACGCGTCCTCCGCGGATCAGCACGATGGAGTGCTCCTGGAGGTTGTGACCGACGCCGGGAATATAGGTCGTGACCTCGATGCCGTTGGTCAGGCGGACGCGGGCCACCTTGCGCAGCGCCGAGTTCGGTTTCTTCGGGGTCTGCGTGTACACGCGGGTGCAGACGCCGCGCTTCTGCGGACACTGTTGCAAGGCCGGGCTGGCCGTCTTGTACTTCGGCGCCGTACGGCCCATGCGCACCAGTTGGTTAAAAGTAGGCACTCGTGCAAACTCCTTCTGCGCGCGCACACCAAGGGCGCGCATCGGCTCGATCCCTCATTGGGACTGGCGCGGCCTAAACCGCCCATGCTTCCCAGCGCCAATCCGCGCCGGGAAATTGTTCATTTCCTTAGACTTTGCCTGACGACGGTGGCACAACGCCTTGCGGGCTGCACTCCGTTTCGTCGGGCTCGACCTGCATACCCCCGCTCGGGAGCGGGGTAGCGCAGGTTCGTTTCAGCGAGGGCGCCCTGATAGCGGACCGAAAATCACGTCCTCGGGCGTGTGTCGCTACTGCTTTACGACCACAGGTAAAACCGGCTCAACTCGCAGAACCTATTGAATATAGCAACTTCTAGTCCGAGCCGTCAACCAACCGGTTGCAGGATTTGATGCCTGGGCGTCTATTCCAGGCTCCCCTGCTCGATGACCACGTTTTCGCGCACGATCAGGCGGTGGGCGGCCATCTCGCGCAGCCGCGGCAGCACCCGGCTCACGTGCTCATCGGTGTCAATAAAGGTGATGACCAATGGGAGTTTGCCGCCCGCGTCCACCAGGCTTGTGGTCTGCACCCGGCTCCGGCCGGTGAAGCCGGCGACGGCGTGCAGCACCGTGGCCCCGGCCACGTTCTCACTGCGGAGATAGTTCAGGATCTCCAGGTGGAGGGGTTTGTGGTGCCACTCGTCGGCTTCGTTCAGATAGACGCTGACCTGCACTGCCATGCCGTCGGCCATTTTACAGCGCCCTCGCCAGCGCTGCGCCCGCAATCACCGCCAGCAGGCAAAGCGCGTTGTTGAAGACGATGTTGCTCCAGAACAGCAGCCAGTGCCCCTGCTCGAAGTAGGCGATGGTTTCGAATGCGTAGCTGGAGAACGTGGTGTACGAACCGCAAAAGCCGATGGCGATGATGAGCCGCCAGCGCGGGTCGGCCAGCACGCGCTCCGTCGTCCAGATCAGGAACAGGCCGAGGAGGAAGCTGCCGGTGATGTTGATGACCAGCGTGCCGTAGGGAAAATCGGCGGAGATGAGCCGGGCGGCCCAGCGGCTCACGCAGTAGCGCGCACTGGCTCCGGCGACTGCCCCGAGGGATATCCAGAGGTACGGCTTCAAGTCCACGATGGAGTTCTCCTGAGCGAGCTAGGTAGGAGTCATCAGCCCGCACAAGGCGACGGGCGGTTATGGCGAACTCCATCGCCCCCTTATTAATTTACTAAGGCCGAGGTTACTGCGGCAAGCGCCACGTCGCGCCGCGCAGTTGCCGAAAAATCCATCAGCCTCTACACTGAAACATTCCCGATGATGGAGCATTCGTGACAGGGGACATTTGCGCGCCTTGCGGCACGACCGCGGGGCGTGGAGGGTGCATGCGGCGGTCGGGCGTATTGGTTCTTCTTTCTGCTCTCCTTTTTCTATTGGCATTTGGGCTCGCGGGCTGCGGGGGCGGCGCTGCTAGCCCCACCGGGCCGCCGGGCGCTCCCGTCAGGATGTCAATCAGTCCGAGCCCCATCTCCCTGACTCTTGGCGAGACACTGCAGGCCACGGCCAGCGTTTACGATGCCAACAACAACCTCCTCTCGGGCCAAACAATCACGTGGAGTTCCAATGATCCGACCAGACTCACGGTCTCCACGACGGGATTGCTTTGCGCCGGCACATGGAATGCGAACTTCACGGTGTGTACGGCAGGAACGGCAGGAAATCCGATCCTCACCGCGACGACTTCTTCGAACATCCAGGTCAACGTTTCGGTCCTTGTGCACGGGCCCGTCGTCGGCGGGGTCGCCCTGGTCACTATCTCTCCGGCCGCTATCTCGTTGAATCGCGGCCAGGTCTTCCAAGCCACCGGCACCGCGCTGGATGAGAACAACAGACCGGTCACTTCGCAGGCCGTGACGTTCACTTCGAGCGATACGACCGTGCTCACCACCTCGACGAGCGGTCTGCTTTGCGCCGGGACCTGGGACACGAACTTCATCCACTGTACGCCCGGGCCGGTGGGGACCTCGAATCTGACAGCCACTGCCACTCCGGCGAACGTCACCAGCAATGCGACGACCGTGTACGTCCATGACAAGGCAGACAGCCTTGTGGTCGGCCCAGTGGGTTCAGGACTTGCCTGCGGCGTGCCGTCGCCGACGCCCGCAGGGTGCGTATCCATGGGGGCCGCCGCACCGGCCAACACGTCCAGTTACACGGCCATCGCCTGCAGCAATGACACGGCCATCTGCGGTCCCAATCCGCCCTGCCAGCTGCCGAACGCCACTCTGGGCGCCTTCACCTTCTCCTCCGTCAATACCGCGGTGGCCACCGTCGCTGCCGACACCAATAACCCCAACACGGTTACGGTGGCGACCGCCAGGGGCCCGGGAGTTACGCAAATCACCGCCACCTTGAGCGACACCAACAGCCTCCCCGCCACGTTCACCACCTGCCCGCCGAGTTCCATCGTCATCCACGTGGCGAGCCAGCCGAGCACGGCCACGACGGTCAGCATCGCCAAGGCAGCCACCAGTACTCTTGCCGCCGATGCGATCGATACGCAAGGCGTGGCGATGACCAGCCCGCCGCTGACCTGGAGTTCGTCGATCACGCCGGTGGCGACCGTGAGCACGGGACTCATCACCGGGGTGAACTCGGGGACGACCAACATCGTGGCCTCGTGCACGCCTCCCACCTGCAATTTCGGCACCAAGGAGGCCATTTATAGCAACGTCGTGACCGCGACGGTGACCGGAACCGCCAACGCCGCCAACGTGTACGCGACCAGCAGCGATGCCGGCACCACCACCATCGTCCCCATCAACACCTCCACCAACACTGCCGGCACGGCCATCAATCTGCCGGGAGGATTTTCCCCGCCCAATTCATTCATCTTCGCCAATACGGGTACGCGTGCGTACCTGGGTTCGGATTCCGGGTTGATCCTTCTGGATCCGGTGGCCGGGACCACCTCTGGCGTGACCTCGGCCAAGGGCAAAGTGCTCGCAGTCTCTGCCGACGGCAATCAGGCGATCATCGTGGACACTACGACGCCCAACACCGTGTACTTGTTCAATGCATTGGCGAATTCAGTCATCTTCACGTACAGCATTTCCGGCGCCACCGCCGCCGACTTCACCCCCGACAGCAGCCGCGTCATCATCGTGGCCAGCGGAGCTTTCGGTGACCGCGTGTACGAGATCGCGAACGGCGTATTCTCCAACAATCCGGCGAGCGGCCCGCCCACCGGCGTCGCGCTCCTGGCTTCCGGCGCCTTCGCCTACGTGGCCGATCCCAACACCGAGATGTACTCGACCTGCACGAACGGCTTCTCCGCGAACGCAACGGCTGACACGCCGACGCTGATCCGCGCGGCCGCCAAGCCCATCGCCGCCCCCAACAACACAAATTTGCAGATGCTGTCGGTCGTCGGCTCGCAGATCGAGCAGATCGACGTCGTCCCGGGCGCCGCAGGCAATCCCTGCCCGCAGCCCCCGAGCAACACAGCGAATGCTTATTCCTTCCCCGGGGTCGCCGCCTTCACGCCGGTGCAGATGCTGGTCACGCCCGACAGCTCAAAGGCGATCATCACTGCCAGTGACGTCAACAAGCTGCTGGTGTACACGCTTGGGATTGACGCGTTCTCAGGCACGGCTTCTACTATCCCGCTGGCCGGAGCGGCCACCGGAAGCTACACCGCCGCCGTGACCATGGACAGTGTGACGGTGTATGCCGGAGTCGCGGGGGCCAACGAAGTACAGGTGTTCACGCTGTCGAGTGGGGCGCTGGTAACACAGATCTCCGTGCCCCTGTCACCGAAGCTGGTCGCTATACGCAATCAGTAGGCGGAGATCCCTGATGCAGAAAAGCCCTCACGCAGGCGAGGGCTTTTGCTTTGGCCCATACTAAGCCGAAAACGCAGCCTCGTATTCGTCGGGATCGATGCCCTTGAACGAGAGCGTGTGCTTCAGGCGCTGGCGCAGGTCCGCCGGCGTGACCTCGATGAAGGCGCGCACCGCGGTCTCCAGCGAGACCTTGGCGGCCGACTCTTCCCCCGCCAGGGTTTCGGCGCGGAACTCCGCCGCCAGCCGCACGCCGTCGCGCACTGGAAGCGGCAGCTCCTGCAGCAGGTCGTCCACGATCTCGCGCGCTTCCTCGCTCCAGCTCACAGGCATCCCGCGGTTTTGGTTCCTACATCTTGCTTCTGACTTCGGACGATTCCAACTCCTTCGCCACGCTGTCGAGCACGCCGTTGATGAATTGTACCGACTCCGGCGACGAGAACTTGCGCGCGATCTCCAGCGCCTCGTTGATCACGACCGGCTTGGGGGTCTTGGGGAACCCGAAGAACTCGGCCACGCCGGCGCGCAGGACGTTGCGGTCCACGGCCGCCATCCGCTCCATGCGCCAGTGCTCGGCATGGCGCTCGATGGCTTCGTCGATCTGCTTGCTGCGGTCCACGGCGACGGCGAACAGCTCCTCGGCAAAGCCGCGTGTGCTCGCCTCCACCTCGCCGCGCTCGCTCCAGAAGGTGCGGCGGACGTCCTCCGGCTGCTGCTTTCCCATGTCGAGCTGGAACAGCATCTGCAGCACGAGTTCGCGGGATTTGCGGCGGGTGCCCATGTCAGCACTCAGTAGTCAGTACTTGGTACTCAGTTGCAGGATCATGAAGAAGATGCATCATCGGCGTTTGCGTGTTGGTCCGACCAGACCGCGGCCGGGAGCAGGACGACGTCTCGGCGGCTTTGGTCTGATGGCTGATGGCTGACGGCTGATGGCTTTCTTCAGCGACGCCATCTCCACCGCGCTCAGCGCCGCCTCAAAACCCTTGTTGCCCAGCTTCAGTCCGGCGCGGTCGATGGCCTGTTCCAGATTTTCGCAGGTCAGGACGCCATAGGCATGCGGCACGCCGGTCTCCTGCGCCGATTGGCCGATCCCGCGCGTGACCTCCTCTGCGATGTGCTCGTAGTGCGAGGTCTCGCCGCGGATGATGCAGCCCAGGCAGATCACCGCGTCCATGCCACCCTGGGTCAGCTTGCGTGCCGCCAGCGGCAGTTCGAACGAGCCCGGCACGCGGACGACGGTGATGTCAGTGTCGAGGGCGCCGGTGCGCCGCAGCGCGTCCAGCGCACCGTTCAAGAGCCGCTCGGTGATGAATGCATTGAACCGGCTGACCACGATGCCGAACTTCTTGCCCGCCGCGTTCAGTTCGCCCAGCTTCTTCGCCGGTCCCTCACGCCAGTCTTTCGTATAGGAGAAGATGGCCAGGCGTCCCTTGCGCGCCGGCAACTCGACCGAAAACATGCGCGCACCCCAGCCGGTGTCGGCAATGTCGGCGACGACCTTGAACTTCCGCTTCTTCGCGATCTCGTAGAGCACGTCGGCGGAGTCGCACTCGATCACCAGGTCGGCGTCGGGAAAGCCTTTGCCGGCGCCGATCTCCACCCCCGCCTCACGCGCGTCGAGCTTGATGCCCTTGCTACGCCGGCCGTCCCAGGCCTCGCCGCGGGTGAGCCCCAGCGAGTCGAAAAAGTCCACCAGCGCAGAGAACTCCTTCTCGTTGGCTGCGACCAGCAATTTGTGGATGGATCGAATCATCAGAAAACCAAACCACGGAGACACTGAGGCACGGAGAAAACCTATCAGAAAACCTCCGTATCTCCGTGCCTCCGTAGTTTCTCTTCTATTTTCCCTTGAAGTTGGCCGCGCGCTTTTCCAAAAACGCCCGGGTGCCTTCCTTCTTGTCTTCGGTGGCGCAGCAGACGCCGAACAGCGTGGCCTCCAGGTACAGGCCCTCGGCGAGGGTCATCTCCATGCCCTTGTGCACCGCCTCCATGCAGTACTGGATGGCTAGCGGGGCGTTGGCAATGATCTTCTTGGCGATGGCTTCGGCGCGCGGGATGAGCTCTGCCGCCGGGACCACCTCGTTCACCAGCCCGATGCGGTGCGCTTCCTGTGCCGAGATCATGTCGCCGGTCAGCAGGATCTGGAACGCGAGGCCTTTTCCCACCAGGCGTGATAGCCGCTGGCTCCCGCCGTAGCCGGGGATGATGCCCAGCTTCACCTCGGGCTGGCCGAGCTTGGCGTTTTCGCTGGCCAGGCGCATGGTGCACGCCAGGGCCAGTTCGCATCCGCCGCCCAGCGCGAATCCATTGACGCACGCGATCACCGGCTTGCCCAGGTTCTCGATCAGGTCGAGCACAGCCTGGCCGCGGTGCGTGTATTCCTTGGCTTCGATCACGTCCTTGACCGCGAGCTCGTTGACGTCGGCGCCGGCGACGAACGACTTCTCGCCCTCCCCGGTCAGGATGACGACGCGAACCTCGGTGTCATCTTTCAGTGCGGTAAAGACGCGCCGCAGCTCTTCCATGGTTGCCGCGTTCAGCGCGTTCAGGACCTTGGGCCGCGCGATGGTGACATACGCGATTTGGTCCCTCTTGTCGAACTTCAGGTTCTCGTAGGTTTGCGTAATAGTCGCAGAAGACATAATGACCTCGGTCGCTAGTTATACAGTTTTGATCTTCTCCGCCGATGCTAGCCCTTGTAGCGCGGCGTCCTGAGGCGCGGGCTTCTCCGGATTGGACCAGTCGTAAAAGCCCTTGCCCGACTTCTTGCCGTACCAGCCCGCCATGATCATGCGCTTGAGCAGCGGCGGCGAGGCGAAGCGCCGCTCCTTGAACTCGTCGAACATGACGTGGGTGATGTAGTAGGTGGTGTCGAGGCCGACGAAATCGAGCAGCGTGAATGGGCCCATGGGGTAGCCGCAGCCCAGCTTCATCGCCAGGTCGATGTCGGTGATCGAGCCGACACCCTCTTCGTAGGCGCGGATGGCATCGAGCAGGTACGGCACCAGCAGCCGGTTGACGATGAAGCCGGTCTTATCCGATGTGCGCACCGGCGTCTTGCCCACGCTCTGGGCGAATGCGTACGCCTGCTCGAACACTGCGGGGTCGGTGGTGATGGTGCGGACCACTTCGACCAACTGCATCAGCGGCACGGGGTTGAAGAAGTGTAGCCCGACAAAGCGATCCTGCCGCTTGGTCGCCGCCATCAACTCAGTGATGGAGATGGACGAGGTGTTAGAGGCGAAGATCGCCTCCTTCTTCACGATTGCGTCCAGCGCCGCGTACATCTTCTTCTTCTCTTCGAGGTTCTCGATGATGGCTTCGATGATCAGATCGCAGTCGGCCAGATCTTCCTTCCTGAGTGTGCCCTTAAGGCGGGCGCGGATCGTTTCGGGCGTGTCCTTGAGCTTGCCTTTTTCCGCGAACTTGGCCAACGACTTCTCGATCCCGGCAAAGCCCTTGTCGATGAAGCGCTGTTCGGCCTCGAGCGAGATGACTTCGTAACCCGCCGTGGCGGTCACCTGCGCGATTCCCGAGCCCATCAACCCACAGCCCAGAACACCAACTTTCTTAATGGCCATATTGAATGCTCCAATGATTTCCGTCTTTTATGACATCCCTCGCTTCGCTCGGGATGTCAAGAAAAGAGACCCTAGCGTTGCAAGTTCTCCACGATCACTGCGATCCCTTGGCCCCCGCCGATGCAGGCGGTGGCCAAGCCGTACTTACCCTTGCGCCGGCGCAGCTCATAAAGAAGAGTCAGCACCAGGCGCGTGCCGGTGGCGCCCAGCGGGTGCCCCAGCGCGATCGCTCCGCCGTTCACGTTCACCTTATTTCTATCCAGCCCGAGCTCTTTCTCGACCGCAAGGTACTGCGCTGCGAAGGCCTCGTTGACCTCGATCAGATCGATGTCCTCGAGCTTCAGCCCGGCTTTCTGGAGAGCGATCTTCGACGACGGCACCGGCCCCTGGCCCATGATCTTCGGATCCACGCCCGCAATGCCCCAGCTCACCAGCCGTCCCATCGGCTTGAGTCCGCGTTTCTCGGCGTCGGCCAGAGGCATCAGGACCACTGCCGCGCCGCCGTCCACAATGCCGCTGGCGTTGCCGGCGGTGATGTTCTTGCCGAATGCGGGCTTGAGCTTCGCCAGCCCATCCATAGTGGTCTCGGGACGGAGGTGGTCGTCCTGCTCAAACATCTCGCCCGTCGGCTCGCGCTTGCGGTTCCTGAGCGGCACCGGCGTGATCTCCTCTTTCAGGCGGCACGATTTCTGCGCGTCCGCGGCGAGCTTCTGTGAACGCAAGGAGAACTCGTCCATCGCCTGCCGCGTGATGCCCTGCTGGTCGCCGTAGAGTTCCGCCGTCTGCGCCATGTAGAGGCCGCACTGGGTGTCGAGCAGCGCCACCATCAGCGAGTCTTCGAGCTTGCCTTCACCCAGGCCGAAGCCCCAGCGCGCGCCGCGGACGACGTGCGGCGCCATGGACATGCTCTCCATGCCGCCGGCCAGCACAGTCTTCGCTTCGCCGAGCTGGATCATCTGCGCCGCCGAGACGATGGCCTGCATACCCGAGCCGCACAGTCGGTTGACGGTGAGCGCGGGTGTCTCGACGGGCAGACCCGCCTTCAGCGCCACGTGGCGCGCCCCGTAGAGCGCGTCACCCGAGGTCTGCTGCGCGTTGCCGAAGACGGCGTGGTCGATCTCTCTGGCTTCCACTCCGGCGCGCCGGATGGCTTCCTTGCCGGCGACGGCCCCGAGTTCCTGGGCGGTGAAATCGCGCAGCTTGCCGCCGTAGCGGCCCATGGGCGTGCGCGCTCCGTTCACGATGGCGATGTCGGATGGTTTCAGCATGGGCCTCTGACAGACAGGAAAGGTGCGGTGGTGCGAAACGGATGAGTTTATCAGAAGGAGTTGGGTGATTTGTAATCTGCGATTTGTAATTTGCAAAGTAAGTAGGAAGCAGCGATCGGCACCGACAGCCGCAGCACTTTACAAATCACAGATTCAACTTTCCAAATTCAGGCCGCATCGGTGATCTTGCCGAAGTGGGTCTGGCACTCTTCGCAAAACCAGTGTGGCGCTTCTTCCTTCATGACACCGACCAGATCGGCGTCGCGGAGATTGATGCTCTCCGCCGTATCGGTGGTGTGGGAACCATAGGCGACACGCACCACGCCGAGGGAGGAACCGCAACTGGGACAGGCAGGACGAGGACGTTGCTTGGCGCGATTGTGATCCGGCATGGGCCACCTCCGGACAGTCAAGCGCAGCATACGCCTACTGCAAAGCGGAATCCAGGACATGGGGGACGGAGCTAGCTGGCGGCCGCGGCGGCGGTCTCGTACTGCGGCGCCAGCGATTGGGCCTTGCCCCCGCCCTCGGTCTTGGCGACCTCCAGCGCGGTATCGGCGCGGTTGATGACCTCGGTGACGATGTCGATGGGGTCGAATTTCTGTTGCACTACGGCTTCCGCGATCCCGACCGTCATCACGACCTCGCGGTTGGTGCCGGGGAGCTTGGTCCCGTTCATCACCTTGCGCAGCTTGTCCACCACGAAGAAGGCGTTCTTCTCGCTGGTGTCCGCGAGGACCACTGCGATGGTGGTTAGCTCGTAGTGCACCGCGACATCGTTCTGCCGGATGTGCGAGCAGACGGACTGCCCGATGGTCTGCATCAGATTCTCCACGGCGGTCTCGCCCACCTCCTTGACCATGGCGGCCGGCTTGCCGAAATGCAGCAGCATGACCGTGCAGGTCGAATTCTGCTGCAGTGCACGCCGCGTTTCGGAGAGCATGACGTCAAGATAAGAAGACCGTTTCAGCAGTCCGGATTTTTCGTCGGTGACAGCCAGGGTCTTCATCAGGCTGCGCAGCTTCGCGTTTTGCACCGCCTGTTGGGTCTGGTCGGCGATGGTCTTGAGCACCACGATGTCGGTCTGGCGCCACTCGCGCGGGCGGTCGCACTGCTCCAGGATGAGGATGCCGACGTGTTCGTCGCCGTCCATCAGCGGCACCGCGAGCACCGACTGGATGCCAAGCGAAGCGATGTAGGCCGATGCGGGGTCGTTGGTCGAGCGCGTGTTGCCGATCGCGACCACTCCGTCCGTAACCAGCTTCCCCTGCAGAGTGTTGATCAGCTTGACCAGCGCCATCACCTCCGACTGCTTGACGCTGGTGCTGCAATACTCCAGCGCGGCCGAGGGCGGCTTGCCCGGCGTGCACAATCCGGCCACGCAGCGGCTGGCGCTCCAGTGGCGCCCGACGTCGTTCACGCAGGTGAACAGTACGCTCTTCACGTTGCCCTGGCGGTAGATGTTGCGCGTGATCTCGGTGACGCGGGAGATGTTGTCCACCGCGCTCTCGTTGGCCATCGCCTGCGCCGCGGCAGCCGATGGCGCGGGAATGGATCCGGTCACGACCGGCACCGGTATGGACCCCGTCACCTGCGGCACCGGGGGGGTGTCCGCGTACTTCGGGACGAATCCCGCGTTCGCGTACAGCAGGTGGAGCTTTTCGTTCTTCTCTTCCTCGCGCGGGAACAGCTTGGCGATGCGCTCGATGCGCTCCAGGGCCTTCGAGCGCATCGAGTATTGCAGGAAGATCTCGGCCTGGAGCATGAAGTCCTCGAGGACGGTGGGCTCTTTCTCCTCGACCGGCTTCTCCTCCTGCTGCTCGTCCACCCCGCCCGCGATCTTCAGCCGCCCGGCGATGGCGTTGAACCGGCTGGTCTCGATCTTGCCGCGCAGCATCTCCATGCGCTTGTGGTGACCGGGCTCGTAGGGGTCCACCTCGGCCGCACGATCCAGCGAGTCAGCGGCCTTCAGGAAATTGCCGGCAGCGAAATACAGTTCGAACAGCTTCAGCAGAGCGTCGCTGTAGTCGTGCTCCCGATTGGTGGAGTTGTACATCTCCACCATGTATTCCAGAAACTCGAAGCCGACCGGATGCTTGTCAACCACCAGGTCCTTCAGCAGGGCGACGAACTCGCGACGCCGATTGCGCTTGACCTCGTGCTCCTCCAGACGGTGAGCGGCCGCCAGAGCCTTATCGCCATGCTCGGTGTCGAGCATGGCGCCGATCAGCCTGGCCACTTCGTCGGCCTGCTTGGAGTCGCGCTCGTAGAGCGCCCAGATGTACGGCTCAGCGTCGAGCGGCCTCCGTGCCGCCAGGAGCGTCCGGCCATACGTCTCGCAGATGTCGATGCGCGGCTCAGGGCCGGTGGCGAACGGACTGAGGACCGTGACCGCCCGGTCGGATTGCTTCTGCGCCAGCAGCGTCCGGCCCAGGGCCAAGGCGGCGTCGGCGTTCGATCCATCCAGAGCGTTGGCGCGTTCGTAGCACTCGCGCGGATCCTTGCCTTCCTGCTGCACCAGGTTCCCGGCCTGGAGAAAGGCAGTTGCGGCAGTCTTGCCGTCGCCCAGTTCCGAAGCGATCTCCCCCTGGCGCTGGTAATTGGTGAGTGACGGTTCCAGGAGGACCACCCGTTGCAGCGCCTTAAAGGCATCAGCCTTGCGGCCTTTGCCGAGGAAGCCTTCGACCGCCTGGTGATAAGTGTCCAGGGCTTCCCTCTTGTCCTTCTTCTCGATCAGCTGGGCGTAGCGCGCCATCTGCTCCACGGTCGGCGTGGTCAGGCGCGCCAGTTTCTTATAAGTGATGGCGGCCTTCCCCACGTCACCGATCTGGGCCAGGCGGTCGTAGCTCACCGCGAGCAGTTCGATCGCCTGCTCCGTCTGGTTCAGGGAGATGCAGAGATCAGCCGCAGTCTGGCGGACCGAATCGTTATTCGGGTCTTCTTCGAGGATCTCCAGGTATTCTTCGAGAGCGTCTTTCTGTTTGCCCTTCTGGAGATACTTCTCGGCTTTTTCCAGACGTTTTTGAAGGTCTGCCATGGCCGGTGGAAGCTCAATATCCCGCAGCGTGCGTAATTGTATGCGTAACTGCAAGCCGCCAGCAAACGGAGGTTTACTCACCTGCAATCATTGGTCTTAGTCCGGCCGGCCACGGATCCCACGGCGTGACAGCCACCCGCCGTTCTGATATAGCTGCCGCCGTGGGGGAATCCGCGGACAACCAGGTCGCCAACGAACGCGGGCTGCGCCGGCAATTGGGCGCCGGGCAGATGGCCATGGTGGGGGTCGGAGGCTCGATCGGCACCGGCCTGCTGCTGGGATCGGCGGCCGCCATCCAGATCGCGGGCCCGGCGGTGATCTTGAGCTTCGCGCTCGCCGCCCTCATCGCGTATACCGTCGCCATGGCCATGGGCGAGTTGGCCAGCGTGCATCCCGCCGCCGGATCATTCGGGGTTTACGCCGAAATCTACCTCAACCACTGGGCCGGCTTCGTCTCCCGATCCGGCTTTTGGATCGCCATCGCCATGGCCATCGGCGGCGAGATGGTGGCCTCCGCGACGTACATGAACCAGTGGCTGCCCGGCGTGCCGGCCATCGTCTGGATCTGCATCTTCGCCGCCGCGCTACTGGCGGTGAACCTGATGAGTGTCGGCCGATACGGTTGGTTCGAATACTGGTTCGCCATGGTGAAGGTGGTCACCATGATCGCCTTCGTCGCCCTCGGAGGTGTGCTGCTGCTCACCGGGCATCTCGCGCCGCAGTACGCCGCCAATGGGGGCTTCTTCCCCAGGGGCCACGCTGCGCCCATGTACGCCATGGCTTTCGCGTTGTTCACCTTCGCCGGCGTGGAGATGGTGGCCATCAGCTCGGGCGAGTCGCGCTCCGGACGAGACGTCGGCCGGGCCATGCGCATCGCCTTCTTCCTGCTGGCCTTCGTCTATCTGGGATCCATCGTGGTGCTGGTCGGGATCATGCCCTGGGACGGCGCAGGCGTGACCGAGAGCCCGTTCGTCACCGTCTTCAAACACGTGGGCCTGCCCGCCGCCGGGCACGTGATGAACTTCGTGGTATTGACCGCCGCGCTTTCCGGCGCCAACGCCAGCCTGTACGTGGATTCCCGCATGCTCTTCTCGCTGGCGCGCGGGGGATGCGCGCCGGCGGCCATGGGGCGCCTGAACCACTCGGGTACGCCGATGAATGCCCTGCTGGTCTCTTCCTTCGGGATCATCGTGGCGCTGGTGCTGGAACGCTGGGCGCCCAAAGACGCGTTCGTGTACATTCTCGGCGCAGCCCTGTTCGGCGCGATGCTGGCCTGGCTGGTGGCGCTGGCGGCACACGTGGTCTTCCGCCGCCGCCTCGGCGCGGAGCAGCTCGCGGCGTTGCCCATGCGCTCGCCCGGCGGCGCCTGGCTCTCCGCTGCCGGATTAGCCGCCATCGTCATCTCGCTGCTGACCACCTGGGGCGCATCGCCGGTGACGGTGGTCAGCGGCGTCGTCTACCTCGTCATCCTTTCTATCGCGTACCTGCTCGTCGCACCCGGCATTCGCGAGCGACTAGCGACGAGCGACTAACGGCCACTACAATGTCCCCCATGGCCGACGACCTGCTTCGCTACCGCTCCGAGTTCCCCATCCTGGAGCACACCACCTACCTCATCAGCAACTCGCTGGGCGCGATGCCCCGCGGCGTCTACGACGCCATGAAGTCGTACGCCGATAGCTGGGCAGAGCGCGGCGTTCGCGCCTGGGAAGAAGCCTGGTGGATGCTCGCGGTCGAGGTTGGCGACGAGATCGGCGCCATCTTCAACGCGCCCAAGAGCTCGGTCTCGGTGCACCAGAATGTGACCACCACCGAAGCCATCGTCGCTTCCTGCTTCGATTTCAGCGGCAAGCGCAACAAGATCGTGTACGACGACCTGAATTTTCCCTCCATCATGTATTTCTGGGAGGCGCAGCGCTCGCGCGGAGCCCGCGTGCACATGGTCAAGACCGACGACGGCGTCACCGTCCCGCTCCAGCGTTTGCTCGACGCCATCGACGACCAGACGCTGCTCGTGCCCATCTCGCACGTCATTTTCCGCAGCTCCTACCTCCAGGACGCGAAGGCCATCATCGAGAAGGCGCACAAGGTCGGCGCGCTCGTCGTGCTCGACGCCTTCCAGTCCGTCGGCTCCGTTCCCGTGGACGTGCAGGCGCTGAACACCGATTTCGCCACCGGCGGCGTGCTCAAGTGGCTGTGCGGCGGCCCGGGTGTCGGCTATCTCTACGTGCGGCCGGACCTCGGCAGGAAGCTCGAGCCCAAGCTGACCGGCTGGTTCGCGCACAAGAACTCCTTCGCTTTCGCCACCGGCCCCATCGAATACGCCGACCCTCCCTTCCGCTTCATGAACGGCACCACGCACATCCCCGCCCTCTACGCCTGCCGGCCGGGATTGAAGATCATCCGCGAGATCGGGGTGGAGCGCATCCGCGAGAAGTCGAAGCGGCAGACCTCGAAGCTCATCGCCATGGCCGAGCAGCGCGGCTGGGGGGTGAACACGCCGCGCGATCCCGAGCGCCGCGGCGGCACAGTCTCCATCGACATGCCCAATGCGCCGCAGGTCTGCCAGGAACTGCTCAAACGCGACATCCTGGTGGATTACCGGCCGAAAGCCGGGGTGCGCATGTCGCCGCACTTCTACACCAAAGACGAGGAGATCGACCGCGCCATCAATGCCGTGGAGGAGATCCTCGCAGGGATGCGCGTAACAGCATCCTAGGTGATTTGCCGTATTCCGACCATCGCTTTGGTCACTCGAAATCCCGCCTTGCGGCGATATGATTCCCGCGGCGACCCGCAGTCCATGCTGCCATTCCCACATGTCGCGCTCTGGCTGTCCTCGTCGGACGATGGCAAGACGGTCCTCTACGCCGCCATCGGCTTCGTGATCGGCATCGCGCTCTTCATCCGGGGCTTCCGCGTCCTGCAGCGCAAGCGCCTGATCCTCGATACTCCCACAGCCAAGGTGCGCAGCGCCGCCATCGGGTTGGTCGAACTGACGGGGCTGGCTGTCGGTCCCAACACCATCACTTCGCCGATCACCCAGCGACCCTGCTTCTACTACCGCACTGCCGTCTGGAAGGAGGTCGGATCGGGCAAGAACCGGCACTGGGAGCAGAAGATCGACGAGCGATTCCACGTCCCCTTCTTTATGAAGGACGAGACCGGCATGGTGCTCGTGGACCCCAACGGCGCTGAGATGGATATCCACTGCGATTTCAAGGCGGAGTACAGCCGCTCCATGTTCGCCGGACTCAGCGTGCCGCCCAGGGTGGCGGAATTCGCCGGCCGAAACGGCGTGGCGCTGGACGACAACGTCCGCGTCGAGGAGTACTGCCTGAAGCCGCGCAATGCCCTCTACGTTCTGGGCACGCTGGCCACCAACTCCGGCCTGTCGCCCCAGATGAAGCCGATGCCGACTTCACCGGGGGGACCGGAAATCGCAGACCTCGACCTGGGAGGCGGACGCGCCGGCCTGGCTGGCTCTCTCCTGAACCTCGCCAATCTGAGATTCAACGTCAGCGTGCAGCGCCCGACCCAGGCGACATTCGGCCCTGCGGGCCAGGCGAGCGAAGTCCATCTCACCGACTTTGATCGCAAAATGGAGGCAAAGCGCGCGCAACAAGCCGCGGCCGCGCAGGCGGCTTCTCCCCAGGCAGCGGAGGCTCGCACCCAACCCGCCGCGCTGGCGGCCGTTGCAGCGCAGGACCCCGCGCTGGCCGCAGCCGCAGCCACGGTCATGGGCACGTCATTCCCGCAGGCCATCGCTGATCCTGCCGGCGCCCAGGCGCAAACGGACGCCAAGCAACCGCCAAGAGCCGTGCCCGGGCTCGATCATTTCGCGGTCGCCCCCGAGGAGGAGCCTTTCCCAGATAAGTGTCCGACGGTCCTCTGCAAGGGCAGCAATAACCCCGCGTTTTACATTTCCTGGCGCAGTCAAAAAGAGATAGTCTCTGACCTGTCGACGCGGTCGTCCCTGTACATTTTCGGCGGGCCGGTGCTGAGCGCTCTCTGCCTCTGGTACCTGCTGACGTACTTCCGAATGAATTAGAGGAGGAAATCCATGGCGTTCATCATGCTGCTCGTCCTGCTGTTCATCGCCGCGGGGGTCGTCTGGTACTTCGTCACCATTTACAACGGCCTGGTGGCGCTCAAGAACGACATCGACAAGTCCTGGTCGAACATCGACGTGCTCCTCAAGCAGCGCCACGACGAGCTCAGCAAGCTGCTCGACGTCTGCAAGGGCTACATGCAGTTCGAGAAGACGACGTTCGAGAACATCGCCAAGGCGCGCTCCATGTACACCGCCGCCACCACCGTGGACCAGAAAGCGCAGGCCGATGCCGCGGTCAGCACCGCCGTCCGCGGCCTGTTTGCCGTGGCCGAGAACTATCCCGATCTGAAGACCAACACCAGCTTCATGCAGCTCCAGGGGCGCATCACCGAGATCGAGAACTCCATCGCCGACCGCCGCGAGTTCTACAACGACACCGTCAACACCTTCAACATCCGCATCGCCGTGGTGCCCGACATGTTCGTCGCCGGCATGATGCACCTGACCCCGCGCGAGCTCTTTAAAGCCGCGGAGGCCGATAAGGCAGACGTGAAGATGGATTTCTCCGTGGCGCCGGGGCGCTAGGGAGAAGCAGTTGGAACGCAAGATCTTCTGGCTGATCTTCCTGATCTTGAGCGTGGTTGCGGATATCTACCTGCCCCTGCTGTGGGGGCTGCTGGCAACTATTCCCGCCGTGTTCATCGCCTGGTGGGTGGCTTACAAGAGCGGCTGGTTCGTTTGATGGCCGAACTTTCTTGACATTCGCCTTTCCTTCGCCCATACTGCGCCTGATGGCACTAACAAAGCGGCAACGTGAACTGTACGACTGGATCTCGGAGTTCGTGCAGAAGCACGGTTACTCGCCTTCCTTCGAGGAGATCGGCGACGGGATGGGCCTGAGTTCGCTGGCCACCGTGCACAAGCACATCACCAACCTGGAGAAGAAGGGACTGCTGAAGCGCGACTACAACCGCAGCCGCTCCATCGACCTGCTCCCGCCCAAGGGCAAGATGAAGCAGGTGATGGCTGCCGCGGCCAACGCCGAGCTGCCGCTGCTGGGCCGCATCGCCGCCGGACGGCCGGTCGAGGCCATGGAGAACCCCCAGACCATTTCCCTCACCGACTTCACCAAGTCGAAAGACGTCTTCGTGCTCGAGGTGCGCGGCGACTCCATGCAGGACGAGGCCATTCTGAACGGAGATTACATCCTGGTGGAAAAAACCAGCGTGGCGCGCAACGGAGAGATCGTGGTCGCGCTGGTGGATGGCATGGAGACCACGCTCAAGCGCATCTACAAGGAAGGCGAAAAGGTCCGCCTCCAGCCTTCCAACGCCGCCATGCAGCCCATCGTGGTGCACGCATCCGCGGTGCAGATCCAGGGCCGCGTCATCGGCGTCCTGCGCAAGTACTAAGGACCAGTATTATCCGGGGCGGCTTCAACCGTGAGGGACCTGCTTTTCGCGGGCAAAGCAAAGGGCTCAGCGCCCGCTGAGCCCGTCTTCAACTTAGTACTGAGTACCGAGTACTGAGTACTTCCTTACAGCACCTTGGTGATCGCCTTCTCGATGGTCTCTTTGGGGACGTAGCCCACGATCTGCTCCGCCACCTTGCCGTCCTTGAACAGCAATAGGGTGGGAATGCCGCGCACGCCGTAGCGCTGCGGGGTGGCGATGTTCTTGTCCACGTCCATCTTGCCCACCTTCACCTTGCCGTTGTACTGGCTCGCGACCTCTTCCACGATGGGCGCGATCGCCTTGCAGGGTCCGCACCACGCGGCCCAGAAATCCACCAGCACCGGCTGGCTCGCCTTGAGCACGTCGCGGTCGAAATTCTCGTCGGTTACTTCAAACATCCCAGCTCCAGCCATCTCTCCTCCCAGATATGAGTGCCGCTGCCGCGCAGGCAACTCATCATCCTAACAGAAGATTGGATGCGGGGAAGCCGGAGACGATTCAGGCCCTCCCACGACCGTAGACCCACGACCCACAAATTAAAAGCGCCCTGAGACGGTTAAGTCTCAGGACGCCACGGCAGCCCTCCCCCGGAACTGCCTAACTTCACGCACGACTCTATGTCGGCAGCCCGGGCCGGTAAAGATATCTTCGGTAACCGCGAAGTAACCGCACGGTAACCACGGGTTCACACCCCGCCCTACTGGCGGAAATTGCTGATCAGCACCACGTCGCGGGTCTGGGGCCCACGGCCGAGCACCATCTTCTTCCCGTCCCAGGACCAGGCGAAGCTGTAGATGCGTCCCTCTTTGAAATCCGTGATCGGCTTCAGCTTGTCCAGCCCGGCGCCCACAGGCAACCGAAAGATGTTCGAGACTCCATTGCGCGTGAGCACCATGTCGAACGCCTTGCCGTCCGGCGCCCAGCGCGCGGCGCCCATGCTCTGCGGAAGTTCCCCTTTGGCGATCAGCCTGTTGCCCTCCATGGACCGCACAACTCCCATGGTCTTGGGGATGCCTTCACCCTCCAGCATAGGATATGCGATTGCCTTACCATCCGGCGAGATGGGGGCGCCTCCCGTCGCGGTTTCGTTGTCGAAGCTGATCTGGGTCGGCTCGCCTCCCATTACCGGCATCCGGAAATGTTTGAACTTGCCCGTATCGATCGACCCGTAAGTCGTCCACGTGCCGTCGGGCGAGCAACTGATGGACTGGTCTAAGCGGTCGTGCGTGAGTTGGGTGGGATTGGCGCCATCCGCATCCATGCGCCAAACCGACACGCCGGCCGACGTCGCACGCTGGTACAGGATGTGCTTGCCGTCGCCGCACCCCTCGGCGTTGCCCGTGATGTGGTCGGGGGGCGACACGCGGCGCGGGTTACTGCCGTTTTCCTCCGCCACCCAGATCTCGCCGGCACGATTCGTGTACACGATCTTGCCCAGCAGCCACGAGACGTTAAACCCGTCCGACCGGCCGGAGGTGATCTGGGTGATGTGCTTCAAGTCCTTTGCCGCTCCCAGCCACACGTTGGGCATGCGCTCGTTCTCGATGACGGCGAGTTGCTTGCCGTCAGCGGTAAGGCTCACGCAGCAGGTGTCGTAATCGTTGAGGTCATTGGTCAACCGCTGCGGCGTCCCTCCGGGATACGGCACATACCAGATCTGGCCCTGCGGTCCCTTGGACAGGTCGATCGCCCCGATCAGCAAGCCGGACCCATCCGGCAGCCAAGAGACGCGGCCGATGACGCCGTAGTGCGTGTAGATCTTCTTCATTGAACCGTCCGCGACCGAGACCGCAACGATCCCGCTCAGCCCGCCACCAGAGAACTCGAACACCGAGGCCGCGATCACCTTGCCGTCCGGCGACCACGCGGGGCCAGTCCCCGTGAAGGAACTGGGGTTGCGCCGGGTGGCCAGGGCGCGCTCCCCGCTCCCGTCGGCATTGGCGACGTACAGTGTGATCTCGCCCCGCTCCAAAAACCCGCGCTCGTAGGCGATCTGCTTCCCGTCGGGAGAGAACGAGACCGCTGTGTCCACGTCGAAGCGAATCTGCTGCGCATCGCCGCCCAGCACCGGTACCTTCATCAAGTAGCTATAGGCCTGCTGCTTCCGGTCGGAGCGCACGAAGTAGATATAGTTGCCGTCGGGCGAGAAGGTGGCGCCGCTATACAGCACTTCGGCCGGCGGAACGATCTGCACGTTGCTCCCAGTGGCCACCTGTCGCACCCACAGGCTCTGCTGCCCTCCTTCATCGGTGGCGTGCACGATGTAGCGGCCGTCGCCCGAGATCGCCACCTGCGTCGCCTTGCCGCTGTCGGTGATACGCGCCAGCCGCATGTTCTGGAAGCTCAGCGCGCCGGTTGTCGCGGTCGCCGCGGGTGCTTCCGTCGTTTTCCGCGCCGTGACCAGCTTGTACAAACCGTATGTGATCACCGCCGCGACAATGAGGAAGATGCCCGTGCCGACGGTCAGCGCCGAGCCGCTGCGCCTCAGTTCCGCCGCAATGATCTTGGCGCTGGAGTCGCGCCGCACCGCGCCGCTCACCACGGCAGAACGGCCGGAGTCGGTGTCCCGCTTCAGCCGCTTCAGGTCGGCGCGCATCTCCGCCGCCGACTGGTAGCGCACGTCGCGGTCCTTCTCCAGCGCCTTGCGGATGATGCTCTCCAGCTCCGGCGGAAGCTCCGGATTCAGCCGCAGCGGCGGCACCGGATCGCGGTTCAGGATCTGGTCGAAGATGACCGCGGTGGTCGTGCCCTTGAAAGGAAGCACGCCCGTCGCCATCTCGTAGAGCACCGAGCCGAAGGAGAACAGGTCGGTCCGGGCATCGAGCGTCTCGCCGCGCGCCTGCTCCGGACTCATGTAAGCGATCGTGCCCACGGCCGAGCCGGGACTGGTCAGGTGTTCGCTGGCGATCGTGGGGACGCCGCTGGGCGCGGCCGTCGCCCCCACCACGTCGGCCACCGCCTTGGGCGTCAGCTTGGCCAGACCGAAGTCCAGCACCTTCGCCCGATTGTGCGCCGTGATGAAGATGTTTCCCGGCTTGATGTCGCGGTGCACGATGCCCTTGGCGTGGGCCGCGTCCAGCGCTTCGGCGATCTGGATGGCCAGCTCGAGCAGCAGATCCAGCGCCAGCGGGCGCCCGGCGACCAGCCGGTCCAGCGACTCGCCCTCCAGCAGCTCCATCGCCATGAAGTGGCGGTGCTCGTACTCGTCGATCTCGTAGATCGTGCAGATGTTGGGATGGTTGAGCGCCGAGGCGGCGCGGGCTTCGCGCTGGAAGCGCTCCAGCGCGGCGCCATCCCGCTCCATATCTTCGGAGAGGAACTTCAGGGCCACACGCCGGCCGAGCTTGACGTCCTCAGCCTCGTAGACCACTCCCATTCCTCCGCCGCCGAGGCGATTGAGGATGTGGTAGTGCGAGATGGTCTGCCCGATCAAGGATCAGTCCGCAGGCAAATCTTAGCAGGAAGAGTCAGCAAGAGGTGGGAGGCAGCACAATGGCCGCTGCGGCCTGCTTTCTGCTTCATGCCAACTATTTCTTCAGCTTCGCCGCCAGAAATTCCACCGTCTTCTTCCACGCGTCCGCGGCGTCGTCGGCGCGGTAGCCCTGCTTATTGTTGGGATTCTCGAAGGCGTGTCCCGCCTCCGGATAGATGACGATCTGCACGGTCTTGCCCAGCTCCTTGAGCGTGGCTTCGTACTTCCTGACGTCGTCCACGGGAATACCGCGGTCCTTGCCGCCGAAGATGCCGAGGATCGAGGCGTGAATCTTCGAGAGCGAATCCTTGTCGGTGGCGAGGTGGCCGTAGTTGATGACCGCCGCCACCAGCCTGGGATCGTTCAAAGCGAGGGTGTTCGACATGCCGCCGCCAAAACACCATCCGATGGAGCCGATCTTGTCGGGATTCACGTGCTTCAGGGAGCGCAGGAAGGTGGTTGCGGCCAGCAGGTCGCGGATGGCGCGGTCCTCGGGCAAGCCGCGCATCAGTTCATGAGCCAGGTCGGGATTGTCGGCCACCTTGCCGCGGTACAGGTCCACGGCCAGGGTGACGTATCCCTGGTCGGCGAGCTTCGAGGCCTCTTCCTTGACCCAGTCGTTCAGGCCCCACCACTCGTGGATGACCACCAGCGCGGGGAACGGTGCCTTGCCGCCGCTCGGCGTGTAGAGCATGCCCTGCACGGTGTCGTCGCCGCTCTTGTAGGAAACCTGTTTCCCCTCGGCCGCGATCAGGCTGGCTGTGAACAGCACCAGGAACGTCAGAACCAGAGTCGTACGCATTTGCACCCCCGGCGGAAGAGATTACCGGACGGGTGCGAGGGACGCAAAATCTCCTCACCACAAAGGACGCTGGCCATTCGCCCCGGAAGCGTGTTCCCTTCGATCGGGTGGAGCAGGCCTTAAGGCCTGCGTCAGAGAGGTCGAAAATATCCGGCTTCAGCCGCTGAGGGAAACTGCCTGGTGCCCACCCTTGTCGCGCCCGCTTTTGGCGCAACAGGGTGCGTGATCCTTCGTGAAACGCGGGTGCCCCACCCAACGCGGGTTTCGTTGGGTGGGTTCCTCCGCGGTATTGCGGTGAGTCTTTTCTCCCACCGCAACTCTCTGAAAACAAAGACGCGGGCAAGATCTGGATTTGTATAGCTCTCAGCTATGTCAAGAACTTTATTTTTCTGGTCTGCAAGATGCTGATTCCGCAGCACAAGTCGCCCCGCCTCACCACAGCCGCATCTGTTCACTCTGCTACGCTGGATGTTGAGCCGCTTTGCGGGCGTGAGCGTAGCGGGAGCCCGCAGGCGAAATCCTGAGCCCTTGGCGAAGGATCCTTTGTTCCCAGCGGGCCTCGCGCCCGCCCGCTGCCCCGCGCAGCCGCCGTTCTTTGAAAAATTAGGCGCCTTCGCCGACTCCTGACTCCCGACTCCTGACTCCTGGTCCCCTTGATATCAAGAGCTAACTCCTTTGTTTCAATTGATGAGGGGGAGGGGGTAGGCGGGGTGGAGCAGGCCTTTAGGCCTGCATCCCGGCTACAAAAAGCGGGACGGCTTCAGCCGCTGAGGTACCTCAGTGGCTAAAGCCACTGAATCTAGACTGCATCGACTGCAGGGCTGAAGCCCTGCTCCACCCCTTCTGTTTCAACCAATCAGATTGGGGCGCGGCTACTCATATCGCAACGCGGTCACCGGATCGAGCTTCGACGCACGAATTGCGGGCACCATGCCGCTGATCAGACCGACCAGCAGCAGCACGCCGCTGGAGATGAGCACGGTTTGCGCCGAAATGTGCAGCCGGATGTCGCCGGCGCCGGAGTCGTCCTTGAAAAGCGCGCCCAGCATGGGCAGCGTGCCCACAAGGGCGGAAATCAGGTACGACAGCAGGATGCCGACAATGCCGCCCAGCAGCATCAGCAGCAGCGCTTCGGCCAGGAACTGGGCGCGGATGTGCCAGCGGCGTGCGCCCAGGGCGCGGCGCAGGCCGATCTCGCGGATGCGCTCGTCCACCGAAACCAGCATGATGTTCATCACGCCCACACCGCCGATGCCCAGCGTCAGCGCGCCGATGAAGGTCAGCAACACCTCGAGGCCGATGGTGATGCCGTCGATGACCGGGCGGAACTCCTCGCGGCCGAACATCTGGATGGCGCGGCGGTCGGTGGGGGACCAGCCCTGGCGCGTGGCCACGGCAGCGCGCATCTGGTCCATGGCTTTCTTCTCGAACTGCGGCGCCACCGGCGTGAACACGATCACGCGGCCGTACTTGGCGTCCCACAGGTCCGCCGCCGCCGAATAGGGGATGAACGCCGACTTGTCGTCGGGGCCGAAGTAGTTCGACAGTTGCAACTTGCGGTCCATGACGCCCACCACGGTGAATCGTACGCCCATGATGTGGACTTCCTCGCCCACCGGCGGCTTGGTGCCGAAGAGTTGCCTGTAGAGACGTCCGCCGAGGAAAACCACGCGGCGGCGCTCGATGCCGTCGGCGGAGGTGATCCAGCGGCCCTGGCTGGGCAACTCGTTGCGCATCTCGCCGTACTCCGGACAGACGCCGCGGATGGGCACGTTGGCCAGGCGGTCGCCATAGGAGATGTCGGTCCACTTCACCGTCTCCAGGCAGGCCTGCTTCACCAGTGGCGAAGTTGCCTTGATGAAGTCCACGTCCGCCTGTTCGAAGCGGACCACGCGGCCGGCGCGCTCGCCGCCGGGCTGCTCGCTGGTCTGCCCCGGCCAGGCGATGACCACGCTCTTGCCGAATTTTTCGAAGCTGCGCACCAGCACCGTGCGGAAGCCTCCGCCGTAGGCGATCAACAGCGTGACCGCCACGATCCCCCACACGATCCCGAGCATGGTGAGCAAGCTGCGCGTGGGGCTGCGCCGCAGCGCCACCCAGGCCTGGGTCAGGAGCTCACGCCACATCATCAGCCTCCCGCCTCGTAGCGCAGCGCTTCGATGGGGTCCACCGAAGCGGCGCGCGTCGCTGGATACAGCGCCGAGAGCACCGCGATGGTGCCGAGCAGCACGAACGAAAGCACTCCCACCTGCCACGTCGGCAGCAGTCCCGCGAAGAACTGCGGCATGGGAATCAGGTTCACCAGCGCGCACACGCCGTACGCAAAAGCCAATCCGACCCCGCCACTGGCGAACACCACCAGCAGGGTCTCGACGAAGAATTGGCCGACGATGGAGCGCCGGGTGGCGCCGACGGCCTTGCGCACGCCGATCTCGCGGGTGCGCTCCCGCACCGCCACCAGCATGACGTTCATCACTCCCAGACCTCCGAGGAACAGCGTGGTGACGCCCATCGCGCCCAGGAAGTACTTCATGCCGTCGGTCATGGCGGCGAAGGCCTTGGCTTCTTCGACCGTGTCCCAGATCTGCGCCGCCTCTTTATCTTCCGGATTGAAGTTGTGCAGGCGCGCCAGCACCTTGCGGACTTCCAGCTTGCAAGCCTCGTGCTGGACCAGCGATTTGGGCGTCACCAGAAGGCGGTCCACGCTGTCGGCCGGGTAGGGGGGAGGGTTGGGGAAATCGCGAATGATGGCGTTGAAGGGGATGAAGACTTTGTTGATGTCGCGGCCGTCATAGCTGGAGTCCTGATCTTTCTTCCGCATCACGCCGATGACGGCGTAGGGATGAGAATTCAGCCAGATCGTCTCGCCGAGCGCCTTGCGTCCCTGGAAGAGCTGGTCCTTGGCGTCGCTGCCCAGGATAGCTACGTTGCGCGCCCCGAGGTTGTCCTCCTGGTTGTAGAAGCGGCCCTCGCCGATGGGAATGCTGCGGATGTCGGCGAACTCGGGCATGGAGCCGGCGATGGTCAGGGCGGCGTTGGCGTACAGGCTCTGGATGCGGATGTTGCCCTGGCCCAGCTCGGGGATCACATCCTGGCAGTCGGTGGCTTCCCTCTGGATGGTCTCGTAATCGCGGCGCAGCCACCACAACTGGCGCCCGGCGCGAATACCCCCGGCGTCCATGCTGGTCTTGCCCGCGAACACGATCATGATGTTCTTGCCGAACCCCTCGGCCGCTTTGCGCTGCCCCACGCGCAGCCCTTCGCCCGCCGCCACCATCAGCGTGATGGAGACGATCCCCCAGCCGATGCCGAACATGGTCAGCACCGTGCGCAGCTTGTGCGCCCAGAGCGTTCGGAAGGTGTCGCGGAGAAGGTCTTTGAAGATCACGCGGGTCTCATGCCGTCCTGTTATTCAGTACGACAACGGAATGCCATTCGTTCCGTTGGACGGCTGGAGCGGCAATCGGAAAGCTTGTTTGTGCGGATTTTGAAACGAAGGAGACGTCGCGAAACAGCTGGTGCCGGGAGGGGGAATTGAACCCCCATGGCCCGAAGGCCGGCGGATTTTGAGTCCGCTGCGTCTGCCAGTTCCGCCATCCCGGCCGGAGAGGCGCGATCACAGGTTAGCACAGGCGGGGAGGCGCCCCAATCGGGCGCTCCAATGCGGATTCCGGACTGACTTACTTCTTGGCAGCCGGCGGGTTCACCGGTGCGGCGGGCGGGTTCGCCGGTGCGGCGGCCGGGCTCGCCTCCTCGCGGCGGAACACCACGACTTTCCCGTCCGACGGCTTTCCAGTCAGCGTTTTGCCGTCCTCGGAGAGAATCCAGCGATCGACTTCGTTGAACGACTTGGAGCCGATCTCGCTCTCCATGATGTGGTGCGTAGTGATCTGGAGTTCGTTCTTGCGCAAGCGACCGTCCGCATAGGCGGTCTCATTCGCGTTGGCGTACAACTTCTCCTGCTTGCCGTCGGTGCGGAACTCGTCCCTCTCAAACAAGTGGTTGTTCGCCCAGTATTCAAAATAGATAAGGGAGCCGGCCTGCCTCACGACCAGGGTGGTGTCGGGCGGGAAGTATTTTCCACCAGTGCTCTTTTCCGCGATGAACTTCCATCTTCCGGCAAAGTCAGTTGATTTCGACGCTGCCTGCACCAGGACCACCAGGAACAGAACCACCAGAACGACTCGCAGTTTCACAACCCACCTCGCAGGAATGTTCTTGAAACCGGGATAAGGGATCGTGCACAGGATTGTATGACTGTTCCGATCCGGAAGCAAAAAGGGGATCCACCTCGTCCGCAGGTCGCTACTTCAGGGTCACGAAGAAATAGGCCGTCATGATGATGCCCACGGCGATGATGAAGTACCGCACCTTCCTGGGATCGGCCTTCTGGGTGAATTTCGCCCCGAACCACCCGCCGGAGAGGGCGCCCGCGATCATCATCCCGCACTGCGGCCAGAAGACCGCACCCGCCACGATGAAGGTGATGACGGCGGTGGCATTGATGACGGCTGCGGTCACCGTCCGCAGGGCATTCATGCCGTGCATGTCGTGCATGCCCAGCGCCGCGAGCATGGCCAGGGCCATGAACCCGATGCCGCCGCCGAAGTAGCCCCCGTAGATACCGACCAGCAGGTTGGCGAAGGAAACCGCGGTGATCGCCGCCGCTGAGGTCTGCCGCAGATCGTCCACGGTGGCGGCCTTTCCCACCAGGGCGCGGATGCGGTTGCCGAAGATGAACAGGAGCGTGGCGAACAGCAGCAGCCACGGGATCAGGCGCTGGAAGGTGTGCTGCGGCGTCTTGACCAGGAGCAATGCGCCCACCAGGCCGCCCACCGCGCTGGTGACCAGCAGCGGAAGCAGGAGGCGGGCCGGCACTTTGAGCAGGCGGAAATAGGCGAAGCCGCTGGCCGCCAGACCCGGCCACAGGCCGACGGTGTTGGTCGCGTTCGCCTCCACCGGCGGCACGCCCGTCAGCAGCAGCGTGGGGAAGGAGATGAAGCTCCCTCCCCCCGCGATGGCGTTGAGCGTTCCCGCCACCAGCCCGGCGAAAAACAGGACGATGGCTTGGGTCAGGTGCAAGCGTTAGGTTTACCAGAAACCAGCCGAGCGCATTATTCCTTTTTCGCCGCAGGCTTGGCCTTCGTCTTTTCGCCTTTTGCATGGGCCGGGGCCTGCACGAAGATCGACTTCGGCACCATGCAGTGGACGCCCTTGCGGATGTCCACCATCTGGGTGACGCGGCAATCGCCGACGATCGAGGTCAGCGCATACGCCTCGCTGCGACTCATCGGGACCATCGTCTGGGTGGACAGCCAGTTGATGGTGTTGCGCACCGCGATCTTCATCGCCTCCGTCAAGTCTTCGTCGAAGCCCACGAAGATCCAATCCGACTTGGTCTCTGCCCACGGCCAGTCCGTCTTCATCCCTTTGTGCAGGATGGGCTGGACCTCGATCTCTTTGTAGGCGCACTCGATGGCTTCCAGGTTGACCTCGCCGTTGCCTTGCCGGCAATGCGCGTCCCCTATCCAGATCAACCCCCCTTTGAGCAGCACGGGGAGGTAGATCGTCGAGCCGGCCTGGAGCTCGTTCAGATCCATGTTGGAGCCGTTCTTCCAGGGACGCAGGGTGCTGGTGCGGCCCTTGGCGTCGTGGATGGGCGGGCCCGCCTTCTCCTTGGGCTCGTTCGGATCGACCCCGACCGCCAGTATGCCCGGGAATGGCTTCAGGTCCACCATGATGCCCGGCTTGAATTCGGTTTGCATGTTCTTGAGGTCGAATTTGTAGTAGCGGACAAAGCCCTCGGGAAAATCGGCCGCCAGCAGGCCAACGGTCGGAAAATCCTTGCCCGGAAGGTTGTAGTTCTGGCCGAACTCCTTGGGGACAATCTTGAGGATGCGGATCTCGAGGGTGTCTCCCGGTTCAGCCTCCTCGACATAGATCGGGCCGGTGATCGAGTGAGGTCCGCCGCCGGGGTTCGCCTTGCGCAAGCGGACCAGCTCGTCCATGTCCGGACCTTTGCCATCGGAAGACGGCTTGATCTGGTCGAGCGCGTGGTACCAGGTCTCGACCGAGACTGTGTCCCCGGACTTGATGGTCAGCTTTGGGGGCTCGTTCGAATCGAGCCATCCCCACTGGATGTTGTCCTTGGTCGCGGCCAGCGTGTAGTGCTTGCCTGCGCTGGAAGCGGATGGGGTGTGCTTTGACGCGGATTTCTGCTCGCCAAAAGCGAGCAGGCTTGCCAACACCGTCAGCGCAGTGCCGGCCAGGATTGCAGCATTTCGTCTCATCATCCCTCCGTGATCGAATCGAGTGCCGAACTATGATCGCGTATGAACAGTAACGAAGGGCATGAGTCTGCAAGAGTGTAGCTATGTGCCACGATTCGGCGCTGGAGGGTAAGGGGAAGACTGCGCGCGTCGTGCTCCACGGACACTCCGCGCCCAAAATACTCCGCCGGTTCAGCCGTGGCCCCGAGCGGACCCGGGAGTGAGCCACCGCTATCCCTCCCCCGCGCCAACCGGATGTTGTGGGCACTTTACGCCACGCCCTGCGCCGCGCTGCCGGCCGCTGGGATCCGGGCCTGCGACGTTGCCTCCGACCGCGCGACGGTGCGCTTCGCCACCGGCTTGAGCCACAGCAACGCGGCGAAGGCTGCGATCAGATCGCAACAGATCATGGCCCAGAAGACCTTGGTCCACGAGCCGGTCTTGGAGAACATCCACGCTGCGCCCGGTCCGGCGAAGATCGAGGCCAGTCCTTTGGCCGTGTACACGATGCCGTAGTTCGTGGTCGCCCATTTCTTGCCGAACAGGTCACCGGTGATCGCCGGGAACAGCGAGAAGATCTCGCCCCAGGCGAAGAAGCACAGGCCGGACAAGGCGATGAACATCAGCGGCCGGTGGATCAGTTGCAGCAGCGCGAACACCGCCATCGCTTCCAAGCTGAAAGCGATGAACATGGTGTTCTCGCGGCCGATGTGGTCCGAGACCCACCCCCAGAAGGGGCGCGTCATCCCGTTGAGGACGCGGTCCACCTCGATGGCCAGCACCAGCGCCGTCATGCCGCCGAAAATGATCACCTTGTCGACCTTGTAGGAAACTGCCATGGGGTTGAGTTGGGCAGTGACCACCAGGCCGCCGAAGGCGAGCAGGGTCATCATGAAGTAGATCATCCAGAACGAGCCCGTCTTCACCATCTCCATCGGCGTCATGTCCACCGTCGAGGTGTTGAGCTTGGACTTGATCTGGGCTTCCTTTTCCTTCCAGCCCGGAGGCGCCCATCCGATCGGCGGTTTGGCCAGGAAGATCGCAGCCAGCAGCACGATCGTGCCCTGGATGATTCCCCAGACGATGAACGTGTGCTGATAGCCGGAAGCCTTGATCATGCCGGCGATCGGTGACACGGTTAGGGCTGTGCCAACGCCGTAGGCGCCGGCCGTAAGCCCGACACAGAGGCCACGATGGTCGGGAAACCATTTCAGCGCGTTCCCGATGGTACCGCCGTAGACCACACCCGCGCCGATGCCGCCCAGCGCGTACCAGAAGTACAGGCTATGGACCGTTTCCGCGTACCCGGAGCCGATCCAGCCAGCCCCGACCAGCAGCCCGCCCATGCCCAGCATCAAGCGTGGGCCGATCCGGTCGACCAGATAGCCTTCGAAGGGCACCAGCCAGGTTTCCATCGCGATGAACAACGCGAATGTCCACTGGACCGCGGTGAGCGTGACGTTCAGGTGGGATTGAATGGGCTTCGTGAACAGGGTCCAGGCGTATTGCAGGTTGGCGATCGCCATCATGGCGACGACGCCAGCGATCAACTGGACCCAACGGTCGACGATGCGCGATGGATGGATCGCGCCGGGTAACGCCATCTCAGCCATGGACTAACCTCCGGTTAGCCGATCGGATGTAAGGACGAGCTGCAAGAATGCTGTCTGCGGCCACAGCCTACCGGAGATATTCGCGCGCAACCTTGCGGTCGCGCGCGCTACCCTATCGTATTCCGACACAAATGTCTATTTGGGCGCTTCGGCCTCCAATTCCTGGTGGAACGGGATGACGCCTGGGATAAGCCACTTTGTCCACATGTCGTCCACTTTGCTCTGGAAATAATCGATGTCGTCGTCGGTGAAGTGGGCGAATCGTCCCTGCTTGAGCAGGTAGTCGCGCACCGGCTGCCGCTTGATCTTGCCGGCGGCGATCTGCTGCGTGCGCCCGGTCAGCCGCAGCACGCCGTCTTCTACTTCGTACAACGGCCATACCCCGGTGTTCACGGCCATCTCGCCCAGTTCGTGCGACTGGTAGGGATCGTAGTCCCAGCCCTTGGGGCAGGGGTCGAGAGAGTGGATGAACGTCGGGCCGCCGATGGTGAGCGCCTTGCGGATCGAGTTCATGGCGTGCAGTCCGTAGGACATGCAGACCGTCGAGACGTAGCGGCAGGTCGGATGGCCGGCTGCCATCATGCCCGCCATGTTCTTCTTCCAGCGGTGATGCATGATGCGTTTCACCTTGCCCGGCGTGCTGAACGTGGTGTTGGCGCCCCAGGGCGTGCTGCCCGAAAGCTGGATGTCGGTGTTGGCGTACGACTCGTTGTCGTACATCAGGATCAGGCAGTTGTAGTCGGGATGCGTCAGGGTGGCGGAGATGGCCGCGAGGCCCATGTCCGCGCCGCCACCGTCGCCGCAGAAGGCGATGACGTTGATGGGCTCTCTCTTGATCTTGCCCTTGCGCATGAGTACTTTCAGGCCGGCAGCCGTCCCCAGCGCCGCCGAGCCGCTGCTGCCCAGCTGCGTGTGCATCCAGGGCACTACCCAGGCGGTGCTGTAGTAGGTGGTGTTGGCCACGTACATGCACCCGGTGCTGCCCAACACGATGGTGCGCGGGCCCGCGGCCTTGACCATCAGCTTCATGACCAGGGCCGATTCGCAGCCCTGACACGTCCGGTGTCCTGAGGTAAAGAATTCTTCCGCAGGGATCTTCTTGACTGACTGGAACGGGTCCAGGCTCTGTGTGGGATCGAGCTTTACGAATGTTGCCATCGCTTCCTCATCCTTTCTGGCGGCCGGAGCACGCCAGGGAAAATCGGTTACTCGCGCAGTCCGATCCACTGCGTCAAAGGCTGCGACTTGCCTTCCGCCGCGGCGTACACGGATTCGGTGATGGTGCGCACGTTGGGCAGGGTGACTTCGCGCCCGCCGAGACCGCAGATGAATCCCAGCACCGGCGGCTTGTTCTTGACGTTCGCCGCGTACAGGGCGGACCGTACTTCGGTCGTTACCACGCCGCTCATGTACGGGGATCCGAAGGAGTAGTCGCGGTCTATCACACCCACCGCCTTAAACCGGCTGAGGCACTTGCACAACTCTTCCGCCGCGAACGGCCGGAACCAGCGCAAGCGCACGAACCCCACCTTCTTGCCTTCCTTGCGCATCTCGCGGATGGCCACCTTGACCGGCGTGGACAGAGTGCCCATACCCATCAGCACGATGTCCGCATCCTCGGTCTGGTACTCCTCGAAGAACGGGTTGCCGTAGGAACGTCCAAGTTTCTTCTCCAGGTCGGCATAGGCTTCACGAATGACGCCCGCCGCCCGCTCCGCTGCCGCATAGTTCTGGCGGCGGATCTCCATGACCCAGTCCTCGTTACCCTGCGGGGCCACGGTGATGGGATTGTCGGGGTGGAGCAACAGCTTGCCGCGGTTGTACGGCGGGAGGAACGACGTGACCTGTGCCTGCGTGGGGATCTTGACCAGCGCCTGGGAGTGGGTCAGGAAAGCTCCGTCGCAACTAATTGCACAAGGTAAAAGGATGCGCGGGTCTTCTGCGACGCGGTAGGCGATCAGCGCTGTGTCGAGCGCCTCCTGCGCCGTGTCCACCCAGACCAGCAGCCATCCCAGGTCGCGCACGGCCAGAGCGTCGTTATGCTCCACACCGAAAGCGCCCGGGTCGTCCAGGGCGCGGTTGCCGACCATGGCCACCATGGGAACACGCAGCGCCGGGGTGACGGTCAGCGCCTCCATGGCGTACATCCAGCCCACGCCGCTGGAGCCGCAGAACACGCGCGCGCCCACCACCGAGGCGTGCTTCACGATCTCGAACTGCGAGTGCTCGCCCTCGGCCACGATGTATTCGCAATCCAGTTCGCCATCCGACACCAGCTTCGACACGTACTGCATGACCGTGTCGTAGGGCCGGATGGGGTACGCCGTGATCACATCCACGTCAGCCAGCTTGCAAGCCACCGCGATGGCCTCGCTGCCGGTGATCAGAGCTGTCTTCTCGGTATCTTTTCGCTCGTCGAGAACCGTTGCCATTTGTGCCATGATCCGTCGTTCCTCCAGTTATTCCTTCGCGATGGCGAGCATTTCGGGGGTTTCTTTGTCGTACTGGCCGCGGTAGCGGAAGCCGTGCATCCGTTCGGGGGGCTTGGACGCGATCTTCTCTTTCAGCCAGGTCTTGTACCCGTCCTTGTTCTCCCTCCACGCTTTCCACTGGCTGGCGTTGTCCTGGAATTGGACCTCGTTGACCATGGTCACGCAGTTGGGGACGGGGCAAACCGCTTCGCACACACCGCAGCCACAGCAGGCCTCCAGGTTCGCGTCGTAGAGCCCTTCGGGCGTGACGTCGAAGCAGGTGTCGGGACACTGCAGCCAGCAGAGCGTGCATTTGATGCAGGTATCGAAGTCCACCACCGGGCGAAAACTGCGTGTCGCGTACTTCTTGAAGGTCGGATTGCGGTCCGGCTGATAACCGCCTTCTACATGCGTCTTGGGGTCTTCCATCTTCTCGCCGCGCGCGATGGCCGGGATGGTGATGCCTTCTCTCATCTCGTGCCACTTGGGCAGCTCGAACTTGTACGGTACCTCGGGGTTGCCCTGGTTCGGCTTCACTGTGACCGTGCTGGCTCGCTCATACGCCTTGGCCGCGGACGCCGCCTTCACCTCGTCGTGCCATTCGTCGCGGATCGCCTGTTGTATGGCTTTCAGGCTGAACAAACCGGGCAACACGCGGGCGATAGTGCCCAGGATGCGCACGTCGGTGTGGTCGTTCTTGTACACCCACAGCCCGGAGAAGCTCGGCGTGCCTTTCACGATGCACAGGTTGTAGGGGGTTGCCTTGCGGTGGGCCATGGAGATGATGGTCTCGGGCGACTGGACCGAGGTCACGATCAAGGTGCCGTTGGGCTTCAGCAGCTTATTGATGGGCTGCAGGCCGTACCAAGCCCACGATTCCACGCCCTTACAGAGCGTGTCGTCCACCGAGATGGTGATGTCCACTTCCTTGGGCTCATACTTTGCCATTCCCTCTTCCAGGGTGAGGTCGTCGGTGCCGACGATGGCGAAGCTCTTGGCGGGAATGCCGTTGCGTTCCGGGCTGTCGCTGTAACGGCCGAAGGAAATACCCGGTTTCCCATCGAGGTGCGCGGCCAGAACGATGGCCCGGCTGATGTTCTTGGCCAGGGTCTTCTGGAAAATCCCGCGATAGACGATCTCGACCGCGAATAACTGACCCATGAAAATCCTCCGTTCGATCTAGAACTTGTTCAGGACGATCTGCTCGACATCCTCGATATGCCGCCGCATGGCCGAATCCGCCGCCGCCCCGTCGCCTCGCTTGATAGCGGCGAGGATCTGCCGGTGCCCGGCCAGGGACCTCTGCGCGCGTCCCGCGACCTGCAGCGAGCGCTCGCGCGTCTCGCGCAGCAGGTCCATCAGGAGGTCCAGTACCTTCAACACCACGCTGTTGCCGGAGGCCATCGCGATGCTGTAGTGGAACTCCGAATCTTCGTCGATGGTCATTTCGCCGCGGCTCACCTTCTCCGCCTGCCGCCGCAGGATGTCCTCCATCTCGGCGATCTCGTCGGGAGAGGCGTGCTTGGCGGCGCGCGCGGCCAGCGGCGGCTCGAGCATCTTGCGCACCTCCAGCAGCTCGCTCACCAGCTCACGCTTGTGCTTCAGCGCGTTGACCAAGGGATTGATCAGAGATTCGGCCGTGAGCTCGCAAACCACCGTGCCCACGCCCTGCCGCGGCTCCAACAGGCCCGCCAGCTCCAAGCTGCGGATGGCGTCGCGGATGGAGCTGCGGCTGACCGAGAACATCTCCGCCAGCTCCCGCTCCGGGGGCAGTTTGTCGCCCGGCTTCAGTTTTTCCAGGATCAGGCTCTCGATCTGGCGAGCGACTTCCTCGTAGACCTTGTTCCTGCGGATCGCTTCGAACACGGGCTTAGCCGCTTCCGCCATGCCACCCCCAGTGGTCTGATGACCGGACCAGTGAATTATAAGACCCTTGTCAAGCGTTTTCGATGGGCACAATGGAAAACAGACAGGGGCTCAATTGCCCCTCTTAGCACCTCGGGAGTCGGGGGGCGCTAGCGCGACCACGCGGGATATCCACGACAAGCCCGCAGGACACGCGTGTGACCCGATCCCAACTCGACCCAGGAGACCCTCACCGAGTCTCCGTCGAAGCCCGGCCCTGCGCCAGCAATTTCGTGCAGGCATACACGGTGCGCGTGTAGGGCATCGGGAGACCCAATCGTTCCCCCAACTCTACAACAGCGCCTACCACCGCTTCCAGTTCCAGCGGCCGCCCGGCTTCGAGGTCCTGCAGCATCGAAGTTTTGTGCTCTCCGACTTTTTCCGCTCCCGCGATCCGCTTGTCGATGGTAATCGGCATCTCCAACCCAAGCCGGGTCGCGACCGCCTCCGCTTCGCGCATGATGTGGCGCACGACGTCGCAGGCCTCCGGAGCGTGCACGATCTGGGCCAGAGTCGCACCGGTCAATGCGCTGATCGGATTGAATGCGACGTTACCCAGGATCTTGACCCAGATCTCCTGCCGGATGTGGGTGGTGATAGGGGCGCGCAGCCCGGAAGCGACGAGCGCGTCAGCGATGGCGCGGATCCGTTCGGAGCGGGTGCCGTCGGGCGCGCCCAGAGTGATGCGATTGCCTGCCACGTGCAAGATGACACCCGGCTCGACGACCTCCGTGGAGAAATAGACGATGGAGCCCAACACGCGTCTGGCGTCGATGGCCGCTGCGACCACCCCACCGGGATCGACGCGTTCCAGGCGAAGGTCTTTCATCGGCCCTTCCCATCCCTGGAAGAACCACCACGGCACTCCGTTCTGGGTGCTGACGACAGTGGTGTCAGGTCCGAGCACCGCCTTGAGCTGCGGCGCCAGATGCGGCAGGCTGTGGGCCTTGACCCCGAGGAAGACAACATCGGCGGGCCCGGCCTCCTCCAGCGTTCCCACCACCCTGGGACGTGCCTCGAAATCGCCCTCCGACGACTTCACCCGGACGCCGTGCTGCTGCATGGCATGAAGATGGGGGCCGCGCGCGAACAATGTGACGTCCTGCCCAGCGCGCGCCATGCGCGCCCCGAAATAGGCCCCGATGGCGCCGGCGCCGGCGATCAGGAACTTCATGCCGGTTCACCCAGCAGCGCAGCCGCGACCGCCTTGCGCCGGATCTTCCCGGTCGCCGTCAGGGGGATGCTCTTCACGATATAGATCTTCTTCGGGCACTTGAACTCTGCCAGTCGCTCCCGGCAGTGTTTCAGCAGGACCGGCTCCATCTTGTGCCCTGGTTCATGCAGGACCACCGCTGCGGCCACCTCCTCGCCCAATGTCGGGTGGGGCACGCCGAAGGTGACCGCATCGGCGACCGCCGGATGTTTCTGCAGCACCTCGTCCACCTCGCGCGGCGAGACGTTTTCGCCGCCGCGGATGATCAAGTCCTTGATCCGGCCGGTCAGATGCAGATAACCGTCCGCATCCAGGAACCCCTGGTCGCCGGTGCGAAACCAGCCGTTCACAAAGGAGCTGCGATTGGCTTGCGGGTCGTTCTCGTAGCCGCGGAAGACGCTGGGGCCCTGGATCACGACCTCGCCGCGCTGGTCCGTTCCCAGGTGATTCCCTTCCTCATCCACGACGCTGATGCGGATGCCCGTCGGCGCGCCCACGGACCCCGGCTTGCGGTGGCGCGGAGGCAGCGGATTCGAGGACATCTGGTGCGAAGCTTCCGTCATCCCATAGGCTTCGACGAAGGGAATGCCGAAGACCTCCTCCATCTTGTGAATGACCTCGGGCGCCAGGGGCGCGCTGGCGGAGCGGATGAACCGCAACGATCCGTGGTCCTCGGGATGATGGTGCCCCTTGCGAGCCCGTGTCAGGAGAAGCTGATGCATGGTCGGCACCGCCGAGTACCAGCTCACGCGGTAGTGCCGCACGATGCGCCAGAAAGCGAGCGGATTGAATTTCGTTGGGACAACCACCGTCCCTTCCGAGAGCAGTGTGGCCAGCGTCGAGGCCACCAGTCCATGGATGTGGAACAGCGGCATGATGCACAGCGATACGTCTTGTGGAGAGAGTCCGTAAGTATCCACGATGTTGCGGGCGGATGCCATCAGGTTGGCATGGCGGAGCGGGACACGCTTGGGCCGCCCCGTGCTTCCGCTGGTGTGCAGGACCAGCGCTACGTCCTCCGGCGATGGCGATGCCGCCGCCGGCCCCGCCGCCACATCAAGCAGGTGAACCACTCCCTGGGCATTCATTTCCGCAGTGAGGACACGGATCCCACGGTCGGCCGCGGCGCTCCGTGCGACTTCGGCCCCGGTCGGGGGACAGATCAGATGGTGAGCGAATGTGTCTTCCAGGAAGAACAGGAACTCCTCGTAGGGGTAGGCCGGGTTCATCGGCGCGGCCGTGCCTGCGATGGCAGACGCGAGGAAGCAGACGATGGCGGGCAGGCCGTTGGGCAGGGCGATGGCCACGCGGTCGCCCCGGCGGACGCCGGCCGCCGCCAGAGCATCGGCCATCGCCAGCACCTGTTGCCGCAGCGAATCGTAACTGACCCGGAGCCCGACCTCGGGAACGATGATCGCCGTGCGGTCGTTCCCAGGAGAGCCGAGCAGATCAACGAGCGCGCCAGTGGGCTTCATCTGCTGCCGGTTCGATGGGAGAATGGCGCCCCCGGGGTGAATCCTCTGATCGGCGACGCGGCGTGTTTCGCGATTGGCTTCTGTAGCCAGGGTGTGAGTCGCTGGTGCAGCGGCGGCAGGGATTCGAGGCATGCTTTGCGGAACTCCCTCCGGGGATCCAGGTCGGCGGGCGCGAAGTTCATCCATGGTGTGGTGGCGTACCCAGCGTGCAGGGCTATGGGCATCATCTCCTGACAGGAATAATGAGTCCCCGCATCCCAAGTAAACCACCCACGGGCCAAGAAAGAGTTCATATTATTAGCCGGGAAAGGAGTGCGATGCAAAATGCCATCGTCCGCTCTCGGCTTGTCGGACGCCCAAACAGGCGGCCCGCTGCGTCGCCGCTCCTGGGCTGTGGCCCCCTCGGGCGGGATACACCCTCACGGACACTGACTTTCGTTCCCGTTTGTTGTAATTTTCGCATTGCGCAGGAGCGCCGCACAGGCAAGAATCGTTGATTCGGCTCTTGCTGGCTGACTATGGGCAACCGCAGAAAACTGCGATTAAAGATGGTGGTGCCGGTGCGCATCTGGGGCACCGACGTCGACGGCAAGCCGTTCAGCCAGCTCGCGCACACCCTCGACATCACCAGCTCGGGCGCGCGTGTCGGTGGCATGCGCGTTCTTCTGAACGCGCGCGACGTCGTCTGGCTCCAGTGCCGCCACCGCAAGTCGCAGTTCCGCGTCGTCTGGACGGGACGCCCGGGAGGCTCGCGCGAGCACCAGGTCGGCATCGAATGCATCGAGGCCGAACGCAACATCTGGGGCCTGGAACTCGAAGGCGAGCAGGCGATGGATCCCTACGAAGCTCCCGAGCCGGCCGGCGAGAACCTGGGCAAAGAGCATCGCCGCCACATCCGGTATTCGGTGAGCGGCCGGGTCGAGGTTCGCAACCCGTATGCCTCCTCCGGAGGATTCACGGCGCAGCTCGGCGACGTCAGCATGGGCGGCTGTTACATCCAGACCCCCTCGCCCTGGCCCATCGCCAGCCCGGTGCGCCTGGCCTTCCGCATCGGCAAGTTCGAGGTCGTCATGCGCGGCATGGTCCGCACCCACCACCCGGACGTGGGCATGGGTGTCGAGTTCACCGAGCCGCACAGCCCCGAGGATGCCGTCCTCTTCCAGCAACTCATGGACAGCCTGGAGAGGAGCGAGAGCGAAGCTTCGACGCCCTCCAAGGTGAAGCCCAACGCCGCCGCCCTGGCGGGCCGCCTCACCCAGACCACCGATGAGTTGCGCAAGGTCGAGGAGCTGCTCAAGTGCGTGGATGTCGATACCATCGTGCTGGGCGACTTCCGCGAAGCGCTGGGGCGCGTGCGCAATACGGCCTGGGCGGTGCAGCGCTGGATCGAGCTCCAGAGCGCCGAAAAGGACACCTTCGCCGTCATCCAGTACCTGAACAGCGAGCGAATTCGCCTGGCCACGCAGTTGTGCCGCAACCTGGCTTATGTACTGCGCACCACCGAGATCAAGCTGCCGGAGAAAGAGTGCCGCGACCTGCTGACCTCCGTGGAAGAGCTGTTCACCCTCCTTGCCGGCTTCGATTTCGTCCTGCACGACGAGAACTCTGACAAAAACTCCAAGGCCAGCAACGGCGACGAACCCCCGGGCAAGCATTCCAAGGCCCGTGCCGGCGAGCGTCGCAAGTAGCGACGCCTCCGCAGCCCCCTCCAGCGGCGCCGGGCCCCACTCCCGAACGCTGGCCGCGCCCTCCCCGAGGGGCCAACACTCACCCTCACCTTCGCATTGACCCGGGGGATACTTCTTGTTCTCCGCCTGGAATTTCCGTGATATAAACAGCCCACCCCGCAGCAGCAGCACAGTCCGGGCCGCGGCCCGGGACGGGAGGTACCGTGTCGGACAGCCGAACCGGACGGCGGTTCCCTTTGGAACTGCCGATCAGTATCCGGGACAAGAAGACGAAGAAGCTGAAAGGCACGACCTCCAACGTGAGCGCAGCCGGGGTTTACATGCAGGCCAGGGCAGACCTGGAACTCGGCTCCAAGGTCAAGTTTGAGATCATGCTTCCGGGCAGCATGATCGGGGCCAAGAAAGACGTGGCCATCGAGTGCAGCGGGCGCGTCGTGCGTTGCAGCGACAAGACGGCCCGGAAGTCCAGGTCGAAGGGGCCCGGGCTGGCGTGCGTGATCGATTCGTACAAGTTCGTCCGGAAATAGGGTGCCATGCTGAAACTGATTCTGGCGGACAATCAGGCGATCTTCCGGGCCGGCGCGGCGAAGGTGCTGGCCGTCGAGGATGACATCCGCATCATCGCGCAGGCACAGAGCGGCGAGCAGATGATGATGGCGCTGGAGAAGTTCCGCGCCAATGCGCTGTTATTCTCCGCCGCCTTGCATCCCGACCTGCGCGCCATCGTCCAGGTCGGCCAACGCAGCAAGACCCGTCTGGTGGTGGTGGCCGAAAGCGGCGATGACGTCGCGGCTTATCTGAACGCCGGGGTCCACGGCGTGGTCTACCGGAACGTCACTGGCGCTGCGCTGGTGGAGTGCATCCGCAAGGTGGCCAAGGGCGAGACCTGGATCCAGGACATGCAGGTTGCGCACCAGATGGCCGAGGCCGATTTCGTCGGCGCCCGCGTCCGCGACCGCCTCACCCCCAAGGAGTTGCGCATCGTCGCCCTCATCGTGCAGGGCTATAAGAACAAGGAGATCGCCAAGCAGCTCGGCACCACCGAGCAGGTCATCAAGAATTACCTGCGCAACGTGTACGACAAGATCGGCGTCTCCGACCGGCTGGAGCTGGCGCTGTTCACCATCCACCACCGCATCCTGGCGGAAGCGGCCGCCGCTACCGCAGCCGCCGCCGGCGGAAGTTCCGGACCGCAGCCACAGTCTCAGCAGCGGCCCATGTAGCTTCGCCCTTGGCTGCAGGATTCTGGCTCCTGGTTCTCTGCCAGGGGCCTTTGTGTTTGCAGCCGGGGAGGATTGCCTAGCGGGCCGGGGCCTTGTCGCCGCTTTTTAGCAGCTCGTTGACGATGGCGAGCAGTTCCTCGGGGTTGACCGGCTTCTCCAAGTAGAGATCGGCCAGCGGCTCGGCCGCCTGGAAGGCCTCCGAAACGTAGCCGGAAACGACCACCACGAGCGTCGCGGAGTGCGCCTTGGCCGCCTGCACCACCGCGCGTCCGTCGGCGTCACCCAGGCGCCAGTCGGTCACCACCGCGTCGAACGACTCCTGCTTGAGCTTCTCCACCGCCTCGTGGGCCGAGGTCGCAGGTGTGACTTTGTGTCCGGCCTGTTCCAGGATCGCGGACTTGAGCTTGACAACGTGGGGCTCGTCATCCACGCACAAGATCTTCGCCATGGTGAAGGCCCTCGCGCACGCGGCCTTCACGTGCGGCGACTGGATAGGCGCCCGCACGGGCGTCTCTACCCATCCGTTTCGCTAAATGCCAGGGATGATTTTCTCCCCGATCGACTTGGCCTGGGTAAACAGGTAGAGGTAATCCGGTCCGCCGGCCTTGGAGTCGGTACCCGACATGTTGAAGCCGCCGAAGGGGTGCGCGCCCACGATGGCTCCCGTGCACTTGCGGTTGATGTACAGGTTGCCGACGTGGAACTCGCGTTTGCCGCGCTCCAGCTTCTCGCGGCTGGTGGAGTAGATGGCGCCGGTCAGGCCGAACTCGGTGTCGTTGGCGATCTCCAGCGCGTGCTCGAAGTTCTTGCTCTTGGTCACCGCCAGCACCGGGCCGAAGATCTCTTCCTGCTCCAGCTTCGACTTCGCCGGGATGTCCGCGAAGACCGTCGGCTCGATGAAAAACCCGTCGCCCAGGTCAGGGCGGCGCTTGCCGCCGGTGATCAGACGCCCGTCTTTCTTGCCGTGCTCGATATAGTCGAGGATCGACTTCATCGAGCCTTCATTCACCACCGGCCCCATTCCTGGGTTCTGCGTGGGATCGCCGACCGTGATCTTCTCCACCCGCACTTTCAGTCTTTCCAGGAACTTGTCGTAGATCTTCTCGTCGAGGATCAGCCGTGAGCAGGCCGAGCACTTTTGGCCCTGGAAGCCGAAGGCCGCTTGCGCGACGCCTTCGACCGCCGAGTCGATGTCGGCGTCGGCGTCCACGATGATGGCGTCCTTGCCGCCCATCTCCAGCACGGTGCGCTTGATCCAGAGCTGGCCGGGCTGGTGCGTCGCGGCCACCTGGTTGATGCGCAGGCCGATCTCGCGCGATCCGGTGAAGGCGATGTAGCGCGTCTTGGGATGCGCCACCAGCTTGTCGCCGAAGGTCGCGCCCGCGCCGGGACAGAAGTTCACCACTCCGGCGGGCAATCCGGCTTCCTCGAGGATGGAGAAGAAGAAGCGGCAGATGGCCGGCGAATCGCTCGAGGGCTTCAGGATCACGGTGTTGCCGGCGACGATCGAGGCCAGCGTCATGCCCGCCATGATTGCGCCGGGAAAATTCCACGGCGGGATCACGACGCCCACGCCCAGCGGGATGTACCAAAGGTAGTCGCGCTCCCCAGGCAGCTGCACCGGCGGCTCCGCCTTGGCCAGGCGCAGCATCTCGCGCGGATAAAACTCGCAGAAGTCGATGGTCTCGGCGGTGTCGGCGTCGGCTTCGGCCCAGTTCTTGCCCACTTCGAAGACCATCCAGGCGCTGAACTCGTGCTTGCGCTCGCGGATGATCTGGCCGGCGCGCCACACCAGCGCGGCACGCTCCTCGACGGGCGTGCGCGACCAGGTCTGGAAGGCTTTCTGCGCGGCGTCCATCGCCGGATCGACCTCGCTGTCGCCGGCTTTCTGGAAAAGTCCGACCAGCTCGCTCGGCCTGGCCGGGTTGATGGACTTCAGCTTGGCGCTGGTCTTGACGCGCTTGCCGCCGATGACCAGGTCGTACTCGCGGCCCAGCTCGGAGCGGACCTTCTCGATGGCCGCGCGCATGGCGCGGGCGTTCTCTTCCTTGGTGAAATCGGTAAGGGGTTCATTCGTGAACGGGGTGTTGGGCACGCGGGTGGCGATCGGCGCTTCCACGGTAGCCATACGGGGATCCTCCAGATGATTGCTGCAAACCACTTATTTTACCATCGCCGACAGGTCGTGCCCCCCTCCCCCCACCCCCGATATGTCGAAACAAAGGAGTTAGCGACAGAGTTGTTGCAAAGTCGTTTGTTTTCAGCGCGGCGCTTGCAAAATATGTTTCCCAAAGGAGTTAGCGGGGAAGTTGTCAAAAGGAGCATGGGAGCAGCGCCCCCACATACTCATTATAGTGCGGCGGTCAATGTGGAAGATTATCTTAAAGCTATAATCAAGATATTGTCCCAATGGTGGCAATGGGTTACGAGGCAAAAATATTCCGCAAATCTGGAGTGGCGTGATCCGCACCCAGACAAGCAAAACCGGCTTGTCTGGGCCACCCCTACTCACCTGGGCCACCCGCCACGAGGTCCACCCGCTACGACTTCGGAACAGAGCGGCATGTGCCCTCACTGACAGCAAGCCGTAGGCCTTCAATCGTGCCGAGTGGTCGTTCCAGACGACACGTCCATTCAGGAACTGGGACCTGTGGCCCAATCGCAAAGAAATCAACGGCTGTCCCAGGTGCTCGCCCTCCGAATTCGTATTCGGTTATCCATAGATTGTCTGATGGACGTTCAGCCGCCAAAACTAGCCTTGTCGCGGGAATATCAGATTCGCGGATTACATCATCGGTTTGGAACTGCTGGCCAGGATTTCTCATGCCGGACCACATTCCATTCTTGCCTATTCCATAGACAACCCTGAGGCTTGGCGGAAATTCATCTGTGCTGTAATGGAGCTTGAAATTGCCTTTGATAAGCGTCGAAGTCAAAACTGGGGGCTTTTGAGGAAACGAGATGCCGTGCAATGGGGCAACCGGACCCATTTTCTCTTTCGCGGCAGCTTGGGACCCTGCAGGGGAAGATCGCAAGTGATACCAGAGCCCGAGGGCTATAGTCGCGAGAATCGCGAGTACTAAGAAAAGGCGCTTTGTCGACTTCATCCGAACCTCACATGTGATTGCAATACCTCAAAACACGCTCCTCCCAATGGCTCCGTCAATGACTCGTAGGTGAAGCTACAAGCACAGGTTGTGCAGTCCCGTACTTGAGTCTTGTTCCTTCGCCTAACGCCTGCGCGATGGGCGTTTCAAAGCCGTTGATGATTAACTGATCTTCGTATTGGCCGAAGTCGGAACCTTGCTGGAAATAAAGCGCATGGACCATTTCGTGAAGTAGCCCGATCGCAGGACTTTGTAGCTGGCCTTTGTCGCAGCGAAGTGCACATCGAGGGTTCCAATCAATAGTCCCGGTGATCTTGCTGAAAGCTGCTCCGCCGGTATCACACGGGACTGAAGTTGAAGCATTGATCGTGTATGTGTATGGCGACTTGGCGAGATATTGGATCAGCTGAGCTGCGGCGGGCACTTGCGAAAGGTAGAGTAATGCTTGGACATAAGACGCGCTGTCTCCGACTACCTGAAGATACTTTCCCGATGGATCTGTATTTCTAGTCGGGTTGTTCCATACATACGCGTAGAAATTCGGCTGTCGTCCAGAGAACCTCGCCGGGTCCTCACTTGCAAATCGCCCCACCGCCGGGTCGTAGTATCTAGCGCGGTAGTAATAGAGACCGGCTTTCGTAGTCCAACGGCACCGCTCTGTCACCACGACCTGACCAGGGCAAACAGAGATCTCGCCAATAGGCAAATACCTGTAGCTAGGAGTCCGACACCATTAATTAACACCCACGTCTCATCCCGCATGGAACCCACGCGGGGCGCAATGGTACACATTCGGAACGATACCTTGGTCAAGGCATTCTTGTTCGGGCTACGCGAGGTCACTATAAGCAGCGTACCCGTTCCGACGAGTAGCAAGGAAAGTACCAGCAGCATTACTTCGACGTTTGTTTGCAATCTTTGCACTCCTCCCATTTTGTGTCCGTCGAAACAGTTGCACCGCCAATCGCGCTTGCGCTAACTACCCAATCAAACCCATGCTGCAGACTTCCCGAGAACACCGAGATTCCAGTACCCAATCGCAAAGAAGAGTAGCTGGCACCGGGCAGCCCCCATGCAAACCCAGTACCGACGTACGCCCATTCACCAACAAGGCTGAGTGGGTTTATATAGGAATAGTTATCCTCTACGGTGTACTCTGATTCGGTAATTCCGATGGGCGAATAAGCAAGCGAGATCCCACCCCCCGCGCCGTGGAGCCGTTGGATAAGCCTTTTTCCTCCCACGCACTCCGATGAACAAGTAGCCCGGATTCCAGCTAGCGCAGGGAAGGTTCTGTAAGTTCCAAGCCACACATCGCATTTCCACCGAATGAGGCCGCTCGGATCTAACGAGTTCGTCGGGTCATTCTGGACGTATCGATAAAAGTTGATCTCGCCCCTAAACTTAATGGGATCCTCGCTGAGAAATCGGCCAATTGAAGCGTCGTAGTACCTGGCGCGGTAGTACATGAGGCCCGTTTCAGCATCGAGGTCCCGGGCCGTGTAGCGGTACGGATTGCGGGTCGTTCCGCTGGAGGCGGTCGTCTTTCCGAAGGTGTCGGTGGTATAGGTGTCGGTCAGCGAACCGCTGATGTCGGCCAGAGAGGTGACCGAACCGAGGCCGTCGGAGTCGTAATACTTGGCCGCTCCGCTGGTGAACACGTCGAGCGGCTGGTCGATTCCGGCGCCCTGGCTGTAGCGGGCCAGGACGGTTCCGGTCGCATCCACCTCCTCGATGACGTTTGCCCCGTCGTACAGGTAATTCGTGGTTGCGGTCGGAGAGACCTTCTGGATCCTGCGCCCGAACGGATCGTACTTGAAGGTGATGGTTCCGCCGCTTCCCGGCAGAGTGACGCTGGTCAGACGATTCTCGTAGTCCCACGCGTACGTAGTGGTCCCGTTCGAATCGACCTTGGTCGCGGTGTTCCCGTTGTTGTCGTAGGTGTAGGTAACGCCAGGACGCGAGGTCAGATGGTTCGAGTTGTCGTAGTTCCAACCTGAATCGCTGACGGTGCTGAGGCGGTTGCCGACTGCGTCGTAGGTGTAGTTCTCAGTTGTGTTCAGCCCCTGAACCACCTGGGTGAGCTGGTAAATGGGGTCGTAAGTGTAGTTCTCGGTAACGGCGTTGAGCTGATTCACCTTCGAGGTGCGGTTGCCGACATTGTCGTAGGCGTAGGTGGCTCCGTCAACGGTGGTCAGACCGACCTGGTGCAGGACCGAGAGCAGGCGCGACAAGTTGTCGTAGGCATAGTTGGTGCTGACGCCGTTGGGCCGGGTCTGTTGCGTCCGGCGGGAGAGCGCATCGTAGCTGAAGCCGAAGCTGTTGGAGTTGAAATCGGTGAGGCCGGTAAGCCGGTTGAGCGAATCGTAACTGTAATTGGAAACGCCATTGGCCGGGTCGGTCATTGAGGTTCGGTTTCCGGCGGCGTCATAGGCATAGGAAGCCGTGTAGGTGTGGCCGCTGAGGAACGAGTAATTCGTGGTGGTCTGAGTGAGGCGTCCGATGTTGTCGTAGGCGAACTGATAACAGCTGGCACTTGAGCAGCTGGTGCCGTCCTGAACTTTGGTCAGGCGTCCCGCCTTGTCGTAGTAGTACCAAATGTAGCTCCCGATGTACTTGTACGAGAGCCGGTCGAAGCTGTCGTAGTAGTAGCTGCTCTGCTGCGACTTGCGGTTGACCTTGGAAGCCAGGTTACCTACGGAATCGTAGGTATAGGTCTCGTAGAGAGTCGAGGGGAAGGTGGTCTTGCTAATCCAGCCGTTGAAGTTGTAGGTGAAGCTGGTGGAATGGTTTGAGGCGTCGGTGATCGACGTCAGGTGGCTCTCGTTATCGTAGCCGTAGCGGGTCACGTGGTTGGCCGCATCGGTGACCGAAGTCAGCCGGTCGCTGTCGTCATAAGCATACGTCGTGGTCTTGTTGTTTCCATCCGTTACCGAAGTACGCCGGCCCCGCGTGTCGTAAGCAAAGGTGGTGGTGGTCTGGTCAGGGTAGGTGATGGTGGTCAGCCGGTTGCGTGAGTCGTAAGCGAACGTGGTGGTGTGCGATAGGGCGTCCGTGACAGACGTGCGGTTTCCCCGTGCGTCGTACTGGTAGCTCGTAACATTGTTCTGGGCATCGGTGACGGTCGCGACCAGACCGGCCGTGGTGTAGGTCATGGTGGTGGTGTGGTTGAGAGGATCGGTGACCGTCAGTGGGAAGCCGTGAGAGTCATAGGTGAAGGTAGTGGTGCTGCCTGCCTGGACACCATCCGGGGATGGGGTAGTGGTGGAAAGCAGGTTGCCGTTCGAGTCGTAAGTATTGGTGGTGGTTTTGCCCAGGGGATCGGTCGCGCTCAGCACCTGTCCGAAGCCGTTGTAGGTGTAGTCCCATTCCGTGTAGTCGTTGGAATTGCCCGCCCGCTTCCATCCGGTCAGATTGCCCATGGAGTCGAAGCTCCGGTAGGTTGGGCGGTTGAGCGGATCGATGATCTCGGTCCGATTGCCGGGTGGATCCACGGCGTACGTGGTGAACAGGCCGCCGGACTGAAGATTGCAGGAAGCGCACCCCGAGGAATAGTACTTCGATATGTAGTAGCCGTTCCCGATCTTCTCGAAGCTGACCTGTGATGCCCCACCTGCCGCAGTCGCCTGCGGTCAGTGCCTTGGTGAACGGCTACCTTGTCCCTGTTCTCGGCCACCCGGGTCCGGCTCTCCGTGGGATTTTCAAAATACGCCAGCAGAGTAGCCGAATTTTCCACAAGTCAACAAGAAAGTGATTCTTGGTCTGAAATCAGAACAAGGGCCTACACCCGCGCCATGGGCAGCGGCTCGGCGGTGCGTTCCAGCTTGTCCCAAGAGAAGGGACGGCCGTCGACTGCCCGCTTCAGAGTCTTGAACAGCACGATGGAGAACAACTGGCGGTAGGCGAAACGCTGCAGCCACACCTGGCTCAAGAGCAGCCAGTCTTCCTTCTGGCGCGCTTCCTTTCGCTCCAGGGTGAAGGCGATGGCCGAGGCCGCGAAATCGATGATCAGGAAGGCGAGGAAGTACACCACCAGGCGAATGAAATCGGCCGGGTTGGTCGAGTCAGGGTGGAAGTATTTGTTGATGCCGTAGGTAAGCGCGCCGAAGGCGAACATGATGTCGATGAAGGGCGAGACCAGGGGCAGCAGGATCTGGAAGATGAGGATGTTGGGCAGGGCGATCCAGCCCAGTTTGCCGCCACGCTGGAACGCCGCCGCGTGTTTCCACACCGCTTGCAGGATGCCGAAGGACCAGCGGAATCGCTGGCGCATGAGGCCACTGGCGTTCACGGGCGCCTCGGTGTAGGCCAGGGCGCGATCTTCGTACTCGACGCGGTAGCCAGCCTGGAGCAACGACATGGTGAGGTCGGCGTCTTCGGCGACGGTGTCCACGTGGAATCCGCCGACGGCGCGGACGGCCTCGGTGCGCCAGGCACCAATGGCGCCGGGCACCACGCTGACCGCGCCCAGGATATTCAGCGCGCGCCGCTCAAAATTCTGGCTGGTGATGTACTCCAGCGCCTGCCATCGCGTCCACAGGTTCACCCGGTTGCCAACCTTGGCGTTGCCCGCTATGGCGCCGATCTTGGGATCGGCAAAGTTCGGCACCAACTGCGAGATGGCGTTGCGCGCGATGACGGTGTCGGCGTCGATGCCGACGAAAATCTCCTCGTGCACGTGCTGCAGGCCGTGATTGAGAGCCTCGGCCTTGCCTGAGTTGGGCTGGGAAAGGATCAGAACGCGGCCCTGGGCCACTTCGCGCGGAAACGCGTCGCGCGCCACCTCGAGCGTGGCGTCGCTGGAGCCGTCGTCGATGCAGATGACGCGCAGGTTGGGGTAGTCGGAGCGGAGCGCGGCGCGGATGGTGCGCTCGATCACCTTCTCCTCGTTATAGGCGGGGATGAGGACGGCGACCGAGGGCTGGTAGTCGCCGGCAGCCCGTGCGCGCTGGTGGCGGATCAGGCGGTCGAGCACCGCGAGCAAGCCGATGATCAGCAGACGCGCGCTCATCAGCACGTCGCCCAGGCGGAAGACCCAGGGGATAAAGGTGTAGTAGATCGCACCCAGCATCCAGAAAGCGAAGAAGTTGGTGCGGGCCGACCAGCGCTCGCTGTCGGGGATGGGAGGCATGACGTCGGCGCGGGTCTTGCCCAGGAGCGCGGAGACGGGCACCAGATTGTAGCCGCGGGCGCGCAGCTCGCGGACGATCATGGGCATGGCGCGCACGGTCTCGCTGCGGTTCCCGCCGCCGTCGTGCAGCAGGATGATGTTGCCGCAGGGATGCGGATTACAGCGCTCGTGCGTGATCGGGTTCTCATCGAGCTGGGAGAGGATGGACTGCACGATCTGCTCCGCCGTGGGACGCGGGTTGTCTTTCCAGTCGCTGGGATCGATCTTATTCCCCACGCTGATGTAGCCGAGGTCCTGGGTGATCTCGAGCGGGCGCACCTGGTCGGCGGTGTCGGGCTCCTGGTCGATGGAGTAGGGCGGACGGAAGTAGAGCGGGTGCACGCCGATGCGCGCGGCGAACCAGCGATCCGGCAGGTTCATCTCGACGCGCATGAAGCGGCGGGAGATGTTGCTGATGTCGGGATGCGTCCAGGTGTGATTCCCGATCTCGTGGCCCTCGTCGTACATGCGCTTCACGAGCGCGGGGAACTGCTCGGCGTCGACGCCGATGACGAAGAAGGTGGCCTTCACGTTGTCGCGCTCGAGGGCGTCGAGCATGAGGGGCGTCCACTTGGGGTCGGGCCCGTCGTCGAAAGTGATGGCGAGGTCCTTGGGGCTGGCTCCGTACTGCTCGACCTGGTAGGGCGTGGGGATGTCCGTGATCTCCTCGTTGGTGATCAGGCCGGTCTGCGGATCCACGGTAAGCTTGCGCTGGCCGTGCTTGGGGCGCTCGGTGATGCGCAGGATCTCGCCGTGTCCTTCGTAGTCCACGTCCTGGCCGGGGGGTACGTCGCGCAGCTTGCCGGGAGCGAGCGGCTCGCCGGGAACGTCCCAGACGGCCCACAAAGAGCGGTCTTCCGAGCCGAGGCGCCAGAGGGCGAAGGTGGTCACGCCAAGCCGCTGCGCGGCGCGCATCTGGTTCAGCGCCGTGACCCCACCGAGATACCAGACGTCGTGGCGCCGGTTGTTCTCGTCCATGTACGCGTAGTGCGGGTTGAGCGAGTCGCCGTCGAATTCGATGTCGGTTTCCGATTCCTGCGCGTGCAGCCATGCGGTCTGGACGGACAGGTCCTCCACGCTGCCCGGCAAGCCGGGATGCTTGCGCCCGCGTGCGGGCACGGGCGGGGTCCAGTCATAGCCGTAGTTGCCGATGGCCACGATGAGCTTGTCGCGGGGGACGACCTTCAGGACGTTCTGGAGGTTGCGGGTGAAGAAATCCTGCGAGGCGACAGGGCCGGGGCCGCTGGTGGAGGAGTGCTCGTCATAATCCATCAGGATGACGCCGTCGCTGTGCCGGGCAATGTAGGCGTAGTCGTAGTCATCGTCGTCGGCGGGCAGGTTGACGTAGAGCTTCATGCCTTGCGCATGCAGGTCGTTGTTGAGCTCGGAAACCAGCGCGCGGAAGCCGGGCTGCGCCGCGGTGGGGATGTCCTCGAAGTCCACGCACAGGCCGCGGTATTTGTCGGAGGCAAGGAAAAGCGCGATCTGAAGGCGAAAATTCTTGCGCGCGTCGGGGCTGGAAAGGACCTGGCCGATGATGTCACCCAGCCAGGCGCGGGTCTGCGGCTGGAAGTTGTTCACCAGGGGGAAGACTTCGATCTCGGCCTTCTCGTCCTTGAGCAGGCGCATGACCTTGTCGTCGGCAGGGCGGATGGCCGAACCGCGGATGACGTCAAAGAACTTGTTATCGCTGGTGACGGCCTGGAGCTTGCCGTCCGGTGTCAGAACGTGCAGCCACTCGGGATAGAGCAGGTCGATCTGCGGGAGATATTCCTTTAGCGAGGCGAAGCTGGCGGCGTCCCACTGCACGTAGTAGGCGGCGCGGATGCCTTCCACGCTGTTCAGCGGCACCTGCGAGCCTCGGCGCGTGGCGGCGCGAGGCGTCTGGCGGGCCGGGCGACGGCGCTCCTTCTCCTTCAGCGCTCGGTAGGGGCGGGGCGGCTGGGGCAGCAGCAGACTGGGAAGATTCTCGCCGCGCAGCACGGTGACGATAAAAACGATGATCACCAGCGTGATGGCCACGCCGACCACGTCGAAGACGCGGCGCAACAGGCGCCAGCGCTTGCGTTGGGGATCGTAGAAGATCGGCTTGACCATGGGCGATTCTGAACTCATCGTACGGCGAGCGGCGCGGAGCGCGCAAACCCAGCTCCTCCGCGGCGGGTTGCGCCGCGAGGATGACAGCTCCCGGAGTGGCTGTTATATTCCGCGCGTGCACGACCTGCTGCGTAAACACGCTGCGTTCTTTCTCGTGTTCACCGCCGCCGCCTTGGCTCTGCGGCTGTTGTTCCTGTGGAAGTTCAGCTTTGTCCAGGGCGACTCATTCGTCTACGGCGACATCGCCAAGAACTGGATGCTGCACGGCAGCTATGCGATGACCGACGACGGCGTGACTGTGCCGACGCTGATCCGCCTGCCGGGATATCCCGCGTTCCTGGTCGCGGTGTGGTCGGTGTTCGGGATCGAGCACTACACCGCGGTGATGCTGGTTCAGATCGTGGTGGACGTCGTGACCTGCTTCCTGGTGGCGGAGCTGGCGCGCGCGACGGCCGGCGAGCGCGCCGCGCGGATCGCCTTCGCGCTGTGCGCACTGTGCGTGTTCTTCGCCAATTACGACGCGACCGCACTGACTGAACCTCTGGCCATCTTCTTCGCCGCGCTGGCCTTGCTGGGAGCGGTGAAGGGACTGGAACGGCTGAGGAACGGGCGGTGGGCCGGCTGGTGGATCGTCTGCGGGCTGGCCACCGGCGCGGGCATACTGCTGCGCCCGGACGGCGGCATCCTGCTGGTGGCGCTCGGCGTTTACCTGCTGCTGTGGATGCTCGTGGTGGGCGATGCACGGCGGGTGATGGCGGCGGGGATGATTGTGGCGGTGCTGGCGCTGGCGCCGCTGGCGCCCTGGGCACTGCGCAATCAGCGCGTCTTTGGCGTCTTCCAGCCGCTGGCGCCGCGGTATGCGAACAACCCGGGCGAGTACGCGCCCACCGGCTTCTATCGCTGGGCCCGCACCTGGATCGTGGATTACATCTCGGTCGAAGACATCGAGTGGAAGGTGTCGGGCGAAGAGATTGACGCCGGCAAGCTGCCGGCGAGGGCCTTCGATTCCGAGTTGGAACGACAGTGGACCTTCGCCCTGTTCAACATCTACAACCGGACGCTGAAGATGACGCCGGAGCTGGATGCGCAGTTCCGCTCGCTTGCCGGGGAGCGGATCGCCGCTCATCCGGTGCGCTACTACGTCTGGCTGCCGGGGCTGCGGGTGCTGGACATGTGGCTGCGGCCACGCACCGAGGCGCTTCCCCTCAACAGCCGCTGGTGGGAATTCCGCGACGACCCGCGCGACGCGGCGATCGGGAGCGCGCTGGGAGCGGCGAACCTGGCACTCATCGTCCTGGCGGTGATCGGAGCGGTGCGCGGAAACGTGCGCTTTGCCGGGGTGATGCTGGTGTGGATCGTGCTGCGCTCGGCTTTCCTGTCCACGCTGGAAAATCCGGAGCCGCGGTACGTGCTGGAGTGCTATCCGGCTGTACTCGTACTTGCGGCAGCAGTGTTCCAAAAAAGGAAAGGCCGGGAAAGTCCTTGGGCAGATTGTGAAATTTCATAGATGACCTTCCAAATTCTGCAACCGGGGAACGGTTGACCGCTGTAAGTGTTTAGTGCCACAAGACTTCCGACTGGCTTCCGAAGTGCTAAGGAGTTCTTATTAGGCCCGGTCGGCCGGCCGGTCCGGCCCAAAATCCAACCGAAAGTGCGGAGTTCCCGGAGTCCGGAGCGACAAGAAAACGACAATTCAGATGGGTTAACCGAGCGAGAGGAGATTTCGATGCGCCGCCAACCCCGAATCCTGAGAGAGCGGTACTTGCAGGGCCTGGCCCTCGCACTCTTCATCACACTTCTCACGTCCGTGCCTGCGCTCGCGCAGCAGGCGACCGGCAAGATCGTGGGCACCATCACCGACCCTCATGGCGCGGTGATGCCGGGTGTGACCGTGACGGCTACCAATATCGGAACGGACATCAAGAATTCAACGGTCACGGACAAAGATGGGTTCTTCCAGATACTGAATCTTCCCATCGGCAATTATCGTCTCACTGCGGAGCGCGATAACTTCCGCAAACTGGTCACCAACACACCCCCGCTCCAGATCAACCAGGTGTTGCGCATGGATCTGCGCATGGAAGTCGGTGCGCGGAGTGAGACCGTCACGGTCGAAGCCAATGCCGTAGCCGTGGAGACGGTCAATGCGACGCTGGGCCAGGTGGTCACCGAACGCGCGGTCCAGGACATGCCGCTGAACGGCCGGAATGTGCTCGACCTGGCGCTGCTCCAGCCGGGTGTCACGGAAGTGAATCCCGGGGCAACGGAAAACGCCCAGGCCGGCAGCTACGGTATTGCCGGCGGCAAGTCGGATTCGGTCACCTTCCTGCTGGATGGTGGCATCAACAACGACCTGCTGGCCAACGGGGTGGTGTACAACCCCAACCCGGATACGGTCGCGGAGTTCCGCATCCTCACCAGCAACTACTCGGCTGAGTACGGGCGCAACGCCGGCGGCGTGGTCAGTGTTGTGACTAAGTCGGGGACCAACACCCTGCACGGCAGCGCCTATGACTTCCTGCGCAACGACGCACTCGACGCCAACAGCTACTTCAACAAAAAAAACGATCTCCCCAGAAACGTCCTCAAGCGCAACCAGTTCGGGGGTACGCTCGGGGGCCCCATCTACATCCCGAGTGTGGTCGATGGCAAGGACAAGTATTTCTGGTTCGCCAGCTACACCGGACAACGCCAGACCCAGATTATCAGCACCACGCAACTCCCCGTGTACACCACGGATGAGCTCAACGGGGATTTCTCCCATTCGGGGCCGGGCGGCACTCCCGATCTGGCCGTGGCGGCTTTCCTAACGGCCAATCCCTACTGGCAGCCCAATCCGGTGGACGCGGCCAACGCCAAGATTCTTCCCGCCAGAATCAGCCCTGTGGCGAAGAACTACATTGCCGCAAACCTGATCCCGACTTCACCGACAGGGCTGAAGATCGCCACAGGAACCAGCACGGACAATTCCGATCAGTTCACCACCAAGCTCGACTTGCAGCTCAGTCCCAACAACAAGCTCTCCGCCACCCTGGGCCTGGGGCGACATCCGGTGCTCAATCCTTTCAGCTTCTCGTTTGGCGCCGTTGCGGCGGATGCCTTCGGGTATGGCAGCACGGGTGATCATCACCAGAAGTTCGCCAATTTCACCTGGACCCACACATTCTCCAACGCCTTGCTCAACGAGGCTCGGTTCACAGCCCAGCGTAACAACGTCGCGCAAGCCATACCCGCCAAGCAGTTGCCCACCGCTTCGGACTTGGTGGGGGTTGGCATCACGCCCGACGAGTCCACCGGGCCTCCCATGATCGAGTTCAATAAGGGTCTGACGCTCGGATTCCCCCCCCAGGGACCGACCAGCCTGATCAACAACACTTTCTCCCTCAGCGACACGCTTTCCTGGATCAAAGGGAAGCACACCATGAAATTCGGCTTCTACTGGGCGACGTTCCAGAACAACACCCATTACGATTTCTACGTGAATGGAGATTTCATATTCTATGGCTCTGCCGGGAGCAGCTTCTCCGGTAATGACTTTGCGGATTTCCTCTTCGGCTTGCCCGACGAGTACGTCCAATTCGGCGCCGCACCTTCCAACATCCGCAGCAAGTCATATGCCCTGTTCGCCCAGGATGAATGGCACATCAAGAAGAACTTCGTCCTTACCTACGGCCTGCGGTGGGAGTTCAACTCGCCCAAGCTGGACACGCAGGGACGTTCCTTCACAGTCCTGCCCGGCCAGCAATCGCAGCGCTTTGTGAACGCTCCACCAGGCCTGCTCTTCCCCGGAGATCCAGCGGCTCCTAGGGGCGCCAATTTCCCGGATCACAACGACTTCGCGCCCCGCCTGGGATTCGCCTGGGACCCGTTCAACAACGGCAAGACGAGCATTCGCGGTGGAATCGGAGTCTTCTATGACATTCTGAAGGGGGAAGACAATTTGCAGTTCAACGGCCAGGGCCCGTTCTTTGGGTACAGCGATTTGTTTTTCCCGGCGTTGGCCGGCAACCCCGCTGCCGATCCCGGCTATATGCAGCAACCCTACGTAGTGACGGGCCAGCCCAATCCGTTCCCGTCCAAGCCACCGGCTCCGAACATCGACTTTGGCGCCGCTGGGTTCATACCGTTCGGCGGCGGAGGCGTGTATTTCGTCAACCCGCACCTGCGCACTCCATACACCTACCAGTACAACCTCAGCGTCCAGCACGAGCTCGCGACGGGGCTGACGCTGGAGGCCAGCTATGTGGGGAGCTCCACCCACAAACAAACCGCGCTGGCGGACCAGAATCCCTTTGTCCTGGGAACCACTTCGCGTGTGCTCAATCCCGTGGTTGATAATTTCAGCTACTTGCTGACGTTCTATAACCTAGTCGGGGCTAGTTACAACAGCCTGGAAACGAGCCTCACGAAGCGATTCACGGGCAACGAGTGGTTCGGCAAGAGCTACTTCACCCTTGCCTATACCTGGGGTAAGTCCATCGACAATGCTTCCGGTTTCCGCAACATCAACTCCCAGGTCCCCTTCTACAATCCGGGACTGTTCCGGTCGGTCTCCGACTACGACGTCACCCATCGCATCGTGTTTAGCGGCGGCTGGGATCTGCCCTTCGATAAGGCGTGGGCATCCGGACCAAAGCGGCTGGTGAAGGGGTGGAGCATCTATCCGATCGTCACTTGGCGCAGCGGCTTCCCCATGGACATCTTCGCCGGCTTGCGAAACGGCGGGGGGGCTTCGGGACCGTCTGGTGCCGGCGATCAAGCGATTGTGCGAGCCAACCTGACGAGCACCACGGTGGGCATCTACGACCCACGACAAGCGCAGACGTTCAACATCCAAGTGTTTGATCCAGCCACCTGTACCTTCGTGCCCACACCGACCTCCGGCAACTTCTATTTCGATCCAACGGTGTTCAACAACGAACCGTTCGCCGATCCGGGGCCGCCGTGCTTCCCGGCCTATGACCCGGTCGCCAATCCGTACGATCGCTCCTACGGATCCTACCCGCGGAATTACCTGCGGGGGCCAAGCCGCGGCAATTTCGATTTCGCGATCAGCAAGAAAACACCGCTTGCCGGAGAACGGTTAAACCTGGAATTCCGGGCGGAGTTCTTCAACCTCCTCAATCAGGCGCAGTTCCAGATGCCCACCCTGAATATTTCGGATCCGAATTTCGGCCAGGTCACGAGCACGTATGAGCCGCGCATTATTCAGTTCGGGCTGAGACTGAGCTTCTAGGACCGCTTCCGAACCAAACAAGAATGGCTCCGGCTTCGGCCGGAGCTTTTTCTTTGCAATGGATTCGCTTGGTGCTGCCCGTTATCGGTGGTGGAACAGAACGCCAGGGACAGTGGACGCCGCTTACTGCTCCCGATGCGGATGATCGCTCATGCGGAAATTGTTGCGGAAATGGTCCGACAGCAACGAGATCGCGGGACGGTTCTGCCGCGGGTCGGTCTGCGCCAGGTAACGCATGGCCTGCACCAGCAGGCGCTGTCCTTCGACGTAGCGGGAATCGCCCTTGCGTCCGCGCTTGATCCGTTGCGCGTCCGGTATCACGGGAATTGTGAAGACCTTGGCCATCGTCACACCTGAGTCATTCTGCTGCGGGTTGCTGTTTTGAGCGCCGGGGCCAGCACCGGGCTCGAAAAGATCTTGCGAGTATACCGCCGCCCCCTCGTCTCCTACAACGATTTCCGTATCGCGTTGATTGCAAACGAGTTTCTAGCCCTGAGGGTTCACTACCTTGGTATGGCTCGTGGTCTTCAGTTTGAAGACGTCGTCGGAGACCTTCTCGTTGAGCTTGATATTGCTGTACTTGGCCAGGCGGAAGTTGCCGCTGGGCTCAAAGAACTGCTGCTGCACAGAGACGCCGCGGGCGGGATCGATCCACAGCAGGATGCGGTTGAATACGCCGCGGGCTTTCTCGGATTTGGGTACCAGCTCCAGCTTTGCGGCGCTGACGCCACCTGCGGGTTCGTTGCCCAGCAGGGTCACGTCGAACGACTTCGACAGGTCATGTCCGCGGCCGCCGAAGCCGAGGATCAGGAAGGTCTCGAAGGTACCCTTGTCCTTGCCGGTGCTGTATTCGGTGACCTGGTCGATGTTGGGCTGGTAGACGCGCATCTTGTCGCCCTGGTAGAGGACGTTCTTCTTATCGCCCGGGGTGTCGCCGGAGATGTCGGCGGCCATCTGGATCTGGCTGGCGCTGCGGCGGAAGTACATCTTGCCGCTCTGCTTGGTGGTCTCGTTGACCACCTTCTCGTACTGGTCCCAGACGAAATCCGCCTCGGCCGACTTGAACGAGGCTGCGGTCGAATCCATGCGGTTCAAGACGGCCTCCAGCCCCGCTTGCTGGGCGGCAGCGAGGGTGGCGAACAAGACAAAGATGGACGCGATCAGTCGTTTCATGTCAGTTCATTCGATGCTTCCGGCCGCCGGCCGGATTTACGGATGGCGGACGCGCGCGCGGTACGCGATGACGTGGTTCTTGGCGTCACAGACCTCGTCGTAGCCCTCGATGCTCACCTCACCCGAGATAGGCTCGATGATGCGGCGCAACTGGTCCTCGACCGCCGGGTCGTTGTGCGAACCGCAGCGGGGGCGCGGACCGGACCGCACCGCCTGGGCGTCCACCTGGTACACCAGGCTCCCCTTGTCCGGAAAAACCACTACTCCGGTTGGATGCGGCGTGCGCTCGGTTGGTTCATCCTTGAAATTGATGAAATACGGGGAAAGGAAGATGAAGAGCAGGATCAGGGTCACCATGACGTCGTAGTGGACGCTGCCGCGAGGGTAGGTCCACCAGATGTAGCCCTTCACGGTGCTCCAGAAGCGGCTCATGGCAATGTCCAAGTCTAACAGCCGCCTTTCAGCGATGTCATCCTTCGCTAGTGGGCAGGATGTAACTCTGAGAAGGGCTGTTATCAACAGTTACGCAATTCGGGGCGGAAACTGCCAGGTCTCAGAACAACAAGCGGGGCAGTAGCTTAATTACCCAGATAAACGCCAACAGACTCGCAGCCGCAACCACCCACACCTTCAGCACTTGTTCCCAATCGAGAGGGAGTTTCTGCAAGACTGTCATTTCGCCCGAAAGAAACTCACGCTTCCTTTCGACAAGGTACGTTCCGGTCGGGATCAACGGAAGCCAGAACAATACAACAAACACTGTCGTCTTGAAGCGCTCCAGACCGGAATCGGCATCGTAGGTGCGTTCAGCCTTCCCAAAGCGCTTTCGGCCAATACCGTAAGGACGGATGAAGAAAAGCCTTCCGGGGTCTTTATCCCTTTCGGCTTTGCGCTCCCGCTCCTGCTGGCGAGCAGCTTCCAGGTGCTCGCGACCGTTGATTCTTCGCTTTGCCAGTTCGCCTGCGAGCGCGGCATTTGCCTCAGGCGTCAACTGCGCTGGTTGCAATGCCAGCCGGAGCAGTTCTTCGTCGGATTTGCTGCCATACTCCTCTGCGAGTTCTTGGATGTCCACGGCGCGGAATGTTAGTCCAGCCAAGGCGTCCGCACAATTGGGTTTCATAACTGGCGAAAAATCCTCTTCTCACCAGTAATCCCTCATGTGGGGAGTACCGTAGGGGAAGAGACTGGGGTTGACTCCTAGAACTTCTTCGGCGTGATCCGGTCGGCGCCGAGGTATGGGCGCAGGGCTTCGGGGATGAGCACGCTGCCATCCTTCTGCTGGTAGTTCTCCACGATCGCCACCCAGGTGCGGCCCACGGCGAGTCCGCTTCCGTTCAAGGTGTGCACGAACTCGGTCTTTCCCTTCCCTTCCGGCTTGTAGCGAATGTTGGCGCGGCGCGCCTGGTAGGCCTCGAAGTTCGAGCAGGAAGAGATCTCGCGGAAGAGCTGCTGGCCGGGAAGCCAGACCTCGAGGTCGTAGGTCTTGGCGCTGGCGGCGCCCATGTCGGCGGTGCAGAGCGTCACCACGCGGTAGTGCAGCCCGAGGCGCTGGAGGACGGTCTCCGCGTCGCGGGTGAGCTTTTCGTGCTCGTCCCAGGACTGCTCCGGGCGGGTGAACTTGACCAACTCCACCTTCTGGAATTGGTGCTGGCGGATGATGCCGCGCACGTCCTTGCCGTAGGAGCCGGCCTCGCTGCGGAAGCAGGGTGTGTAGGCGGTGAGCGAGATGGGCAGGCGCGCGGCGTCGAGCGTCTCGTCGCGGTACAGGTTGGTGACCGGGACCTCGGCGGTGGGCACGAGGTAAAGGTTCTTGTCGCCGTGCGGGACCCGGAACAGATCGGCCTCGAACTTGGGGAGTTGGCCCGTGCCGTACATCGAATCGGCATTCACCATGTAGGGCGGCAGGACCTCGGTGTAGCCATGCTCGCGGGTGTGCAGGTCGAGCATGAAGTTGGCCAGCGCGCGCTCCAGCTTCGCGCCCAGGTCCCAGTAGACCGCGAAGCGCGCGCCGGTGATCTTGGCGGCGCGTTCCAGGTCGAGCACGCCGAGCTGCTCTCCCAGCTCCCAGTGCGGCTTGGGCGTGAAGTCGAACTGGGGCGGCGCGCCCCAGCGGCGGACCTCGACATTGTCGTCCGGGGTCCTGCCCACGGGCACCGACGCGTGCGGCAGGTTGGGGATGCCGGCCAGGAGCTGGCGCAACTGGCTGTCCTTCTCGTTCGCTTGATCTTCCGCCAGCTTGATCTTCTCGCGGAAGCCTTTCATGGCTTCGATCTGGGCGGTGGCATCCTGCTTCTGCTTCTTCAGCCTGGCGATCTCTTCGGAGGCGCGGTTCTGCTGGGCCTTGAGGGTCTCCGCCTCGGTGATGAGCTTGCGGCGTTCGGTGTCAAGGGCGCGGAAGTCCCCGAGCACGACTTCGGGCGACATACCGCGGTCGCGCAGCTTTTGTTCGACGAGGTCGAGATGGTCACGGACGAAGACAAGATCGAGCATAGGAAACCGCTATCGTAACAGTCGCTAGTCGCTGGTCGCTAGTGGTTTGCCCGCGTTACACTACACAGAGATGAAAACCCGCCTCACGCGCACCTGTGCTGTTCTGGCACTCGTCCTGGTGCTGGGTCCCCTGTGTTTCTCCTCGGCGTACGACGCACGGCCGAGGCTGGTGGTGGTGGTGGTCGTGGACCAGCTCCGCGGCGACCTGCTGGAGCGCTTCCACGACAAGTTCGGGTCGAACGGATTCCGCCTGCTGATGGATCGCGGGGCCTACTTCGCGAACTGTGATTTCGACTACGCGGACACACGCACCGCACCGGGGCACGCCACGCTGCTGACCGGGGCCTACCCCAACGGACACGGGATCATGTCGAACCTCTGGTGGGACCCGCAGCTCGCCAAGATGATCACGCCAATCCAGGACGCAGCTACGAAGCTGGTAGGGCGCGAGGGACGCGGCGTTTCACCCAAGAACCTGCTGGCGTCCACGCTGGGGGACGAGCTCAAGCTCGCCACCGACGGCAGGGCGCGAGTGTTCACCATCTCGCTGAAGGAATATGCCGCGGTTCTGGCCGCAGGCCACGCGGCCGATGGCGCCTACTGGATAGCAGACTCGGACGGCGCCTGGGTGACTTCCTCCTACTACCGGTCCAATCTGCCGAAATGGGTCAGCGACTTCAACGCATCCGGACGCGCCGACAAGTATTGGAACCAGGAATGGAAAGACGCCGCGGGGAAGGTGCTCGGGCGCACCGACCGGAAGGCTGGCGACTTCTATCATGTGGTCGGAGCGTCGCCGTTCTCGGCCGATTACGAGCTGGAGTTCGCGCGCGAGCTGATGGTCAACGAGAAGCTGGGGTCGGGGCCGAACACCGATCTGCTCGTCATCAGCCTCTCGGGATTCGATCTCCAGGGGCACGCCACCGGGCCGGACTCGCCGGAGATCGCCGCCGAGGCGATGGCCCTCGACCGGCAGCTCGGCGATTTCTTCTCCTTCGTCGGGCAGCGGCTGGGGCTGGCGAACGTCTGGATCGCGCTCTCGGCGGACCATGGCGTGGCACCCATGCCCGAGCACACGAAAGAGCTGCGCGCCGCGGATACGGTCCGCTACGACGGACGCAAGATGCTGGAGGAGATCAACCGGCAGCTCTCGGCCAAGCTCACGCCGGGCCGCAGCACACAGTTCGTGGTGGGCTTCGACCCGCCGACCTTCTTCCTCAACCGCGAGGCGTTCCCCAACCGCGACGACGAGCAGGCCGCCGAGGCCATGGTCGGACAGCTCGCCGAAAAGCTCGGCATGCGCGGATACTTCACGCGCGCGCAACTGGCGCGCGGCGAGGTCCCGGCTACCGAGATCGGACGCATCCACCTGCACAGCTTCAGCCCCATCCCGAGCTGGTTCGTGATGACCATGCCTCCGGTGTTCGCAGTCGCGGATGCAGGCCGCAGCACCGATCACGGCTCACCCTACTCCTACGACCGGCACGTGCCGCTGGCGCTGTTCGGCTTCCCTTTCGTGCCCGGCACCTATCGCACGCACAGCGAGCCCGTGGACCTGGCGCCGACGCTGGCGTCGCTGCTGGGCATCAACGCGCCCACGCACTCGGTCGGACGCGTGCTGACCGAAGCGCTTCAGAGGGAGGGCGGACGATGAGCGCCCCGCAGCAGCAGCCGAACCTCCCCGACCTGAGCGTGAGCTTCTGCGGCATCCGTTTCAAGAACCCGGTGATCGCCGCCAGCGGAACCTTCGGGTACGGGGTGGAGTTCGAGGACATCGTCAACCTCGACAAGCTGGGCGGGTTCGTGGTGAAGGGCCTGTCGAAGGAGCCGATGCCGGGCAATCCGCCGCCGCGCATGTTCGAGACCGCCGCCGGCATGCTGAACTCCATCGGCTTGCAGAACATGGGGGCGCGCGCGTTCGTCGAGGAGAAGCTGCCGCTGCTGCGCAAGATCAAGGGCGCGGTGGTGATCGCCAACGTTTTCGGTTACACGCGCGAGGATTACGAAACCACCATCCGCATCCTGAACGAGGGCGAAGGCATCGCCGCCTACGAGCTGAACGTTTCCTGTCCCAACACCAAACGCGGCGGGATCATGATCGGCAGCGACCCGGTGCTGTTGGAGGAAGTGGTGGCCAGCGCGAAGAACGCCGCCGACCGTCCGCTGATCGTGAAGCTCTCGCCCAACGTGACCAGCATCCCGCAGATGGCGCGCGCGGCGGAGAACGCCGGCGCCGACGCCATCTCGCTGGTCAACACCTTTGTCGCCCTGGCCATCGACGCGGAAACGCGCAAGCCGCGCATCTCCAACGTGACCGCCGGGCTGAGCGGGCCGGCCATCAAGCCCATCGCGCTGCGCATGGTGTACGAGGCGGCGCACTCGGTGGACATTCCGGTGCTCGGCATCGGCGGCATCACCACCGCGGTGGACGTGGTGGAGTTCCTGCTCGCCGGCGCGGCGGCGATCGAGGTGGGAACCGCCAACTACTTCGATCCCTGCGCCACGGAGAAGATCGTGGACGGGCTGCGCAACTGGTGCATCGAGCACCGCGTGGACAAGATCACCGACCTGATCGGCGGCCTGCAAACCTAGTTTCTGGTTTGTCGTTTCTCGTTTCTAGTTGCTGCGCAGAACTATACTCGGGCGCAATGGCCCGAAGCAGAAATCTAGAAACTAGAAACGAGAAACTTCTTACGAGATCCGCTGCTTGAGCTCTTCCGGGATGCGATCGCGGACTTTTTCCGGCAGGCGGTCGTGCAGGCGGCGGGCGCCGGTCTTGGCGGCGTCCACCATGACCAGCGGCGCTGGAGTGGCGATGGCCACGATCACCCACATCAGGGTGGAGAAAGCGAACCCGCCCAGCGCGACGATCTCCAGGATCAGGGCGTGGCGCGGCGAGAAGTGGCGAACGGCCAGGAAAGCGACCAGGAAAAGCACCGCGGAGATGGTGGCGATGACGATGAGAGAGATGTCGATGGTGCGGTGCAGGCGCTGCCGCGAACGGCAATGCGCGCATTCGGCGAAGTGGGCCTCGTAGTCGCCGCGCATCTCCGCCGCCAGGCCGGAGATGTCGTAGCGCCATCCCGCCAGAATGCCCCCAACGACCTTGTCAGTACATTTCTGACTCATCCACATTCACAGCCGGATCGGGTCCAGCACGCAATGCTGCGCCGCCAGCATCAGCCGGTTATGCAGCAGATTCCGGCGCGGTTGCAGGGCGGATTCTGCGCTGCGCCGGGCGATCTCCGGATGATTGTTCTGCTCCGAAAGATGCGCCAGCACGACGAACGATGCATTTCCATCATAGTCGTTCGCAAAAAATTCCGCGAGTGCGTCATTGGAGAGATGTCCCACCCGCGACATCACGCGCTGTTTCACCGCCCAGGGATACGGTCCCCCGCGCAGCATCTCCAGGTCGTGGTTGGATTCGATCATCAGCACATCGCAACCGCGGACGTGTTCGCGCACACTGGTTGGGATGTATCCCAGGTCGGTAACGATGCCTGCCTTTACGCCCTCGGCGCGAAAAGTGAAGGCTACGGGATCGGCGGCGTCGTGCGGGATGGTGAAGGGCGTCACCTCGATGTCGCCGACGGTGAAGCGGCGTCCCGCGGAGAAAAGTTCCAGGCGGTCCAGATCGGAATCGTCGCAGTCGCGTGCCCAGGCGTCGTTCGCCGGGCCGGTCATGAACACCGACGCCCTGGTCTTGCGCGCCAGCACGGGCAGGCCGCCAAGATGGTCGGAGTGCTCGTGCGAGATGAGGATGGCGTCGAGCTGGTGCGGATCTTCGCCTGCTTCGTGCAGGCGGCGGAAGATCTCACGGCAGGAAAGGCCGCAGTCCACCAGAATGCGCGTCCGGGTGCTGGCGATGAGTGTGCTGTTGCCCTTGCTCCCGCTGGCCAGCACCGCGATTCGAAGCGCCATGCAGGCAGAATAGCTGGATACGCACCCGGGCGGGAGTAACTGATCCATAACTAAGCGCCCGTTTCCGTGGAAAGTGCTGCCAATTATTCTTTCTGCTGCCAGAGGATCTCGACCGAGCGGCGGCAGAGAGCGCCCAGATACGCGCCGCTGATGGCCGGAAACAGCGTGGCAAACGCGTAGCCCACTCCCTCCCAGTGCTGCAGGTGCTCGACCCTGACCAGCAGCACGCGCGCGATGATCAGCGGAATGGAGATCAAAGCCGCCCAACGCCACGCCTGCTCGCGGCGCCAGATCCCGATCGCCATGGGGAACACGGACGCCAGCAGCAGGGTGATGCCCTTGTCATCGAGCCGCAGGTCGATGAAGACCAGCAGGGCAGCGAGTGCGATCCCCACCAGCCACACCGGTATGTCGCGTCTCCGCACTCAGTACTTGTAGAACCCGCGGCCGGATTTGCGGCCCAGCCAGCCCGCGTCCACGTACTTGATCAGCAGCGGGCAGGGACGGTACTTAGGGTCGCCCAGGTTTTCGTGCATCACGCGCATGATGTCCAGGCAGACGTCAAGCCCGATGAAATCAGCCAGCGTGAGCGGCCCCATGGGGTGCGCCATGCCCAGCTTGAACACCTCGTCCACCGCCTCCGGCGTGGCCACGCCTTCCATCACGGCGTACATGGCTTCGTTCAGCAGAGGCATGAGCACGCGGTTGGCGACGAAGCCGGGTGCGTCGTTGACCTCGACCGGCGTCTTGTCGAGTTTCTTGGCCAGTTCGAACACGGCGTTAAAGGTTTCGTTCGAGGTCGCCAGGCCGCGGATCACCTCCACCAGCTTCATCATCGGGACCGGATTGAAGAAGTGCATCCCGATAACCAGGTCGGCGCGCTTGGTGAGTGCCGCCAGCTTGGTGATGGAGATAGAAGAGGTGTTTGACGACAGGATGATCCCCGGCCGGAGGATCTGGTCGAGTTCGCGGAAGAGCTGGGCCTTGATCTCGAACTTTTCCGTCGCTGCCTCGACGACGAAATCCGCCGCCGCCAGCTCCTTGCGGTCGAGCACCGGGCGGATGCGCTTGAGCGACGCGGCTTTGTCCTCGGCCGTGAGCTTCTGTTTGGCCACCTCGCGCTCCATGTTCTTGTTGATGGTATCGAGTGCGCGGTCCAGAAACCGCTGTTCCACGTCGCACAGGATGACGTTATAGCCGCTCTTGGAGAACACGTGGGCGATGCCGTTGCCCATAGTCCCGGCGCCGACCACGCCAGCCGTCTTGATGTCCATGATTGCCTCCGGAGTATGAAAGGAAACACAAAAGTCTAGCAGAGCCGCCGGTCGGCAGTCGGTGACCACGGGCAAAAACAAAGGACGGGCGCGTTGCCCGTCCTTTCTGAGTACTGAGTACCGAGTACTGGGTCCCTAATCGGCGTAGCCGAAGGTCATCTGCACGCCGGAAACCTCGACGATGTCGCCGTCGTTGAGCTGGAACTGGCCGCTGATGGCCTGACCGTTGACCTTGACCACGATCTTTCTCTCCGAGGCCGAGATCATGTATCTGCCTTCACTGCGGTTGATGGCGGCGGCCACCTGGGGTTTGAACCAGCCCCTCAGCTTGATGGACGCCATCTCGGACTTCCCGATCACCGTCATCTTGCCGGTCAGGGTGTAGCTGGGCTGGTCGGTCTTGCCGGAGATGACGCTGAGACTGCCCACGCGCTCCTTCATCGGTGGCGGGGGAGGCGGAGGCGCCTGGTAAGCCGATCCCGCACCGGAGCCGGCGGCGGGAGCCGCTGCGGGCGCTCCGCCGGCGCGCATCTGGGCCATCATCTCCTTGGCCTTCTTGGTGTCGAGCACCATGGTGGCTTCCATCTTGGGCACGGGCTTGGTCGCGACCTCGGCCATGGTGTGCCCGGTGGGCGCGTCCTCGTGCCACTCGTCCTTGAAAGCCAGCGTGTGCTTGCCGATCAGCACGGCATCGCCGTCCGCCAGCGCCTGCTTGGTGATCTTGCGGTTATTCACGAACGTGCCGTTAAGGCTGTTGTTGTCCTCGATGACGTAGTGGTCGGTTTCCCAGTAGATCTTGGCGTGGTGCCCGGAGACGGCAAGATTGTCGATCTGCACCGTGTTGTCAGGCGTCCGTCCGATGGTGACCAGGCCTTGGCCGAGCGTGATCTCCTTCAGGACCTTTTCTTCGAACTTCAGAGCGAGTTTTGCCATTTGTGGGCTCCTCCGGGAAAGATGCTGCGCCACCAGGACTGCTGCACCAGGCGCAAAAGCACGCAGGTGATGTTGTCGTCGCCGCCGTCGTCCTTGGCGGCGCTGATAAGCTCGTCGCACGCTTTGTCGAGCGTGGGGGCAGACTGCACGATCTGCAGGATCTTGGGGTCCTTCACGTGCTTGGTGAGGCCATCGCTGGCCAGCATGAGGACGTCACCGGGCATGGCCATCAGGTCGTCCACGTCGGGCTCCACCGTCTCCTCCGAGCCCAGCGCGCGGATGATGATGTTCTGGATGGTCGAGGACTCGGCTTCTTCCATCGTGATCAGCCCGCGGCGCACCTGTTCCATCACCAGCGAGTGGTCGTTGGTGAGCTGGCGGATCTCGCCGCCGCGAACCAGGTAGATGCGGCTGTCGCCGACGTTCACGATGGAAAAGAAATTCCCCTTCACGGCGACCGCCACCACGGTCGACCCCATGCCGGCATGTTCCTTGTTCTTGCCGGCGCTCTCGAAGATCTCGGCATTGGCGAGTTGCACGGCGCTGGCCAGCGCATTGGCGCGCTTCGAAACCCCCTCGAACTGTTTGCCGAAGGACGGGAACAGGCCGTTCTTGGCGTGCTGGCGGAAATAATTCAGCACCGTATCGACCCCCAGCTTACTGGCCACTTCGCCCGAAGCCGCACCGCCCATGCCGTCGCAGACGACAAAGATCCCGCAGCGGGTATCGTAGCCGAAGTTGTCTTCGTTGTTGGTGCGGATGCACCCCAAATCGCTCTTTCCGGCTACCTGGACAGCAAGGCTCATTCAGACGTTCCTGGGTTGACTGCGCACATCGTACCCTAACGCCGGTACGTTTGGCTGCTGATTTTCCGCATGCCGGAGGCCGAAGAACGGCGCTCGGCACGGCTGTCGGCACGGGGGAAGTTGGCGGATTGTACCGAGCCAAGTTCCTGATTGGCAAGCACTTTCCCACTTCCTCGGAATGCGATCGCCAGGCCGGAGGCTGCGGCCTCAGCCGTCGCCCAAAATGAAAGGACCGCCGGGTGATGGGCGGCTTTTCTCGAACCACTCAACTTCAGGAATGGCGCTTGGCGGCCACCGCCAGGCGGGTCTCGGCGCGCTGCAGCGCGTTGAGGGCGCGCGGGTAATCGATGTTGGGATCGCCCGATTTCAGGTACTGCTCGGCGCGGTCGCGCTGCTCCTGGGCGCGCTCGATGTCGATGTCCTGGGCGCGCTCGGCGGTCTCGGCCAGGATGGTGACTTTATCCGGCAATACCTCGGCGAATCCCCAGGCGACCGACAGGTGCTCCGTAGCTCCTTCTTTGCGGTAGGAGATCTCGCCGACGGCCAGCTCGGTGATCAGCGGCGCGTGCCCGGGCAGGATGCCCAAGTAGCCGTTCTTGCCGGGGATCTGGATCTCCTCGGCGGTGTCGCTGACCACCTTCTTGTCCGGCGTGACGATCTCGAGTTCGAAGGTCTCGGCCATGGTCTTACGCCGCCGCGCTCTGCTTCATCTGCTCGGCAGCTTCCTGCACTTCCTCGATGCCGCCCTTCATGTAGAACGCCTGCTCCGGCACGTCGTCGAGCTTGCCCTCGAGGATCATGCGGAAGCCCTTCACCGTGTCGGCGATCTTCACGTACTTGCCCTTGTGTCCGGTGAACTGCTCGGCCACGTGGAAGGGCTGGGAGAGGAAGCGCTGCATCTTGCGGGCGCGGGCGACGATGAGCTTGTCGTCTTCGCTCAGCTCGTCGATGCCCAGGATGGCGATGATGTCCTGCAGGTCCTTGTAGCGCTGCAGCGTCCGCTTCACTCCCTGCGAGACTTCGTAGTGCTCGTTGCCCACGATGCGCGCATCCAGGATGCGCGAGGTCGAAGCCAGCGGGTCCACCGCGGGGTAGATGCCGATCTCGGTCAGCGCGCGGCTCAGCACCGTGGTCGCGTCCAGGTGAGCGAACGTGGTCGCCGGCGCCGGGTCGGTGAGGTCGTCGGCGGGCACGTAGATGGCCTGCACCGAGGTGACCGATCCCTTCTTGGTCGAGGTGATGCGCTCCTGCAACTCGCCCATCTCCGTGGCCAGGTTCGGCTGGTAGCCGACGGCGCTGGGCATGCGCCCCAGCAGCGCGGATACTTCCGAACCTGCCTGGGTGAAACGGAAGATGTTGTCGATGAAGAGCAGGGTGTCGGACGCCTCGACGTCGCGGAAGTACTCGGCGACGGTGAGGCCGGTAAGGGCGACGCGCAGGCGCGCCCCGGGAGGCTCAGTCATCTGGCCATAGATCAACGCCGCCTTCGATTCCTCGGGCTTACCGGGCTTGATGACGCCAGATTCGCTCATTTCCAGCCACAGGTCGTTGCCCTCGCGCGTGCGCTCGCCCACCCCTGCGAACACGGAGTAGCCGCCGTGCTGCTTGGCGACGTTGTTGATCAGTTCCATGATCACGACCGTCTTGCCCACGCCCGCGCCGCCGAACAACCCGATCTTGCCGCCTTTCAGGAACGGCTGGATCAGGTCGACGACCTTCACACCGGTCTCAAACATCTCCGCTGTAGTGGATTGCTCGTCGAACGCCGGCGCCAGACGGTGGATGGGACGCGTCTCTTTGTGCGCGATCGGCCCAAGGTTGTCCACGGGTTGGCCGATGACGTTCATGATGCGACCCAGCGTACCTTTGCCCACGGGGATGGAGATGGGCCCGCCCTGATCGATGGCCTTCATGCCACGCACCATGCCGTCGGTGGGCTGCATGGCGATGCAGCGCACGCGCGCCTCGCCCAGGTGCTGCTGCACCTCGAGGATGACGTCGATGGGCTGGGGCACGTTGAAGCCCTCGCTCACCACGCGGATCGCTTCGTAGATGGGAGGCAACGTGCCCTCGGCGAACTGCACGTCCACCGCGGGGCCCGCGATCTGGATGACTCTTCCGATGTTTTCAGCCATAAATGATTCCTGGTCCCTACAGAGCGGCGGCGCCGCTCACGATCTCAATGATCTCTTTCGTGATCTTCGCTTGCCTGGCTCTGTTCATGGCCAGCGTCAAGCTGTCGATCATGTCGCTGGCGTTGTTGGTCGCCGAATCCATGGCGGTCATGCGGGCCGCGTGTTCCGCGGCCACCGACTCCAGAAGCGCCCGGAAGATCTGGATGGCGACGTATTTCGGCAGCAGCGCGCGGAACAGCTCGTCCGCGGCCTGCTCGTAGATGTAATCGACCTGGGCGGTGCCGAACTGCGCGGCGCGGCGGTCGATCTCCGTGGTATCGGCGGGCGCCAGGGCCACGCCCGCGGTGGCCGCCGCCTCGGCGGCGCGCTCACGGTGCTCGTCGGCCATCTCCTCGGCCTGCCGTGTGCCGCGGGCGCCGATCTCCCCGATGGGCAATATCTCTTCCACCACCAGCCGTTGCGCGATGACCGACTTGAATTCGTTAAACACCACGAACACCGAATCGATCTCGCCGCGCGCGTAGCGCTCGATCACCTCTTCGGCCAGCTCGCGCGCATGGTCGAACTCGATCTTGCCCAGCATGCCGACCATCTCGCCGGCGATCCAGGTGCCGGCCTCGGCCACGGCGCGCTCCGCTTCCTCGCCCGGCTTCGGCTTAGGCTTCATCTTGAAGCGGCGCCCGAAGAAATCGCGTCCCTTGCGCCCGATGGTTTCGATCTCGATGTGCTTGCCGGCCTTGGAGTCGAGGAAGCGCTGGGCGGCCTTCAGGATGTTGGTGTTGAAGGCGCCGGCCAGTCCGCGCTCGCCGGTGACGACGATCAGGAAAATGCTCTTTCCCTCACGGCGCGCAAGCAGCGGATGGCGCGGCTCGCCCGTCTCCGGGTCGTACACCTCGGCGCGCGAGACCAGCGATTTGAGCACGCTGGCCAGCATCTTAGCGTAGGGACGCGCCGAGAGAGCGCGCTCCTGGGCGCGCCGCAGGCGGGCCGCCGAGACCATCTTCATGGCCTTGGTAATCTGCCGCGTGTTCACCACGCTGCGGATGCGCCGCCGGATGTCGAGCAGGTTCGCCATTCGCTATGCCTTGGCGGCGACGGCAGCTTGCCGCTCCGCCACGAACCGCTCCTTGAATTCGCCGACCAGCCTCTTCATTTCGGCCTTGAGCGAGTCGTCGAGGATCTTCTTCTCCATGACCCCCTTCAGCAATGCGCCGCCCATGGTCTCGGCGTACTGATACAGGCCCTTCTCGAACTCGCGCACGTCCCCGATCTTCAGGTCGTCCAGGAAGCCGTTGGTGCCGGCGTAGATGATGAGGATCTGCTTGGAGAACGGCAGAGGCTGGAACTGGTTCTGCTTGAGCACCTCGACCAGGCGCTGGCCGCGGGAGAGCTGGGCCTGCGTGGCCTTGTCGAGTTCGGAGCCGAACTGCGCGAAGGCCGCCAGCTCGCGGAACTGCGCCAGCTCCAGCTTCAGGGTGCCGGCCACCTGGCGCATGGCTTTGATCTGCGCGCTGCCGCCCACGCGGCTCACCGAGAGGCCGACGTTCACCGCCGGGCGCACGCCCGAGTTGAACAGATCGGACTCAAGGTAGATCTGGCCGTCGGTGATGGAGATGACGTTGGTCGGGATGTAGGCCGAGACGTCGCCTGCCTGGGTCTCGATGACGGGCAGCGCGGTCAGCGACCCGCCTCCGTTCTTGTCGCTCAGCTTGGCGGCGCGCTCCAGCAGGCGCGAGTGCAGGTAGAAAACGTCGCCCGGATAGGCCTCGCGTCCCGGCGGCCGCCGCAGCAGCAGCGAGATCTCGCGGTACGACGCGGCGTGCTTCGACAGGTCGTCGTAGATGCACAGCGCGTGCCGCTTCGTGTCGCGAAAATATTCTCCGATAGCGCACGCGGCGTAGGGCGCGATGTACTGCATGGGCGCGGGCTCCGAAGCCGACGCGGCGACCACGATCGTGTATTCCATCGCCCCGGCGTCTTCCAGGATCTTCACCACCTGCGCGATCGAGGAGCGCTTCTGCCCGATCGCGTTATAGATGCAGATCAGGTCGTTGCCCTTGTTGTTGATGATGGTGTCGAGCGCGATGGCGGTCTTGCCCGTTTGCCGGTCGCCGATGATCAGTTCGCGCTGTCCGCGGCCGATGGGGATCATTGAATCGATGGCCTTGAGCCCGGTCGCCATGGGCTCGCGCACCGGCTGGCGGTCGATGACGCCGGGCGCGATGCGCTCCACCGGAATGAACTTGTCGGTGTGGATGGGCCCCTTGTCGTCGATGGGCTGGCCGAGCGCGTTGACCACGCGCCCGATCATCGCATCGCCCACTGGGACGCTCATGATCCGCCCGGTGCGCCGCACCTGGTCGCCTTCCTTGATCTCGGTGTACTCGCCCAGGAGCACGGAGCCTACCTGGTCTTCTTCCAGGTTCATGGCGATGCCGGCCACGTCGTGCGGGAACTCGATCAGTTCCCCGGCCATGACCTTGTCCAGGCCATGCAGGCGGGCGATCCCGTCGCCCAGGCTGATGACCGTGCCCACTTCGTCCACGGAGATCTTCGACTCATAGTTCTCGATCTGCTCGCGGATGATCTTTGTGATTTCGTCAGCTTTGATCCCTGCCATATGAATTCTCAGTCCGTTCGGCGATTAGCGTTTAGCGATTGGCGTTTGGCCCGCCAACTCGATGGCTGAACGCTAATAGCTAATAGCTAATCGCTAATCGCTAACAGCTATCCCGCGCTCAACTGCTCCTTCAACCGCTGTAACTGCCCTTTTACCGACCCGTCATAGATGGTGCTGCCGACCCTGACCACGGCGCCGCCCAGCACCTTTTCGTCGCGCCGGTAATGTGCGCGGACTTTCTTGCCGGTGATGGACGCGATCTGCTGCTCCAGCGTCCGTTTCTCGTCGTCGGCCAGGTCCCGCGCCGTGGTGATCTCGGCGTCGGCGATGCCCAGCCGCATGTCCAGCTCCTCCCGGAATTGGCGCGCGATCTCCGGCAGCGCCGCGATGCGCCGGTTGTCGATCAGTACCGCGACCAGGTTGCGCGTCATCTTCGACGCGCCCACCGCGTGAATGATCTTGTCCAGCACCGCGCGCTTCTGCGGCGCCGGCACTGACGGGCTCTCCCAGACCGTTCGCAGCGCGGGCGTGCCCGCCAGCATCTCCGCGATCGATCTCAACTCCTCGACGCTCTGGTTGGGATCGAGCTTCTTTTCGAAGACCACGTCCACGAAGGCGCGCGCGTAGCGGCTGTTGACGGCGGCCATTACTTGCCGTCCTTTCTCAGCTGGTCGGCGAACGTGCGCACCAGTTCGCGGTCTTCGCCGGCGTTGACGCGGATCTTCCTCTCGGCCAGCGACACGGCCAGTTCCGCGGCGTAGGCCTTCAGCTCCGTGCGGGCGCCGCGCGCGGCGGCGGCGATCTCCTGCTCGGCGGTCTGCACCACCTTCTGGCGGTCCTCCTCCGCGGCGGCCCGGATGCGCTCTTCTTCCTTGCGCCCCTCTTCCTCGGACCCGCTGCGCAGGCCCGCGATCTCCTGGTCGAGCCGCGCCAGCCGGCCCTCGATGTCGCCCAGACGGCGGTTGGCTTCCTCGCTCGCCTTGCGCGCTTCTTCCATCGCCTTCTGGATCATCGCCGTCCGGTCGCGGAACATGCCCGGCAGCGCCTTCTTCAATCCCCAGAAAATCAGGATGGCGATGACGGCGAAGTTGGCGATGGTGCTCACCCAGTACGCCGCCGTCAGGCTCAGGCCGGTGATGCGCGCAAGGAAATGCACCGAGGGCGATTGCCGGAACTGGGCCGACTCGTCCTCCTCGCTCGCTTCCTTTGACGCTTTTGCGTGCCCCGGCTGAGCGCTCGGCTGGGAGGCGGCGTGGTCAGCGGGTTTCTGCGGCTCGACGGAAGCCTGCGGCTCGCTGGGGGGCGCCGGCGCCTTGTGCTCCTGCGCGAAAACCAAGGCAGAGAAGGCGAGCACGAGAGCGAACACGACGGTGCTGCGCTTCATGGCCATCACTGCTGCCCCGTTGCGGATGCCGAGACCGGCTTGAGGATGATTCGGATGACTTGGTTGGCCAGGGCCTCGGCCTCACCTTCGAGACGCCCCTTGGCGGCGGTGACGTCCTGCTCCATGGCCTGCTTGGCGGCGCGGACCTGGGCGTCGGCGGCGGCGCGCGCCTCGGCAACGGCTTTGGCACGTCTTTCCAGCGCTTGCTGGCGCCGCTGCTCCTGCGCCCTGTAGAGGGCGAGTTTGGCGTCGCGAAGGCGCTGCTCGTAATCGGCGGTCTTGGCGTCGGCGGCCGCCACATCGGCGCGCGCTTTCTCGATTGCGCCGTCGGTGCGGGCGCGCCGCTCCGCCAATACATCCTTCAGTCGGTTGTGGACGATGTTGCGGTAGGCGATATACAGCAGGATGAAAAGTACGACCGTCGGAACGGCTCCGAGCAGTAATCCACCTAGTTGCCGAAGGATTTCATCCATGAATGTACGGGCCAGCCTGAGAGCGGGGGTCTAAAACATAAAAAATTAACATTCACCTGCCCTTCTGTCAATTTGAGAAATGGGCGCAATTGCAGATTTTTCAGATGTTTGCGGGCCGGACGGGAGCAGACTCCCGCCTCCCGCCCGTAAGTTTCCTTGACAAGCGGGAAAGTGGGTTTACCATGTAAGTATCACCTCCGATCCGTTTCAGGATCGAATGGGCCGGTCGCGTAGGAATTGTCACCGCTTCTACGCAGTCGGCCCATTTAATTTCTGAGTACTCAGTACTCGGTATCCAGTACTCAGATCGGATTCGCTGTTCCTGTACGCTTTTTTACCGAGGCAGTCAGCCCGTTCAGGACGCGACCTAACTCTGCGGTCTGTTTCAATAACTCACGCTCATGTGCATCGGGTAGATATCCGAGGCTGTGGGCGATCATCAACTGTGTTTCCAACTCTACGAGCGAGCCACGGGCCACCCGCAAAAACCGGTGAAACTCAGGGTTTGAGTAGCGAGCTTGTCCCTCCGCGATGTTGCTCGGAACCGAAACGGCGCACCTCTGGATCTGCTGGGTCAACCCGTACTGCTCGTGTTTTGGGAACGACTTGGTAGCTCAATACACTTCCAAAACCAACTCCATTCCCTTCCGCCACGCGACCAGATCCCGGTATGTTTTCGCCATAGGAATTCTCCCCGTCGATACTCAGATGCCTGCATCGGCGCAACAACTGAGTACTGAGTACCGAGTACTGAGTACTTCTTAGGCCGCCGGGGTGTATTTGATTCGCGCCACGCGCACTACCACGGGCTTGACCAGGCGCGCAAAATCCTCGTACGACATCTTGATCAGCTCGTAGTGCGAACCCGCGTTGAAGGCGATCTCCTTGTCCGCGGCGAGCGATTCGTCCACGTACACGGTCATGTCGTAGAGGTTGCCGAAGGGCGGCATGGCGCCCGTCTCGCAGCCGGGGAAGCAGTTCTGGAAGTCCCGCTCGTGGGCGATGGTGACGTTCTTTCCCCCGGTGACCCCGCGCATCAGATCGAGGTCCACGTGATACGAGGCCGGCAGCACCACCATGGCCAGTGCATCGTCGACATTCACGATGACGGTCTTGGCCAGTTCCTTGCCGGGGATGTGGGTCAGCGCAGCAATACCCTGCGCCGTGAAGGCGGCCGAATGTGTGATGGCGACGTACTGGACGTGGTTGGCGTCGAGGAACTCGCGCAACTTGGCGACTGGCATAAAAACCTCCACGCGTGCGGCATTCGGCGGAGGAACCAGTTTCCGTGCTGGCCGCGCCGGTGTGACTGCCCGTAGGCAGCACCACACGACCCCGCACGCTAAGGGCACGATTTCACATCCTGGAATACACGTCAGTAACGGGCGTCACACAGGGACGTGCTGAGGGGAAGAAGTACCCAGTACTCAGTTAGAACCTGCTTGGGCGCTGTTGACGTGATCTGAATACTGAGTACCGAGTACTAGCTCGTCACCACAAACTCTTGCAGCTTCCGCAGCACCGACTCCGGCGCTTCCGCCTCGAGGTGCACGACTCCATCCTGGTACTCCCGCGCGTACACCCGAGCCTTCCCTTCCAGCATCGCCAGCGCCTTGCCTTCGCGCTGGGGGATGGCGAGCTTGACCCGCCGGAGCGGGTCGTCCTGCAGCATCGCGTCGATGCGGTCGAGCAGGGCGGAGACTCCGGCGCCGGTGACCGCTGACAGGTGCACCGTGTGCGCATCGTCCTCCAGCGCATCGCGCTGGGCCGCGGGCAGCAGGTCGATCTTGTTCATCACCCGGATGCGTGGCTTGCTGTGCGCCTCCAGCTCTTGCAACACCTTGTCCACCTGGATGTCCTGCTCGTGCCGGATGGGGCTGGTCACGTCCGAGATGTGGAGGATCAGCGAAGCGCGCTGTACCTCTTCCAGAGTGGCGCGGAAGGCCGACACCAGCGTGTGCGGCAGATTGCGGATGAACCCGACGGTGTCGGAGAACAGCGCCTTGCGCCGCGAGGGCAGGATGGCCGCGCGGATGGTGGGGTCGAGCGTGGCAAACATCTTCGCCGACGCCAGCACGCCAGACTGCGTCAACTGGTTGAACAGCGTGCTCTTCCCCGCGTTGGTGTAGCCCACCAGCGCGACCGTGGGAACGGGCACTGACTCGCGCCGCTGCCGCTGCTGCGCCCGCACCCGCCGCACGTTCTCCACTTGCTCCTGAATATGCCGGATGCGCCGGTTGATCTTGCGGCGGTCGGTCTCCAGCTGGGTCTCGCCCGGTCCGCGAGTGCCGATCGGCCCGCGCGCTCCCGCCGACGTCCCCGCGATCTGCGACATCTGCACCCCGCGCCCGGTCAGCCGCGGAAGCAGGTACTCGAGCTGCGCCAGTTCCACCTGCAGCTGGCCTTCGCGCGTGCGCGCGTGGCGGGCAAAGATGTCGAGGATGAGCTGCGTGCGGTCGATCACCCGTGCGTCCGCGATCTTCTCGATGTTGCGCTGCTGCGAGGGCGTCAGGTCGTGGTCGAACAGCACCAGATCGGCGCCCGCCGACGCCACCATCCCCCGGATCTCTTCCAGCTTGCCCTTGCCGATCAGGGTCGCGGGATCGGGCTTGTCCTTGGACTGGATGATCTCTCCCAGCACCTCCGCGCCGGCGCTGGTGGCCAGTTCGCGCAGCTCGGCCATGGACTCTTCCGCGCTGAAGTCGGCGCTGTGCGCGGTGGTGGTGCGGGCGACGGCGGCGGCGTCGCGCGCCTGCGCGATCACCGACGACGCTGCCTTGCGCCGGCGAACGTCGATCCCCACCAGGAACGCACGCTCGCGCACCTCGCGCGAGACACGTGTCCCTTCCGAAATGTCTGAGAGTCGCTTGCGGCGCGGTGTGCCGCGAATAACTTATCCCTCCGTGCCGGACGGAGCTGCGGGCGTGGCCGCCGGAGGCGCAGGCGCCGTGGCCGCGGGCTTGGGTTCCACCGCGTGCGGCGCCTTGGCCATCACCACGGTCGAGATGGCGTGCTTGAAGATCAACTGCTCCTGGTTGTTCGTCTCCAGCACCACCGAGTACTTGTCGAAGGAGCGGATGCGGCCGGTCAGTTTCACCCCGCTGAGCAGGTAGATGGTAATGTTGATCTTGTCCTTGCGGGCGGTATTAAGGAAAGAATCCTGGATATTCTGTGCCGGCTTGTCCATGTGGCCGTTCTCCCTTCCCTGAGGCAGCGCGCCCCAGCCGAGGCGTAAAAGACATCTGCCAAACCCCTGTAACGATACGACTCTGTCCCGCGCTTTTCAACCGGTGCGCGGCCCGGCCCGGGGCATTGACAGGGGCGGGGGCGGCGTGGAAAGATGCGTCCACTTTTCACTTGCGGGCTCGTTCGCATTCATCGCCTTTCTCGTGACACAGACGTTTTTGGGCCCCAGCAATCGAACTGTCCGGAGGAACGCCGATGTCCGCAACCGTCGCCCTCGCCGCCTGGCTCATGCCCAGCCACACCCCCATCGAAACCTTCGCGGTCATCCTGCGCTGGATCCACCTCCTGGCCGGCATCACCTGGATCGGCCTCTTGTACTTCTTCAACCTGGTCAACGTCCCCTGGATGAAGCAGGTGGACGCCTCCATGAAGCCCAAGGTCTTCCAATACCTGACGCTCCCTGCGCTGCAATGGTTCCGCTGGAGCGCGCTGGTGACGGTGTTCGTCGGCTTCTGGTACTGGGCGCAGATCTATGTGGTCGCCGACGCCGAACGCGACCAGATGAGCCCCTGGGGCACGATCGGCCTCTTCCTGCTGATCTGGATCGTCGCCTGGGCCATCGAATATGTCGTGCTGCTGAAGATGCTGCCCAAGGGGCCGGTTTTCGCCGTGATCGTCGCGGTCATCGTGTCGATCGCCGGATTCCTGTTCGTGAATTTCTCGCCCGTAGGGCAGGACGACAACCACGTGCTGGCCATCGGCGTGGGTGGAGGCATGGGCCTGTTCATGATGCTCAACGTCTGGGGCATCATCTGGCGCAACAACAAGAAGGTGATCACCGGGGTGCTCGCCGGAACGCCGCCCGCCGACGGCGCCACCCTCGCCCGTCAGGCCTTTCTGGCCTCGCGCGCCAATGCCTATCTCTCCATCCCCATGCTCTTCTTCATGGCCAGCAGTTATCACTACGTGATCCTGGGCCGATAAAGAGGAGATGCTTCCAAAGGGCCCGCGTCACGGCGCGGGCTCTTCGTTTATTGCAGCAATCGGCACTAAGCATGCGTGGTTCCCTTCGTGTTTTCCTTCGTGTACCTTCGTGTCCTTCGTGGTGAGTCTTGACCGATGCTGGATCGCCGAAAGATCGACGAAGGCCTTGCACTTTTCAACGCCGGGAAGTTTTACGATGCCCACGAGGCGCTCGAGGACGCCTGGCGCGAGATGTCCGGCGATGACCGGCGGTTCTTGCAGGGACTGATCCAGGTCGCGGCGGCGTTTCACCATTACTCGACCGGGAACCCCACGGGCGCGCGTTCGCTGCTGGCACGCGGCGCAAGCCAACTCGACGACGCTCCCGACGTCTTCCTCGGCGTCTCCATGCCGCCCTTGCGCGCGGCGCTCCGCCAGTGGCAAGCGGCGCTGGCCGAGGGCTCGCCTGTGCCTCCGCTTCCCCGTCTGCAGAGAGCGGGCGAATGTTAGACTTTCCTTCTCCATGGCCAAGGTAGCGAGCCACAAGGTGGGGGCGGCTGTTCCTCTGCTGGACCTCCAGCGCCAGTACGCGGCGATCCGCGAAGAAGTGCTCGCCGCCATCGAACGCGTCTGCGCCTCGCAGCGTTTCATCCTGGGAGAGGAAGTCGCAGCCCTGGAGCGCGAGATCTCCGCCTACATCGGCGCCTCGGAGACGGTGGCATGTGCCTCTGGCACCGACGCCCTCTGGCTGTCCCTGCTCGCGCTGGGTGTAGGCCCGGGCGACGAGGTCATCACCACGCCGTTCAGCTTCTTCGCCTCTGCCGGCGCCGTGGTGCGCGCGGGCGCGCGGCCGGTCTTCGTGGACATCGACCCGCTCACCTTCAATCTTGACCCCGCCAAGGTGGAGCGCAAGCTGGCGGCGTATGCTCCGACGCGCGTCAAGGCCATCATCCCGGTGCACCTCTACGGGCAGGTCGCTGACCCGGACGCATTCCAGCGCATCGCTATCGGCTACGGCTTCGCCGTGCTGGAAGATGCGGCGCAGGCATTCGGCGCGGCCTGGCGTGGAAAGCGCGCCGGTTCGCTGGGCGCCGCCGCCGCTTTCAGCTTCTATCCGACGAAAAATCTCAGTGCGTTCGGCGATGCCGGATGCATCACCACCTCCGATCCGAAGCTTGCCGAGCGTCTCCGCCACCTGCGCGTGTACGGCAGCGCCGAGCGCTATTTCCACGAGGAAGTGGGCTGGAACAGCCGTCTGGACGCCATCCAGGCGGCGGTGCTGCGGGTCAAGCTGAAGTACGTCGACCGCTGGAACGCGCAGCGCGGGGAGCACGCCGCTACCTACGATCGGCTCCTGGCCGACGCCGGCCTTACGCGCGGCGAACCCGCCCCGGTCCGCCTGCCGCAGCGCGCCCGCGAGGCCCACCACACCTTCCACCAGTACGTGCTGCGCGCGCAGAAGCGCGACCAATTGCGCAAGTTCCTGGCCGAGCGCAGCATCGGCACCGAGATCTACTATCCCCTGCCTCTGCACCTGCAGCGCGCGCTCGCCTATCTCGGATACGCGGACGGCGACTTCCCCGAAGCCGAGCGCGCCGCCCAGGAAGTCCTTGCCCTGCCCGTCTTCCCCGAGTTGCGAGAGGACGAACAGCGCACCGTGGTGGACGCTATCGCCGAGTTCTACTCTTAGCTCTCCATCCGGAGAGCAGCTGCGCGCAGCACTGTCGGAATTTCAGCGCTTCTTTTTGTGTGGAGTTTTCTTCGGGACGGCCGGGCGCATGCTCTTCACCGATTGCTCGCCAGGCGCCAGCACGCGCCGCACGATGGGCGTGTTGAGCTTGTACTTGCGCTCGGCGGCGTTGCCGTCCTGGTCCTTGATGCGGAAGCTGAACGTGGGCAGTTTGCCTTCCTTGCCGAAATCCTCGGTGCCGATCGTGATGGGCAGGAGGCCGAAGAAATTGCGCTCGCGGTAGGCGGTCTCGTAGCGATGCCGCTTCCCGTTCCAGGTGAACACCCGCACCTGGTTGAAGTCGAACGCGAGGCCGTCCTTGGGCTCGGTGAGCGCGAGCAGGTACTGCGCCACTTTCTTGTCACCGTCCGCGACCTCGTTCAGCACGAAGTAGGCGACGATGCGCTGCCCTTCGGCGTATTGCGCGACATCGAGCGGCGCGTCCAGGTCGAGCATGCGGCCCAGTACCCATCCCGCGTGCCCATGCGCATCGCGCACCAGCCAGAAATCTTCCAGAATGGGCTGGGGTCTCTCTTCGCTGTCCGCTTCCTTCTTCCTGGCCTTCACCGGCGCAGGCGCCGCCACGGCGCCCGGCTTTTCCGCCGTGGCGCGCCCCAGCACCTGGACCTTCGCGCCCTCGTCGAGCTGGAAGATGTGCTCGCTCTCGCGCCCCGGAGCGACGTGCAGGTTGGTCTCATTGCGGGCGGTGGCTTGGCCTTGTGCCGGACGGTTCGCCGCATCCCGCGCCACCTTCTGGACCTCGTCGAAGACCTTCTGGTCCACCAGGTAGCGCTGTTCCATCCAGCCTTCCTGGCCGGAGCTGCCGCGCACCCGCACGAATCGCTTCTGTCTTTCCAGCACCTCGACCCGCTCCCCGGCCTTCACTGTCCCGACCTTGTTGTAGAGAGCGGCAACGCGGTCGCGTAGCGTGACCTGCGGCACCGAGACGTACAGCGATTCCTTGGGTTTGCCCACACCCTCGCCGCAGCCGGCGAGCGCACCTGCGAGCACGATTGGAACAAGGATACGAAGAAAGATTTGCCTATGAATGATCACGGCTCGAACCACTCACTATAGCAGCAGCGAGTCGCGTGTCGTGCAGGCCGAGGGCCCGCTCCCCCGTGTCAGTCGCCGAAGCAGATCCCGATGGCACGCGCCGTCTGCACCAGGTCACTGTCGGGCTCCACGGCCTTCATCTTGCCGATGGCCTCGGAGATGGGCACCGAGATGACACGCGCGTTGCGCAAGGCCACCATCTTGCCGAACTCACCTTTGGCGATCAGCTCGACCGCCGCCACGCCGAAGCGCGTGCTCAGGATGCGGTCGAAGGGCGAGGGCGAGCCGCCGCGCTGCACGTGGCCGAGCACGGTCACGCGGGTCTCGCGCTTGGTCCCGCGGCCGATGGCGTCGCCGATCAGGTTGCCGACGCTTCCCCCGCGCGGCACTTGCCGCTTCTCGCGGTCGAACTTCGTCACCAGGTCATCGGGCAGCTTCACGCCCTCGGCCACCACGATGATGGTGAACTTCTTGCCCGCGCGCGTCCGGTCGGCGACGAAGTTGCACACCCTCTCGATTGTGAACGGGATCTCGGGGATCAGGATGACGTGAGAGCCGCCCGCTATGCCGGTCTCCAGCGCGATCCAGCCGGCGTCCCGCCCCATGACTTCGATGACCATGATGCGGTGGTGCGAGACTGCGGTGGTGTGGATCTTGTCCACGGCATCGGTGCAGGTGTGCAGCGCGGTATCGAAGCCGAACGTGATCTCGGTGGCGGATAGGTCGTTATCGATGGTCTTGGGCACGCCGACCACATTCAGTCCTTTCTCGTGCAGGCCGAGGCCGATCTTCTGCGTGCCGTCGCCGCCCACCACGATGAGCGCGTCCATGCCGATGGCGTGCGCGTTGCGGATCACGTCGTCGGAAAAATCCTTCACCACCTCCGTGTCGCCCTCACTGATCTTGTACTTGAACGGGTCGCCGCGGTTGGTGGTGCCGATCATGGTGCCGCCGCGAGGCAGGATGCCGCTGACGCTGTCCATGTCGAGCGGCATGGTCTTCTCCGCCGGCCAGATCAGGCCGTCGAAGCCGTCGCGGACGCCGATCACCCGCCAGTTGTATTTCAAGATGGCGGTCTTGACCGCCGCACGGATGACCGCATTCAGGCCGGGACAGTCGCCCCCGCCGGTGCAGATGCCGATGGTACGAACTTTCTGCATGGTCTCGCCTCTAAGGCGCAGCGCGAGCGCGCTTTCCGACGGGTCCCCGACGCGAGCAGCTTTTGCGCGGGTCGGGGTGCCTAAGCTCGATCAGGATGCCGCGCCGAACCGGGGATTGTATACCACCGCGCTCACGCTCGCTTCTTACTGCACTACCAGCACGTCACTCGGATTCGTGCCCGTGCTCGTGGTACCCGTCGAATTCAGCTTCCCCGGCGTGGTCGTGTCGATGGTGAAGATGGAGACCGATCCCGCCGTCTGGTTGGCCACGTACACGTACCGCGACGAGGGATCGACCGCGACCGCGACCGGGAATGTGCTGGCGGCGAACGGCGAGCCCGCCACCGCGGTCAGCGCTCCGGTCGAGGAGGTCACGGTATAGGCCGAAACATCGTTCGACCCGGAATTGGTGACAAAGACGAAGGCTCCGTTCGGCGAGACGGCAACGTTTGAAGGATTGGTCCCGGCTGCCAGCGCGCCTCCCACCGGGGTCAGCATGCCCGTCGTCGTGTCGATGCTGTAAGCATTGACGCCCGTCGCACCATCCGCCACGTAGGCATACTTTGCCGTGACCGCGATGCCGTTGGCCGCGCCCAGCGCCACGGTCTGTACGTGCGTCAGCGCGCCTCCGTTGGCGATGGTGAATACTTCCACCCCCGACGCTCCTTCCGCTACGAAGAGGAACTTGCCGGTCGGGTCCTCCACCATGCGCAGGGGATTTCCCACTGTGGCGACCGTGCCGCCCATGCCGGTCAAGACTCCCGTCGCACTCGTGATGGTGAATCCCTGGATGGCCGCGGACCCGCTTGCCCCGGCATACACGAAGCGCGCCGTGGGATCGACCGCCAGCGAGCTGTAACTGGCGCCCGACAGGAACGGGCTGCCGTTCATCGCCGTCAGCGTCGCGTCCGCGTTGATGGTCCATCCGGAAACGCCGCCGTTGGTGCCCCCGCCGCCCACATTCGCCGAATACAGGAACACGCCGGTGCTGTTCGTCCCCAGCGCGCCCGGGCCCGTGCCGGAGGTGAACGGCGACCCGGTAGCCTGGCTCAGCGCCCCGCTGCTGGGATCGAGCTTGAAGGCGGAAATGCTGCTCACTCCGGAATTGGCCACGTACACCGGGAACGAGACCGTAGTGTTCTCGTCGACGAAGAAGCCGTTGCAGCCAAGGATCAAGGAGACGAGCAGGATGCTTGCGGCGAGCGCGACTGCGGCCGAGCGGGCCTTCATGTGCCAGTCCTCCTGGGGTGGGGCCGGATGGGAAAGCTTACGACAGGAAAGTATAACGCCCGGAGGTGGGCGAAAGGCGAATGACGGTCAATGGACCGGGCCGTCGGATTTGTTTGCCTTGAGGATCGTATCGTCGATGGGTTTGCGCCTGCGATAGCCCTCTTCCAGGCCGTGCCAATGCGCGATGTTCTTCTCCCCGAGTTTCCAGCACAGCAGAATGGTCTGGTCCTCCACCACGCAGGGGAAGTCCAGCAGCCCCATGTCCAGGTCTTTCACCTGGACCCCGGTGGCATCGATTTCGCCCAGTGCGTCCTTCACCCGCTGCACCGCCTTGTCCTTCTCTGCCTTGCGCCGCGCCAGGGCCGCCACATCCACCTCCACCCCGCCGTGCAGGAAGATGCGGTTCGACACCTGCTGGAAGTCCTCGTCCACCTGCTCGATCAGCTTCTTGCCTTCGATCGCCGTCTTCAGCAGGGTCTCCAGCACTGGCAGCAGCACTTGCGCTTCCTGCAATGTGAACGTCCGCTCCATGGATCTCCCTAATGGATCTCCAGCATCCGGTCGAGCGCGATGCGCGCCCAGTATTTCACTTCTTCGTCCACCACGATCCGGTTCACGACGTTGCCGTCCACCAGGTTCTCCAGCGCCCAGCAAAGATGCTGCGGCGTGATGCGGAACATGGTGGTGCACAGGCACCCGGAATCGTCGAGGGTGACCACGAGTTTATCGCGGTTTTCCTTCGCCAGCCGGTTCACCAGGTGGATTTCCGTGCCGATGGCGAACTTCGAGCCCGCAGGCGCGTCCTGCACCGTCTTGATGATCTTATCGGTCGAGCCTAGCTCGTCCGCCTTCTGGCACACCTCCCACCGGCATTCGGGATGGCACAGGACCTTGATGTCTGGATACTTCGCTCGCACCTTGTCCACGTGCTCCGGCAGGAACCGTTGGTGCACCGAGCAGTGCCCCTTCCACAGGATGATCCTCGCCTTGCGCAATTGCTCGGCCGTCAGCCCGCCGTTCAAGAGGTACGGGTCCCACACCACCATCTCGCTCAGCGGGATCCCTTTCGCCCAGGCGGTGTTGCGTCCCAGGTGTTGGTCGGGCAGGAAGAAGATCTTCTCGACGCCCTTGGAGAAGGCGTAGTCGAAGGCCGCGGACGCGTTGGTCGAGGTGCAGACGAACCCGCCGCGCTCCCCGCAGAACGCCTTGATCGCCGCCGACGAGTTCATGTACGTGATCGGCATGATCCTGTTACCCAGGTCGCTGGTCAGGCCCATGCCCACGAATGTCTCCCAGGCGTCTTCCACCTGGCCGATCTCGGCCATGTCGGCCATGGAGCAGCCCGCGTTCAGATCGGGCAGAACCACCCGCTGCCCCGGACGGCCCAGAATATCTGCGGCTTCCGCCATGAAGGTCACGCCGCAGAAGACGATGTAGCGGCCCTTGGCCTGGGCCGCTGCCTGGCACAAGCGGTAGGAATCGCCGCGGAAATCCGCGTATTTGATGACTTCGTCGCGCTGGTAATGATGTCCGAGCAGGATGCAGTCCTCGCCCAGTTCGGCCCGCGCCGAGGCGATGCGCTCGTCCATCGTGGTGTCGGGGAGAACAAGATAGTTGTCCAGCCGACAAGATGTCGCTGCTGTAGCTGCCATTTCGCTTCCGCCTTCAGTCCCGGCGCCCGAAGGGCCCGGAACGGGGATGTTGAAAGCACCCACCGGCTCCAGTAAGTACGCTGCGGGGTTCCGCCCTACTTACGGGGTTGTTGAAGCCAGTAGTTTCAGCCTCTGGTCATTCGATGCCCCCACTCACGAAACGCTTCCGTTTCCGGGAGCTTGGATCATCGGCAGCCAGTGGCTCACCTATATTCTCCCACTGCACCGGATCACATGCAAGTGCCGGCGCTGGCCGGACGTCGGAGCCCGCCGCCGGCGTCCTGATGCCCACGAGTGCGGCGAGCAGGCGGAAGGCCCCCTAGCCGCCGATGTGCACCATGGTCCGCGATGCCGGCTGGAAGCCGGGTTCGCCGATGTGGTGGCGCTCTTCTTTGCGGTGTGCCACGCCGCGGATGTAGTCGGCCAGGTGACTGTCGTCGGCGCCCCGGTGCATCACGCCCGCCAGGTCGTGGTCGAGGACGGAGAACAGGCAAGTGCGGATCTTGCCGTCCGAGGTCAGCCGCACCCGGCTGCAATGTCCACAGAAGGGACGGGACACGGGCGCAATGATCCCGATCTCGCCCACGCCATCCTCGAACGTGTATCGCCGCGCGGTCTCGCTCTGCCCGTGCGGCAGCTCGACCAGCGGCCTCCACGCCGAAATGGTCTTCACGATCTCATCCAGCGTCACCACGATCTGCGGCGACCACACCCGGTCTTCTTCCAGCGGCATGAACTCGATGAACCGCACCACCACGTTTTCTTCGCGCGCGAATTTGGCGAAGTCCACGATCTGGTCGTCGTTGAATCCGCGCAGTAGCACGCAATTGATCTTCACCGGCTGCAGTCCGGCTTGCTTCGCGGCGCGGATGCCCGCCTGCACGGCGTCGAATCCATTGGGCACGCGCGTGATCTTCGAGAAGCGCACGGCATCCACCGCATCCATGCTCACCGTCACACGCCGCAGTCCCGCATCTTTCAGCGGCTGTGCCAGCTCCGCCAGCAAATGCCCGTTGGTGGTGATGGCCAGGTCGAGCCCCTCGCCGTCGAGCGCGCGCAGCTTCGACAGTTCGCGCACGAACTCCACTACGTCGTGCCGCAGCAGCGGCTCGCCGCCGGTGATGCGCACCTTCTCGATCCCCAGCTCCGTGAACACCCTCGCGATGCGCAAGTAGTCGGCCAGCGGCAGCTCGGAGTAGATCGCGCCCTGGTTCCCCGTCCGGCAGTAGACGCACTTGTAGTTGCAGCGGTCGGTGATGGAGATCCGCAAATCGGTGATGGCCCGCCCGAACTTGTCCATCAGGCGCGGCAGCACAGCCGGAACATGCGTCGGGACCGGATTGGTGACGGTAGCCACGAATGCGCCCTACTGCTCAGATTCCTGGGTTTGGAGAAAGGTTCGACGCGGACAGGGACGCGGAGAGGCGTCCACGAGGCGGGTCGTTTCCTTTCCAAACGGGAGGCAGAGGCGTTTCCCCCTCTACCCTCACCGGCCAGACTCAACCGGCTCGCCCTGCTGGCCACGGTATCCCGACAGGCCACAAGGGTCGGAAACTGCGGGGGACATTATATGCCCCAAAGTCAACTGGGAGCACGCCGGCGCCCGCAAAATGTTTATCGCAATGAACCAGCCCGGCCGCAGCCGGGCTTCTGTGCCACTCTGCTTTACTGGGCGCTGGCCTGCTTGGCTGCGGGCCGGTTGATGTCTCCCAGTACGCCGGACATGCGAGTTTTCAGGATGGCTTGGCGGACACGGTCGCGGTCGGCGTAGGGCCACATCTCCTTTAGCGCTTGCCACGCTTCCTGGCCTTTGCCGCCGTAGATATTGTCCAGCACGATCTCCAGGATGATCGCCTTCGTTTCTTGCTTACGGGCGATCTCCTGCGGGGTCTCTTCCTTTGGTTTGTCCTTGCCGCCGCCGCCGACGCCGCTGGGGGTCGTGCCCAGGTCTCCCTTGAAGTCCGAGATGTCATTCTTGCCCAGCTTGCCGCGCGCGATCTGTATCTCCCGCTCGTACTCGGGCCAGTACGCTGTGCTGACGTTATAGATCTCCTTCCCCTTCAGCCGCAGGAAGAGCAGCGGCGCCGGCGACTGCTCGGGGGTGAGACCGTCGAATTCGCGGAACGCCGTGTCGCGAGTGACGATCTCCGTGTGGCCGTCGCCCTTCCGGTCTTCGAAGCTGAGTGTGGCCCCCGTGACGATCTGGCGGATCAGCCCGGCTGGGTCGCCGGTGCCCAAGATAGAGTAAACATTGTCAGAGGAAGACGCGTTGTGGGTCAGCAGCACCACGTCGGGCTTGCCGTCATTGTTGACGTCGCGGCCGGTGACGCTCTCCATGGCCGCGTCCACTCCCCAGATCTCGAAGATGGCTTTTCCGTCGGCGGCGAGCACCCCGGCGTAGCAGGGATTATTGGGGTCGTCGGTGGGGCCGATCTTGAGCGTGTAGCCGTCCCAAAGCTGGCGCTCGATCTCCCCACGGCCGTTGATGCAGGCAGGCGCTGCCAGCGCCGTGCCGCACAGGGCCAGCACAACACACACGTACAGAATCCTGCGATTTCGCATGAGAGTTCCTCTCATGATTACGCGGCCACCAAAGGAATGCAAACCGCTGAGGCTACATCCCATCGTAATTCGGCCCGCCCCCGCCTTCCGGCGGCACCCAGGTGATGATCTGGTACGGGTCCATGATGTCGCAGGTCTTGCAGTGCACGCAGTTGGACGGGCTCAGGTGGATCTCCTTGCCGCTGCGCACGTCCGACGCCTCCGTCATCTCGTACACGTTCGCCGGGCAGAAGTGCTGGCAGGGATTGCCGAACTCGGTCACGCAGCGCCCGTTGCAGATGTCCGTGTCGTGGATCACCAGGTGCGCCGGCTGATCTTCCTCGTGCTTTGTCCCCGAATGGTAGAGGTCGGTCAGCTTGTCGAATGTCAGCTTGCCGTCGCCCTTGTAATCATTGATAAGGTGTTGTTCGTCGCCGCCGTCGGCCGGCAGATCCGCCAGTTTCTTCAGTCGCGCATGGCCTGCGTTTGCCGGATAGCGCGCGTGCAGCCCGCGCCCGCCGGTGATCTGCTGCAACCCCGCGTGGAACATCCCCGCCCAGAAGCCGTGCTCGAAACCCTGATGGAAGTTGCGCACCGCCCACAGCTCTTTCTTGATCCAACTGCTCTCGACCCGGCTCTGATACGCCCCGAGCTGCGCCGCCGAAAAATCGGCCTTCACCATCGCTTCGTAGGCGGTCTCGGCGGCCAGCATCCCGCTCTTGATGGCCAGGTGGATCCCCTTCAGCCGCTGCGAATTCAATAGGCCCGCTGAATCGCCCAGGATCATCCATCCGTCGCCGGCCAGCGGCGGCACCGCCCACCAGCCCCCGTAGGGTAGCGACTTCGCCCCGTAGCGGATCATCTTCCCGCCCTCGAGCAACTGCCGCACGAACGGATGCTCCTTGAATTCCTGCAGCACGCGCTGCGGATCGAGCCGCGGGTCGGGATAGTCCAGTCCGGTCACGAATCCGATGGAAACGATGTTTTCCTTGCCGCCGTAGATCCACGCTCCGCCGTACTCTTTCGTTGTCAGCGGCCAGCCCATGGTGTAGATGACCTCGCCCGGCGCGATCCGTCCCGAAGGCACCTCCCACAACTCCTTCACGCCTACGCCGTAGGTCTGCGGGTTGCGGTCTTTGTCCAGGTTGAAGCGGCCGACGAGCTGCTTGGTCAGCGACCCGCGCGTGCCCTCCGCCAGGATCGTGACCTTTGCCTTCAGGTCGTACCCCGGCTCGAAGTTCCCTTTTTGCTGGTTAGTCTTGTCCACGCCCTTGTCGTCGGTGCGGACGCCGAGCACGCGGTTACCCTCTATGAGCAGCTCCGACCCCGCGAACCCGCTGAACACGGTGATGCCGGTCTCTTCGACCTTCGATCCCAGCCACTTCACGAACTTGTTGATGGAGATCACGTAGTTGCCGTGGTCGCGCAGTGGCGGCGGCGTGATGGGCAGCTTGAATTTGCCCCTGCGCGTCATGAAGTAGACGGCTTCTTTTGTGACCTCGGCGTCGAGCGGAGCTTCTTTTTCGAACCCTGGCAGCAACTCGCGCATGGAGCGAGGGTCCAGCAGCGCGCCCGACAGGCAGTGCTGGCCCACCTCGCGTGCCTTCTCCAGCACGTAGATGTTCTCTTTCGTAAGCTGCGCGTCGGGGTGTTTCTGGTTGTGCTCGTCGATGAGCTGCGATAGGCGCAGCGCGCAGGCCATCCCCGCCGGCCCGCCGCCGACGATCACCACGTCCGCCTCCATTTGCGGCCGCTCGATACCTTCCAGGGGTTTGCGGAAGATCAGCATTTACGCGCCGGCTTTGGCCTTTTTGATCTCTTCAATGAGAGGTGGCACGACGTCGAACAGATTCCCCACTACGCCAACATCCGCGATCTCGAAGATCGGCGCCTCGGCATCCTTATTTACTGCGATGATGGTCTTCGATCCCTTCATTCCGACGATGTGCTGGATGGCGCCGCTGATGCCCAGCGCCAGGTAGAGCTTGGGGGCGACCGTCTGCCCCGACGACCCGATCTGCCGGTCCATCGGCAGCCAGCCGTTGTCGCAGATCGGACGCGACGCCGCCAGTTCCCCGCCCAGCGCGTCGGCCAGTTGCTTAGCGAGATCGATATTCTTCTGCTCCTTGATCCCGCGCCCCACGGCCACGATGATCTCCGCCTGCGTCAGGTCCACCGCCTGCTTCGCCTCCTTGAACGGCGCTTCCGGCTTGGTGCGGATTTTCTCCGCGGCGATGCTGACCTGCACGGTCTCGACGGGCGCGGCCGCGCTGCCCTGCTGTACCTGGTCGCCGCGATACGCGCCCGCCTGGAAGGTGACGAACCACGGCGCATCGGACTCGATCGACACATCGGCCGCAAACTTGCCCTGGAACATCTGCCGCGTGAACAGCAGCCTCCCGCCTTCGTTGCGGAAGCCGACGCAATCGCTCACCATCGTCCGCCCCATCGAGGTCGCCAGTTGCGGCACGAAGTCGCGCACCTGGTAGGTGTGCGGCAGCAGCACCAGCTTCGGCTTTTTCTCGGAGATGAAGCCGCGCAGCGCTTCGACGAATCCGTCCGGCGTGTACGCCGCCAGCGCCGCGTTCTCGATCGCATGGACCTTCTTCACCGCCGCTGCGGCGATCTCATTGGCGACAGCGGCCACGCCGCTGCCCACCACCGCCGCCTCGATCTCCCACTTGGTTTCCGCGGCGATCATCTGCGCCGCACGCACGGTCTCCCACGAGACCCGGTTCAGCTTCCCTTCCCGCTGCTCCACAACCACAAGGATCGTATCTGCCATATCAGTCCCTACTTATCGGAATCAAAGTATTGTCGGAACAAAAATAGAAGGTGTCATCCTGAGCGAAATCCCGTAGGGATGAGCGTGAGGACCTATCGCCCGCAGTTCGCAGCGAGCCCCACGCCAGTGGGGCGATTTCCGCGCATACGAAAACCTCACGCCCCAACCTCACAGCACCCTTACTTCGTTCTTCAGCTTCTCCACCAGTTTCTTCGCCACTTCGCCCGGCGCGCCCTCCAGCATCTCGGTCTTCTTGGTCTTCTGCGGCACGTACAGCTTCTCGATCTTCTGCTGGTTCGGCCCCAGCGCCGGCTGCACCTCCGCCGGCGTCACCTTGCGCATTGGTTTGTTCTTCGCCTGCTTGATGCCGATCAGCGTGGCGTAGCGCAGCTTGTTGATGCCCGACTGGATGGTCAGCACGGCCGGCAGCGGCATGTCCACGAACTGAAAAAAGCCCGCCTCCAGCTCGCGCTTCACGCGGATGCCCGCGTCCTTCTTCTCGATCCGCATGATGATGGTCGCGTGCGGCCAGCCCAGCAGCTCCGACAGGATCACGCCCGTCTGCGCGAAACCGTAGTCGTCCGACTGTAGCCCGGTGAAGATCAGGTCGAACTTCTCGTCCTTGATCGCCGCCGCAAAGGCCTTGGCGGTGTTCATTGCGTCCAGCGCGGTGAACTCGTCGCCCTCCAGGTGGATTGCGCGGTCGGCGCCCTTGGCTAGCGCCTCGCGCAACACCTGCTGCGCCCGCGCCGGGCCCGCGGTGATGGCCACCACCTCCCCGCCGTTCTTCTCTTTCTGCCGCAGCGCCTCTTCCAGCGCGTATGCGTCCGGCTCGTTGACCTCGTACGACACGTCTTCGCGGATCCACTTCCCGCTCTCGTTCAGCTTCAGGGGCGCATCTTTCTGCGGCACCTGCTTCATGCACACCAGGATCTTCATGAGGACCTCTTCCGGAACACGTGGCGGCGGGTCTTTGACCGCCGGTGCGCTAACGATTTTCGCGGCGCACCGTCTATTCGAATGAAAGCGATCGATACAAGGTTCGCCGACCCGTTCAGGCAAACAGGCAAGTATAAATGACGCGCAACGCTGGAGAAAATTCGAGGGCCATGACCTGGAACCAAACTCAAGTTCCAATGTGGAACGAGGCCGAGACAACCGGCCGCCTCAGCGCCTTCGTCGGCATCGTGGTCGGCGTCCTCACCGCGCTGGCCGCCAACCTGATGCTCCGCTAGCGGGCGGACGGCACAGCCGCCCCCAGGCTGTGCGCTTGGAAGCCGGCTTTCCTTCCGGCTTGTGACTGACCAGATCTTGAACTGGAGTTTGCGCGGAGTTCCCGCGCGCAAGCGGGACTGCGTCCGCTCGGACGCGGTGCGTTGTCCCTGGAGAATTGAGCCCCTTCAGGGACGACAAAAACGGCGCCGCAGTCTTGCGGCGCCGTTGACCGATCGGAAATTCCGGCGAGCTAATCCAGAAATGCCACGCTCTGCACGCCGCTCACCTCGATCCGCTTGCGGCAGCGCATGTTGAGGCGCTTAGCGGGCGTGAGCGAAGCGGGAGCCCGCTGCCGAAATCCTGAGGCGTAGCCGAAGGATCCCTAATCCAGGAACGCCACGCTCTGTACTCCGCTCACCTCGATCCGCTTGCGGCAGCGGATATTCTTGCACATGACCAGATCGTCCTTCCGGACCATGTAGGAGCGCGCCTTGGCGAACTTGGCGCGGTCGCGCTCGTCGGCGCGCGGCGGAAGCTGGCGCTTCTTGGTGCGCACCAGCCACGAGAGTTCGTACTCCGCCGACTGGCGGCAATGCGGACAATTCAGTGTGGCCGGCTTCTTTTCTTCCTTCTCGTCGTAGAACTCGCGTTCGTCCAATGCCATGTGGGTGCCCCACCCAAACCTGGTTTTGGTTTGGGTGGGTTCAGGCCTCAGCTTGATTATTGCACAACCGCCGCGGCTGCCCCATGCTTGGTGCAGTGACGCGCAGAAAGAAAAAGACGTTCTCCGCCGCCAAGGCCGTGCGATCCGCCGCCCGCGAGCACATCGGCTCGCCTCCCCCGACCCGCCGTGTCCCCGACGCCACCAAGCAGAAGAAGGACAAGCACAAGCCGACACTGGGGAAAATGCTGTCGGAAGACTAGAAATTGACCTGCCAGCCTCTTCACGGGCGATACTCCGCCAGCGCTTTCGCCAGCCGCACGAGCCCCTCGGCCGTCATCGCCACATCTCCACCGATCCCGATGCGGAAATGTTGCGGCGCTTCGAAAAACCGCCCGGGCACGACACTCGTTTCGTACTTCTCGCGCAATAGCTTGACGAACTCCTCGGCATTCCCCTGGCGCAATCGGGGAAAAATCACCGTTCCGTGCTCCGGGCGGAACACGTCCACTTGACTGAGCGCCGCATCGAGTTCCCCCCGGTTTGCGGCAATAATCTTCTTCGCGCGCTCCGCGATCTTCTCAAGGTTATCGAGTACCACCACGCTCAGCAGCTCCGCCGGATGCGCGGGCGTGGCGGCGAACAGATCGTTCAATCTCCATATTTTCTCCGCCAGCGCCGGCTCCGCCAGGATCCACCCGCACCGCAGCCCGCTGAGCCCGTACGCTTTGGTCAGGCTACTGGTCACGACGAACCGCGGCCCCAGGTGGAACGCCGACCGTGGCGTCTGCTCGAACACCGCCTCCAGGTAGACCTCGTCGACCAGCACGCGCGCGCCGACCTGCGCCGCCATCTCCCCGATCTCGCGCAGTGTCGCTTCATCGGTGAACGCGCCGGTCGGATTGTGCAGGTTTGTGATGACGATCAGCCGCGTCCGCGGCGTGATCTGTTTCTTCACTTCTGCCGGATCGATGCGATACCCATGCTCGAACCGCCGCTCGAAGCGCCGCACCTCCGCACCCAGATACTCCGCGGCCTCCACCAGCAGTCCATACGTCGGACGCTCGATGAGCACCTCGTCGCCCGCCTCCACGGTCGCAGCCATCGCCAGGTGGTTCGCCATCGACGTCCCTGTCGCCGCCACCACGCACTCCGGCGGCACCCCCGCCTTCCGCGCCAGCCTCTCCTGTAGCGGCAGATAGCCGTACACCGTCGGCCCGTTGATCTCCAGTTGCTCCAGCTTCACCGGCAACTCCGCGAGCGGATAACTCATCACCCCGCTGGTCGCCAGGTTGTACGGCGCGGCGGAATGCAGCTTGGCCCACTCCATGTACGCCGATCGCATCGTCCGCTTCTTCACTTTGTTGTCGCTCCCGCCGTTCTCCGGCTCCAGAACGCGTACACCGGCAGGCCCAGCGCCAGGATCGCCATGCCCAGCAAGCTGTTCTCCGGATACTTGTAGATCGTGTTCGCCACCACCGCCCAGCACGAGCCGATGAACAGCACCGTCGTGACCGGATGCCCCGGAACACGATACCCCACAGTCTCCCCGCTGTGTCCTCTTCCCCGAAACACGAACAGCGTGGCCGCCGTCAGCCCGAAGAACAGGAAGTCCATGGAGACAACATAATTCAGGATCTGCTCGTAGCGTCCCGACAGCGCGATCACCGCGGTCCAGACGCTTTGCAGCACGATGGCCGCCACCGGCACGTGCGTGCGCGCGTTCACCGTGCCCACGCTGCGGAAGAACAGCCCGTCCTCGGCCATCGCGAAGTACACGCGCGGCGCCGTCAGGATGGACTGGCTGAGAAACCCCACGCTCGACACCGCGATCGCCAGCGCGATGAACTTCACTCCCGGCGCGCCCAGCGCGACCCGCATCACCGATGTCGCCGGCACCGTCGTCGCTGCCAGCCCATCCGGCCCCAGCGCGCGCAGGCAAACGATGTTCACCGAAACATACAGCGCGATCACGCCCGCCACGCCGATCAGCAGCGCCCGCGACAGGTTTCGCCGCGGGTCTTTGATCTCCCCCGCGACGAAGTTGGCCGTCTGCCACCCGCCGTACGCGAACAGCACCGGCACCATCGCCGCGCCAAAATCGCTGAGTTGCCCCCACGAGCCGCCCTGCTCCAGCAGGTTGTCGAGGATCGAATGCGGTGCGCGCACCAGAAACAACCCCGCTGTCACCAGCATCGCGATGGCAACGATCTTGGCCACCATCAGCACGCTCTGCACCCGGCTGCCGATCTTCACGCCCATGCAGTTGATCCAGGTCAGGATCACCAACGCCACCAGCGCGATCGCGCGGTCGGACGCTTGTAGGCCGGTCAGCTCGACGAAATAGCGCGCGAACGTGACCGTCACCGCCGCCATTCCGCCCGTCTGGATCACCAGCAGCAGCACCCAGCCGTAGAGGAACCCCGCCGCCGGATGGAACGCCGCTCGCAGGTACGCGTACTGGCCGCCGACATCGGGCATGTGGTCCGCCAGTTCGGCGTACACGAATGCGCCCAGCAGCGCGATCAGCCCACCCGCCACCCACGCGCCCAGGATCAGCAGCGGCGTGTGCACCTGCCGCGCCACGACGTACGGATTAATGAAGATGCCGGCGCCGACGATCCCGCCCATCACCAGCATCGTGGCGTCGAACCGCCTCCTCCCGCCCGCCGCGTTCCCGCCCTGATGGAAAACCAGGAAACGTACAAGCCCCCCTTGGCCATTTGCTCGCCGGAATTGTGCGATCGGTCGCAAGGCCCGTCTGCCCTGTCCTTATGGCCAACCGCTTCCGTAACCCCCTTATGTGACTCCCTTCCTATCGTTTCCACATCTTTGAAGATAGCTTTAAGCAAGAAACACTGCTCGTCGGTTGCCGACTCATGGCCAATCTCCCCACTTCCGACCTGCGTGCGCGACGGTTCCCCCTGCGGTTCGCTCTGCAGTATCGCGGCGACGCCACAGCGGACTGGCACGCCGCCACCACTGAGAACATCAGTTTGTCCGGTGTCTTGTTCCATGCCAAACATCCCCTGCCGCTTCACACCCCGGTTGAGCTGACTTTCCGGCTCCCGAAACTGCTTTCGGGTAGGACCCCGGTTCGGGTCATCGGAACTGCCTACGTCGTCCGCGCCACCGGGTCCAGGCCCGGCAACGGGCATTCCCGCATTGCGGCCAGTTTCCTGCAATTCCGATTTGCGGATACCGGGGCGGCCAGGCCCCGTGTCCAGCCTCCTCTGTACGCTGGAACTCAGCACAAGCTCTACAACTTGCTCGCAGTCATCTTGGGTACTACCGAACTGCTCCTCGACCGCGGTGACCTCGCCGTGGATGTGCGCGCGAGCATCTCGCGCATTCAAGATGCCGCTATGTCGCTCGCCGCGGGCGTACGGCGTCTTCCACTTTAGAAAGGACTGCATGCAGGATCTGCGACAAGGGATGCGAAAGCTGGCGAAGGAACTCCACGAAGCGGAGCGGCGATTCACTCGCGCCCTGCGCGACCGCTCCGAACCGCCGAAGGAGATGCTTCTCGATCTGCAGCGGCGGTTGGATCAGCTCCGCCAGGGCATCTGGGAAGCTCGTAAACTTTGCGATCCGTACCTGGTCGGCTCCAAGCCCGAGTTCGCCGCCGAGTCCGCCGCGACCCTTGCCGAGCGCATCCTCAACCTCGTCGACTCCCGGAAGAGAACTGCCTGAGATACATAAAGATGGGGGAAGCATTTCAGGCCCAAGCGGCACGTGATCTCCGCCCCTGCCCTGCAGCTCACTTCTGGCTGGCCGTCACCGCGGCAGCCGTTACTCGTCCCACGGCGTGCACCGTGATGTCCACCCGGTCGCTGACGCGAAGGAAGAAGCTGCTTGGGTTCTTCAGTCCCCACTGCACGTAGGGCACGACGAAGTGGGCGTCCGCCGTGACGCTGCCCTGGTTCACCTGCACCGCAGCCGTGATCGTCATCTCGTGCTGTCCTCCGTGCAGCGTCATGATCCCTTCCAGCTGCACCTGGGACGAGCCCTCCGTCGGCACGGTGCCACGGACCTGTTGCACCGTGAACTTGATCTCCGGGTAGCGCTGGCTCTCCAGGATTTCCCGGTGCATTCTTTTGTCGCGGCTGCTATTCCCCGTGTCGCCGCTGGTCGCGTCCACCACCAGCTCCCCGCCGGCGGCCCCGGTAGTGGGATCGAAGTGAATCTCCCCGCCCTTCAGCCGGAAGCTCCCGTGGACGGTGTGGAACGAGGCCCCCAGCGTGAACTCCACGTGCGTCTGCGCCGCCTCCGCCTCGAACACCAGCTCCTGCGCGGCAGACGGTGCAGCCCCCCAGGTCAGCGCCAGAACTAGGAGTGGCAACACGGCTCGGCTACGGCACACCAGCAGGTCCATGGAAGAGGGATTCGTTGGGGGCTACTGAAGTTTCGCGAGTTCCTGGGCGTACAGGTGATTGGCGGGAAACTCTTGCGACAGCCCGCGCAGCAGCGACCGCGCTTGCGCGCGGTCTTTGTCGCGCAGCGCCGCCACCGCCAGCAGCAGCCGCGCGTAGGGCAGAAGGTAGTGTCCCTTCTCCGCCGTGATGCGCAGCTTCTCCAGGCCCGTCTCTTTGTCCGTCTGCGCCCCGGTGATGCGCAGCAGCCAGCGCATCGGCGCCGATCGGAGGCTCAGCAGGTAGTTCTCCGCTCCGACTGCGACGTACGCGTCGTAGTAGGAAGGGTTGGACTCGAGCAACTTCTCCGCCATGACGCGCCCGTTCTTAAGGAAGCTCAAGGCGGCCAGGTCGCGCTTTTCGATCAGCGCCGCGTAGTCGCCGCGCAGCCCGCACACCATTACTGCGGCGAACAGCGCATCGCCGTTCTGGCCATCGCGGGCCAGCACCCTGTCCGCGAGTTCATTGCCTTTGTTCAGTTGCGCGTCGAAGGCCTGCCTCACCTTGGGGTCCGGCGCCAGCTTGGAACGGCTCTCGAACCTATGGTCGTCGGTGAACAGCTCCGATTCCAGCACGTGCAGCCGGTCGAGCTCGGAGAACAGGTAGGCCGCCGCGTCCGAGACTGGTCCCAGCGGGTCCTCGGGATGCTCGCGCCCCCAGTCCTGGAACACCTTGTGCGCTTCCTCGAATTGCAGGTTGTACATCTTGCGGTAGCCCGAATCCAGCGTCGCGCCAGGATCGGCGGGACTCTCCTGCGCCATCGCCACGGGGGCGGCAGCCGACAACGCCAGCGCGAGGAGCAGCGGACGAAGACGCATTATGTTTCCAACACCAGCCTTTCCCCCAAGTTGCGCATTCCGATGGCGCTCAGGGGGATGGGAGACTCTACACCAAGAATCGCATGGCGACACGTCCAGCTCGGCTTCTTCCGGTGTACCCGCACCGCCATCACCACCACCAGCGCCACAGCACTGGATCGCTTCATGTCGGCCCTCAAAAAATCTGGCGGAAGCGTGTGCGGGTCGAACGCACCCGCGACGGGACGAACCCGCCGCGCGCCGGTTTTGAAGACCGGGAGGATCACCGGACCCCATTCGCTTCCGCGTAAACTGAGTGTAACAAGAGAGCGGGAGCGCCGTAGCGGCGGCGCTCCCGGTAAAGCTCAGGCGGTCTTTTTCGCGGCGACGGCGGAGAGCTTCTTCTTGGTGAAGTACCAATCCTTGACGTCGTGGCCTTCCTGACCGGCGGCGCGTTTCTCGGCGTCGATCTGGGTGATGGGCGCGGGCACGATGACGGGATCGCCGGGCCGCCAGTTGGCGGGGGTGGCGACGCCGTTGGCGTCGGCGGTCTGCAGCGCCTCGAACACGCGCAGCAGTTCGTCGATGTTCCGCCCCAGCGACAGCGGATAGTACAGCAGCGCGCGGATCACGCCCTTGGGGTCGATGAAGAACACCGCGCGCACCGTGGCCGTGTCGCTGACCGCTTCGTGCACCATGCCGAAGGCCCTGGCCACTTTCTGATCGAGGTCGGCGATGACCGGGAACTTCACCTTCACGCCGAATTTCTCCTCGATGTTGCGCACCCAGGCGATGTGCGCGTACACGCTATCCACCGAATTGCCGATGAGCTGCACGTTGTGCTTTTCGAAATCCTCGTGGCGGCGGGCGAATTCCACGAACTCGGTGGTGCACACCGGGGTGAAATCGGCGGGATGGGAGAACAGCAGTACCCACTTCCCCTTGGCGAAGTAGTCGCTCAGCTTGATGACGCCGTGCGTGCTCTTGGCCTCGATCAGGGGCGCGGGCTCGTTGATGCGGGGGATCCGAGCCGGTGTGGTGGTCGTCTCCGTGCTCATAGTCTCTTCCTCCTCTTCGGTACTCTTGATGTATGCGGCGGTCCGGCGGGAGGATTCAAAATCTAAAAAAGTAAAACCCACCCGCTGCTACCCCCGGGTGGGTTTCCGGAACCCTTCTATGGCCCTACCCACACCCCGGCGCCGAGGTACAACAACCGGCGCAGGTGCGGCGGATGGCCATAAAGCCGGGTAGCATACCCGCATCGGGGCAGGGTGTCAAAAGCTGAAAACCCCATTCTTACCGCAGAGAACGCGGAGAACGCAGAGCAATTCAGAATGAGGATCTCAGCTTGAGGATTCCCCGTGGTTGGTCCCTTCCCTCCGCTCTGGGCAGGTAAAGAACGGTCGTCGGCCAGGCAGCAGTTGTCCGGATTTTGGACCATGTCCAAATTCTCTGCGTTCTCTGCGTGCTCTGCGGTTAAATTAATCGCATGCACGACAAAGAACGCCGGCGTTATCCCTTCATCCATCTGGACGTGTTCACCAGGCACGCGCTGGAGGGCAACCAGCTCTGCGTCTTCCCCGACGCCAGCGGCCTCTCCGACGAAGAGATGCAGGCCCTGGCGCGCGAGACCAACCTCTCGGAAACCACCTACGTGCTGCCGCGGGACGTGGAGACGGAGCGGGCGAAAGGCATCCGGGTGCGCATCTTCACCACCCAGGAGGAGCTGCCCTTCGCCGGACATCCCACGCTGGGGACGGCCTTCGCGCTGCACGGCGAGGACCGCCGCCAGTCCGACACCTTCCGCACGCGCTCCAGCACCAACCTGATCGAGCTGGACCTGAACGTGGGCAAGATCCCGGTGGAGTTCAATTTCCAGGACGGACACCTGTTCGGCGAGATGCTCCAGCGCGATCCCCAGTTCGGCCAGACCCACCACGCCGAGGACGTGGCGCGCGCCATCGGCCTCAACCTGCGCGACTTCGACTCCAGCCTGCCCATCCAGACGGTCTCCACCGGCAACGCCTTCGCCATGGTGCCGCTGCGCTCTCTGCAAGCCATCCGCCACCTCAGCTTCGCCTACAAGTCGGCGGCCGAGTACTGCGCCAAAACGGACGCCAAGTTCCTGTACTTCGTCACCCGCGAGGTGGAGGACAAATCGGCCCGCCTGCATGCGCGCATGATCTTCTACAACGGGGAGGACCCGGCGACGGGCTCGGCCGCCGGACCCTGTATCGCCTGGATGGTGCGCCACGGGGTGGCCCAGAGCGACGAGCGCTGCCTCATCGAACAGGGACTGGAGATCAAGCGCCGCAGCCACATGTACGTGCGCGCCACGCGCACGGGCGACCGCGTCAGCAACGTCCGCGTGGGCGGGAACGTGGTCGAGGTGATGAGGGGAGAGGTCAGCTTCTAGCTTCTAGCTTCTAGCTTCTAGCCACTAGCTGCTAGCTACTGCTCTCCTGTATGGGACAGCCGCCCCGGCTGTTGTGGAGGTAGTGCGGCGCTTCAGCGCCGCGTTCCCGACGCGAAAGAAAAATTGGCTTTAGCCACCGAGGGACCTCAGCGGCTAAAGCCGTCCGATTCTGGGGCTGCGACAACGCGGGCCTGAAAGGCCCGCTCTACCTCGTTGTGTGGGACAGCCGCCCCGGCTGTCCTGGACTTCCTCGCCGCGGATGGACGCGAACGATTGCGGCTGAAGAGAGACGCCGTCAGGGTCGAGGAGGTAGTGCGGCGCTTCAGCGCCGCGTTCCTGACGCGAAAGAAAAATTGGCTTTAGCCACCGAGGGACCTCAGCGGCTAAAGCCGTCCGATTCTGGGGCTGCGACAACGCGGGCCTGAAAGGCCCGCACTACCTCGTAGGTGTCGAATCTCGAGTTCCCACCCTTTGCTGCGCAAAGGATAGGGCACCCTCAGGATTTTTCGAGAGGTGGGCCACCCGCCATGCCGGGATTTTATCCCTTCGGTCCGGTACGAAACAGAAGTCCTTTCAAAGAGGCTTGCACCCGACTAACATTTGACCTCCTTCCCAGGAGGAATGCCGCCCATGGAGAACTTAGCTCCGTCTGAGCAGACGATGTGGGTTCGCCCTGTCAGGAGCTCCGCCCCCAAGCTGACCGACGAAGAAATCAATGTGAAATACGGGAAGCGCGAGCTTCGAATCGTGACTGAATCTAATCGCGAGCAGCTCCCAAATTTCGTTGAAGCTCTGAAGCGCTCCGGCTGGATGGAACTTAGGCCGTTTTACCAACGGCGTCCACGCTGGGATCCTGTGCGACAGTCCAGGCTGATCGAGTCATTCATTATGAACATACCCGTGCCGCCTCTATTCGTGTACGAATCCGACTTGGCGAAATATGAAGTGATGGATGGTCAGCAGCGAATTACCGCAATCAAGGAGTTCTATACAAATAAGTTCAAACTGCAAGGCCTCGAGCAATGGCCCGAGTTGAATGGCCGGTTCTACGACACGTTACCCAACGAAATCAGAAAGGGACTGGATCGCCGCTCAATTTCGTACATCGTCCTGTTGAAGGAATCCGCTGAAACCTCTGAAGAGCAGGAATTATTGCGCCAGCAGGTTTTCGAACGTCTTAATACCGGCGGCGTCCAGCTCAGCCATCAGGAAATCCGAAACAGTTTGTATCAGGGCACCTTTAACGACTTGCTCTTCGAGGTTGCGCGTCATCCCTTGTTCAGAAAGGCTTGGGGCATTCCTCCTTACAGCGAATCCGAACACAGATGGCTCTCTGACGATCTCGCTAGTAATAGGACGTACGTGATGATGCGCGATTTGGAGATCGGCCTCCGCTTCTTTGCGCTTAGACACGTTGAGCATTATCAACGTGGCATGAAAGGATTTCTTGATCTTTACATGCTGCGGGCGCGCACTTTCGGTGTCGAAGACATTGCGTTCTTGCAGGGCTTATTTGCGCAAACAATCGAACTTGGAGCCGGCCTTTACGGCGACCTCTTGTTTCGACCTTGGATCTTTCCCGGAGAAACTTGGGCAGAGAAACCGCAAGTCGCATTTGCAGATGCCGTAATGGTCGGCTTGAGCCGTGAGGTCGCTCATCGCGAAGAGCTCTTGAGGCGGCGCGAGGAATTGATAAAGCAAACCCAACAGCTGTTCCAAGTGCATCCACCAGGAACGTTTACCGGTCGGGGAAATACAAAGCAAGATGTCCAGGAGCGCCTGACCTTATACCACGACATGGTCGAGCATGTGCTTGTCAGTGGAAAGTAATGTTTTCGAAGCTAACTCGTGAACTGCGAGATCAGGTCGATAGGACCGGCGCTGTTCTCAGCGCCAATGATCGCCTTCGAGCTGTTCTCTTCGAACCCCCACCCACTGCTTCAGTGGAGCGTGACGAACCCGGGGGAGCTCACGAGCCGGTACGAGCAGGCATCGGCCAGGACTGCCGACAGAGTCTAACAGCTGCCATCGCGCCCCTGCCTAACAAAGTCGATTGGCAAGTCTACGATCATTGTGCGGCGTTCACGCGCCTGTATGCGGCTTACGAAACATTTGTGAATGAATTGGTCACGGCATACGTCAATCAACTTCCTGACCTCTACGGAACGTACAATGACCTTCCCGAAGTCGTCTCCTCGCACCACCGTCGCGGAATTGGGCAAATACTTTTGAAGATGGGCCCAAGCAAACAATATAGAGAGCTCGACGAGGGTGACGTAGTAAGGGCGATTTCAAGTGGACTTAGAACTACCGAACGTTACGCCCTTATTCCAGCAGCATTCCTCCTAGAAGGTCAGAATTACAGGTTTAATGTCATTACAGCTATTTTTGGGGGCATAGGCTTCGAAAACTGCGGCCAGTGGATTGTTCGGCACTCCCGTATGACGGAGTTCATGCGAGTGACACGTGGTGAAGAGGATACGCCACAAGCGGAGCTGGAAAGCTTCATCGAGTATCGTAATGAGGCTTCGCACGGCATCGTAGAAAACATCGTCGGAACGGACGAGATAGAACGAATCGGGGAGTTCGTTTGCGTTCTGGGAGATGTTCTCGCAGAAATGATCGAATTGGCGGTTGCGAAGCGCAAGATTGAGCTGGGCACCTCACAGTCCATGGGCCATGTTGAAGAGGTACATCATCGGGGAGTAGTTGCTGTGGCCCGAATGTCGAAGACTTCAGTATCCGTGGGTGACCAAGTAATTCTCTACGACGGTAGGACGTGCAAGAAGACGAGAGTGGAGTCTCTGCAATTGGACAACATCGATCAGCAGCGGATTGATGCTGAAGATGGACAGAGAGTCGGAATCCGCTTCTCGACCACCGTGCGGCACGGATCAGTACTGTATCGGCCAGTTTCACCCGCGGAACCATCTATGCAGTTGACAATTGAAGAGGCGACGTCGGAACCAGTTGAGGAGATTCTCCTGGAAGCTCAAGTGCAGGATGAGCCCGATACGATACGAACGGAGCCTGAGGAGCCGTTGGCTTAGTCATTTTGCTCCTACGTGTAAGTTCCTCCGCATTTTGTCCGCCGCGGTTTCTGGATTGTCTTAAAGCTATTCTCGCGGCAACACGGGCCCTGTGCAGGTTGGGATGGCAGGGAGCCTAGGCAAGTAGGGACCAGGCTTCGCGGTACTTCTCGAAAAGGCGGCGGGAGAGGAAGTCAACGGGGCAAGGGCGAACAAATCACAAGTCGTTGGGTGTCAGGCCAGTGTATTTCGCGATCTTCTTGAGGGCTACGGGCCCAAGTTCCTCGTCATCATGCCACGCCCAGGTGTAATCAGGATATCCAGCTCGCTGAAGTTGCACGTGAGAGCCCTTCTTGGAGGTCTTGGGCTGCCAGCCGATGCGCAGCAGGGCTTGATATACGCGACGGGCTTTACTGCTCGGCCAATTGCTCACAAGAAGTGGATGGACTTGGGGGGCTTCCTTACTTGCTCCGTCCTGTCAGCAATGACGCGAAGGGCTAGAGCAGTAACGGCAACTTCGGCATCCTTTTTTGTTTTGCCATAGGCCATGACGCCGGGAAGTTCGGGGACTTCGGCCAGCCAACGACCATCCGTTTCTTGTTCAAAGAGGATGCGGAAGGATTCGCTGCCCTCTGGCGGCTGCGGAACAGTGGCCATCGCCTCTCCTGTCGGCTGGAGTCGGCTGTCGCAGAGATTATGGGTCGCCAGAGATGGCTACGTCAACCTTAAACGCAACCGCTGCCGAAGCCAAGTGACGGCACTGGTTCCTGCGCGCGTACGACCAACACTTTCCGGATTATCTTAAAGCTATTCTGATGGCCACACGGGCCCTGTGCAGGTTGGGATGGCAGGGAGCCTAGCCGAGTAACGGCCAGGCTTCGCGGTACTTCTCGAAAAGGCGGCGGGATTGGGGGTGGTCGGAGGCGAGGTTGATGCGCACGCGTCCGGCGAGCGCCCGGACGGGAATGACGTACCAGACCCGCTCCGGGGCGATCAGCACCACCACAAAATCCACATCCGAAGGACGATAGGCGAGCTTGAGGCTCTTGCCGTGTCCGACGGTGACCGCGTAGGCGCGGCGGTTGCGGGCGGGATGCGCCCACACCGACTTGACCTGCACACGGTACAGTCCCTGGCTGCCGTCCACGATGAAGTCGAACGGAGCACTCTCACCCCAGGGCTTGAAGACCAGCAGCCCCCGGGTGGAAGCGTCGAGCAGGAACCGGGCTTCCGCCGCCTCCCCCTGGCGCTTGCGCGCGGAGAGGCGAAGTTGCATTTAGGACAAATTACCCCAAATAAATTCCACCATCGCAGGCGGGTGAGCGTCTGTATCCGCGGTCACGGGTCTGCGTGGGCGTCGTCACGCGAAACAAGACTCACCACAAAGGACACAAAGGTACACAAAGGCAGGCGCGAAGGAAGAGAACACGCAACACCAGCCGCCAGGCACTCAAGCAGATGCAGGGCGGACAGTCGGCTGTGCCGGTGCTAGCGGGCAGGTCAACTGGTGCTCGTACAAGTCGCTTGCGGCTCGTTCCATGTCGACCTCCCTTTTTGCTGCGATTTCGGTGCTGACCCGATAAAACGCTGCAGCTAGAGCTTCGACATGCTTCGTCTGGGTCAATTCAAGGGCCCGGGTTAGATTCCTGCACTCTAAGCAATTCATAAACGCATTACCGTTCTCGATCTCGCAGCCGACCGCCGCGGGGATCGTTTCCGTTACTTGCGTCCGACGAGCATCTCCCGTTCGGCAGTGAACCAGTCTCGCTGATCCCTGCCGTCTTGACGTCCACCGCGTTCATACAATTCATAAGCCCGCTGACTTATCTCATTGTGTGAGGGGGCTGCTGCCGGCGTCCGGAGCATATTGGGGAGAGGAGTATTTTTCCGGGGAAGAATGCTGGGCTTCTGCTGCTTGTATGCTTTGGGATCGAACATTGTCAACCTCCTGGTTGCGGTGGGCTAAGGAGGGCCTGCCCGAAGGCGGGCCCAGGGTTAGGGGTGACTCTAATCTCCACCTGACACAGGGGACGTACACTGCCGTCCCCCGTATCAGTGGCGCTCACTTACGCTGCCATGACGATGGCAAGCTTGTGAAGCGTGGAGCTGATGACGGTCGAGACTCGCACCGTAGGCGCACCGTCGAGCATTTTTTCAAAGCTCTTCAGTACGGCGGGGAAAGCAGCCTTTTCGTAGGTTTCAGCTTGTTCCTTGCTGTCCCACAGACTGATCACAGTCACATTGATCCCGCCCTCGGATTCGAAAGCGATCTCGTCACGGAACCCCGGCTGTTTTCGCAGCACTGGGAGGACTTCTTTTTCTAATGTCTGGGTGAACGCACTCAGGGTATTGGGCTTCAAACGCATGGAGACGTTGCGGGAAAACATTGCAACCTCCTAAAGGTTGTAGTTGTGCTAAGAGAGAAGACTTCAGACGAGCTGACTTAGTTCAGGGGATCTGAAAGAGGGAGAGGTGCTGCTCACTCACTCTGTACCCTACGCGGAACGCGAGGCATTGTCAAACGAGACACTGCCGCGGGCGGCAGCTGCTCGATCCGATTGTTGGCGAGAAATCCCCCCATCACCACCAATCCTGATTTCGCGGGTGACTGGCGAGAGGGATTGTTCTCGTCAATCAACGGTCGCCCGCGCTTCACGACTGCGCCGCGAAATACGCGCACTCCCGCCGGACCGGACACTCCCCACACCGCGGCTTCGATCGCCGGCACAGCTCCTGCCCATGCCGCCGCAACAACACATGCGCCTGGATGAGCGCGTCGCAATCCGGCGCCAGCTCCGCCCTCACCGCCTCCTGCACCGCGCGATAGGTCGCGGCGTAGTCCTTCCCTTCCTTCGCGTACCCCACGCGCACCAGCACCCGCAGCCCATTCGATTCCAGCGCCAGCACGGGATGGGTGCGGGTCAGCAGCAGGAGCTTGTCGGCGCCGGGACCGCCGATCATGGGGAACTTCTTGAGTGCGCGCCGCGCTTTCTCGGGCGGCAGGGCCAGGATGGATTCCGCGTCGCCATCGAACTCGTCGCGCGCGATCTGCGCGATCTTGCGCAGCTTCTTCACCGTACTGTCGGGGACGATGCCGGCGCTGGCGATGTCCTTGAGCTTCGCGGCCGGTGCGGCCAGGATCTTGTCGGGGGCGAAGCCGACCTCTTTCTTCAGCCGCGCGAACGCGGCCGCACGCCGTTGGTCGTCCGCCAGGTAGGCGATGTTCTCCCACAGCACCAACTCCAGCACACCTCGGGCTGGCGGCGGCTCCACCTTCCCATAGTGCCGCCCCAGTTCCGAGATCAGCTTGGAGAAGCGGGACATTTGGGCGAAAACGGTACGCGCCCGGCGGGCAGCCGTCAACGGTGTCCCCAGGCCGCGGAAGCCACATGAGCGCACCGGCGACCGCGTGACCAACGTCCGCGTGGGCGGGAACGCGGTCGAGGTGATGCGGGAAGAGGTGAGTTTCTAGTTTCTAGCCACTAGCTGCTGCTCTTCTCTGTGGGACAGCGGCCCCGGCTGTCGAGGAGGTAGTGCGGCGCTTCAGCGCCGCGTCCCGGACGCGAAAGAAAAAATGGCTTTAGCCACCGAGGCACCTCAGCGGCTAAAGCCGTCCGATTCTAGGGCTGCGACCACGCGGGCCTGAAGGGCCCGCACTACCTCATAGGTGTCGAGCTTCGAGTTCCCACCCTTTGCTGCGCAAAGGATGGGGCACCCTCAGGATTCTCCAGAGGTGGGCCACCCGCCTTGTCTGGGCTCGAAAGGGTGGGCCACCCGCCACCCGCAAAGTTAGATTGCTGAGCGACGAAAGGGTGGGCCACCCGCCGTTAGTTGCAGGTCTGGGTGTTGGCGGAGTTGAGCTTGACCTGCCTCTTTCCCTTTCCTTCGTCCGAAATCATACTTGCCTATGTGCGGATTCAGGGGAGCAGGTCAGGGCCTTGACAATCCAGACTGGAATGAGGTTGACGAGACCCCTCACTGTAGAGCGCCAATGTTCCTGTTGCCTACTGGCAACCGCACCCGCCATTCCCGGTCACTTCGAATGAGTTCCACGATCTCGGAAGGATAAGGCAGGTCGTGAGGAAGTACGTCTTGAGCGGTCCGGTCACTAAGCGGCACAGGGGACAATACTAAGCACATCGTGACTAATGGGCGACCACCATATGAGGAGAACCTCCATTGCCGAATGATTTCGGCTGTGCGACTGGCTTTCTCCGATCTGGAGCTCACTACCCTGCCGTCCGAGTCGATTTCGACCACGAAAATCAATGGTTGGGTGTCTCGTTCGGTGAGCAGGTCTCGTGGCAGCGGTGTCGTATGGATTAACACAGGACTAGGCCTTGCGGTTTCGAATCCCGCGCGATAGGTCGTCCCGTCTTCAACCTTCAAGTAGTAGGCGGCAATCCGAGCCGAGGATGGACACCGCTGAGGTACGACAGGCGACTCGAATGCGACGTTCACGCTTTGCCCAGCCAATAACGGAATGCCTTGCGGCCCTGCTTGTGCTCCCAACCAATCACTTTCCACCCAGCCTGCTGCAGAGTCCAGACTCTTGAATGCTGCCACGGAAGCTACTTGGTTTTCATCCGCCCCAAGGAACTCAAGGATGAAGAGATAGTCAGAGATTCGAGATGAAGTCGTACTCTTAATTCGGAGTATGCCGCGGCTTGAAGAATACGAAGAACTAAACTGCACACCAAGAATTCTCACAATGTCCGATATCTGAGAAGTGGCAAACTCTCTCGCTTCGCATTTGAGCGAGTCGACCGCACCTGCTCTTGGTGCTAGGACAAAGGTCAGGCTAAGTACAATTGATGCAAGACGTAAGCATTTCGTCATTAGCGGACCCCCACGTAGATCGGATAAGTTGCTTCGTACCAGCTCAAGTTATGACTAATGTGAAACGATGCGGGTGCGCCAGCGGGAATCTCATGCCTAAACGTTAGGTTGATATCGGACAATTCGAGGGTCACACTCGTGTTTCCCTGAACCCGCAGAAAAACAGTGGTCGGATCATAGCCAAATTGCCCGCGATTTGACGGAGCTCCAACGTTGAAGTAAGTGCCGGAGGTGAAAACCGCTGGGTCACTAACTGATGCCCCTCCTGCACTGAATCTTGTGACCTTGTATTGACTGAGATCGACCTCAGCTCTTAACTGGAGGTCGATTGGCTTCCCTGCAGGCACAAATTTGGGGCTAACAGTAATATAAGTCTGCTTTGCAACCCGTTCCGCCTCATCGAGTTGATCATTCGCCAAGTTTGTGATCGTGACGCTGCCATTCTGGAAACTGACGACCACCGACCCGTAGCATATCTCTCCGCCTGGTTCACACCCGGTGGTTCGAATAGAGTTGTACCGCTCTAGCCCTTCCATGATCGCGGTCGATCCTCCCCCTCCCCCGCCCCCACCCCCGCCGTAGTTCATAGCGACCAAGTCGCCATCCCACGTCGTACCTCCACCACAGCTTTGGAACTCTGCGGAACAAGACGAGGCGTTCAATCCCTTTGGGTCAACCAGCGTCGTGGGCGCATTCATCACATACGCATACCGATTGAGCGACTGCGGTGTCGTCGGGTTCGCCGCCCCCAAACCCGCCGGATCTGGCGAAATCCATCTTCCGTAGAGGGCGTACTCGCGGTACAGGAAATCGTAGAGGCCCGCTGTTCCGCCCTGAATGGTGTCCTGGTTTTGGCCGGTGAAAGAGCGGTCGGGGGTGCCGGACTCGGCATAGGTTTCCCCGAAGGGAGCATACGCCAGGCTGGAATAGAGGGTGCGTGAGGTGGTGGTGGTCAGGCGCGAGCTGCCCAGCCAGTCGGGATGGCGGAAATAGGCCAGCGTGCTCCCCGAGTACACCGCCTGCGCCCCTGCAGGGAGGGGTACAAAAGCTTTCGTTACAGTCTGTCCATTCATCAATGCGAACTTCTGTCCGCTGGGGGCATAGACGATCTGGGTGGTCCCGCTCTCGACCATTCGGGCGGGTGGCCCAGACAACGCCAGAATGTTACACCTCTCCATGATGGGGGTGCCCCACCCAACGCGGTTTTCGTTGGGTGGGCGTGATTCTGCCTCTGCGCATCAGCGGTTGATTTCTAAAGAAAAGAATGGTCGGCCCTACAGGATTTGAACTTCTTCCGGTAAGTGTTGAGCTCGATCATTCCATCCGGCTGACCGAGCGGCGGACCATCTCATTAATCCCCTTCTCACTAGCAATCCCGCTTTGGCCGCGCGCACCCGCCTTTCCCAGAGTCCGATCTCTGGTCTAAGCTCCACTGCACAGCGCACTCATTGGTGCCCCAGGATCAGAGGAAGTCCGTTCTTTGGGTTACCGATGACGATGATCTTTGCGTTGGAGCTTTTGGCAAGCGTCTCGGTGGCTTCGATGCCCTTCCATTCAAGCAGTTGAGGGCTGATGCCCTGCGCCACAATCTGTTGAAAATCACGAATACCGGCCGCTTCGATACGCTTGCGCTCGGCTTCTTGCTTCTCCTTTTGCAGGCGGAAACTCATCGCCAATGACTCCTGTTCGGCCTGTTGTTTGGTTTCGATCGACGTTTTTAGCGCGGCTGGAAGTTGAATGTCACGCAACAGGATGTTCTCAACAATGACTCCGCGTTTATTCAGCTCGCGCCCGAGTTGTTCCGTGATCTGCTGGGCAACGCGCTCGCGGTCGCTGGAGTACAGGGCATTGGCGGAGTGTGAGGCCGTAGCTTCCCGGATCGCCGAGCGCAGGTTAGGCTCGACCACTATCTCAGGGTATCGCGGGCCAAGGGAACGGTACACTTCAGAAGCTTGCGCGGGATTCAGGCGGAACAGCAGCGAGGTGTCCAGTGTAATGATGAGGCCTTCGTTGGAGGGGACGCTGGCGGTCTCCTTGATCTCCTGCGTGCGAACCGACATGGTGTTGTTCCCTTTGAAAGGATTCACCATGTGCGTGCCTTCCGGCAACACCTCGCCGGTTACCCGGCCGAACAGCGTCAGCACACCCACGTGACCAGCGGGAACGTAAGCGATGGACGTCCACAGCAGCGCTGCCATGATCACGACTGCTAACCCGATTCCGAGGGAGCGCGTCATCGTTCCACGTGTTGCCTCAATGACCCTCGGCCGACCGAATCCAAATTCCGTCATAACTGCTCCATTCTGACCCCGCTTGCGTACAGCTTCGGCCAAGAGTTCAAGATCGCCCGGGCGGGGCCCCAGCGGGCGTCGGAAACCTTTAGCCGGAATCTCCTATTGAGCACCGAATCGCTCGCATTGTACGGCTTATGGGCGAGCTTGTGGCCCCGAAGCCGCATTCGCGAATGATGCAACGTGTAGCAGATCTCCCATTTGTATAGCTGTCCCCGTCAACCGGAGGCGCCCGGACCGATTTCACCTGCACCCGGTACAGTCCCCTGCTCCCGTCCACGATGAAATCGAACGGAGCCAGGTGAGCGTTTATGTCCGCGGCAACTCTTCGCATTGTGCGCCGTCACCAAGAGAAATGCTCACCCCAGAGGTGAACGCACGAAGACATGAAGGCAGAAAGACCCACCACGGACGTGGCAGCACGCGGATCCCAAGAGTTTCGCCCCGGGTCACATCGGTCTGCACAAAGGTACAGGGAGGGACGGACGAAGGGACGGGGCGAACCCGGAACGATGGAGGGGTTCACAAGAAGCGTTCGCATCGTACAATATGTGCAGCGACGGAAGGCGGTCGCAGTCATGGCGCAAAGCGGGGCTCATCTGGAGCAGTGGCACACGGCGCGGCGGTTCCCTCGCGTCCCCATCACCACTTCCGTGGAGATCCACGCGCGGCGCACCCAGGGCGCGCCCATCATTGGCAATATCGAGAACGTGAGCGTGGGCGGGCTGCTGGCGTCGTGCCGCGAGCACTTCGACCACCAGACCGAAGTGGCGATGCTCTTCAGTCTGCCCAACGGCCACGCCATCCGGGCCTTCGGGCGGGTCACCTACGCCGTCCCGGGCAAGCGCTACGGCATCGAGTTCACCGACCTGGACCGCGACGGGCGGGTCGAACTGGAACGTTTCACGCAAAAGATGATGGGCTACAACCGGCGCAGCGGCCGGGTGCCCTATCGCGTGCGCCTCACCGTGCGTCCGTCCGACCGCCCGGGCGAAGAGGAGCCCGCGATGACGGTGCTGGCGAGCCGCAATGGCGGCCTGCTGGTCTGCCGAACTCCTTACACCAAGGGCCAGGAGATCTATGTTGGGTGGCCGGAACGGGAGACCGGGGCGCAGGCCCGAGTGGTCTTCCAGCAGGTGTGGGAGGCCGACCAAATGGTCGAGCTGGGCTTCGAGTTCCTGGACCAGGAGAACTTCTGGGAGCTCGATTTTCCCGAAGAGGGCGCCTAGCTCCCTGGTTGCCACGGTTGATTGACGCCACAGCGCGGAACGCCTGAGTTGTCCGCCGCTCAACACCAAACATTCCCGGCCCCGAACCGCCGCCCTCCGCGTACTCCGTGTCCTCCGTGGTGAATCTTTGAGATCTTTTCCCAACGGTTGACCCGGCTGCCCGGCCTGCATATCATCTCCGCCCCGGAGAGTGAGGAGGGCACCCATGAAGTCCGTGCTGAAATCCCTGCTGGTGCTGGCGCTGGTGCTGGCGCTGGTGCTGCCGGTGGCGACCGCGCTGGCGCAGACGCCGGCCGGCGCGCCGGCCACCAATTTTTACGCCATCCCCTACGGTCCGCCGGTCACGCTGGAGGCGGCCAAAAAGGCGGCGGCCGCGGCCGTCGCCGAGGCCGTGAAGAACCACTGGTTCATGGCGGTCGCCATCGTGGACCCGAGCGGCAACCTGGTTTACTACGAGAAGATGGACAACACCCAGCTGGGCAGCGCCAAGGTGGCCATCAATAAGGCGCGCTCGGCGGCGCTCTACAAGCGTCCTACCAAGCTGCTCCAGGACGCGCTGGCGGGCGGCGGCGCCGGTCTGCGCGTGCTCGCTCTGGAAGGCGCGGTGCCGCTCGAGGGGGGCCTGCCCCTGATGGTGGACGGCAAGATCGTGGGCGCGATCGGACTCTCCGGTGACCTCAGCGAACACGACGGCCAGTGTGCCAAGGCGGGCCTGGACGCGCTCGCTGCCGCACACTAGCTCCGCCGCGGCCGCGGCGTCTACGCCGCGGGTCTCTGCGGCCGCTGCGCCAGCACGGCAAACACCGCCATGGCATAGATGATCAGATTGCCGACGTTGGGCTGTCCGTGCAACACGTGTACCGCTGCGGCCAGCACGAAGGTCGCGAACAGGCAGCAGCCGCCCCAGGCGATGGTGGCGGGGAGCAGGAACAGGACTGCGCCGGCGAGCTCCGCCCCGCCCAGCACGATGCGGATGACGTCGGGCATCCCGCTGTGGCGGAAGGCCCGCGCCTGTCCCGGCGAGAACAGGAACAGCGCCGCTTCGATGCCGATGACGATGCCGATCGTCCAGCGCAGGGCGGTGATCGCGGGCCGGCTGCGGTCGGCGTTCATGGCTTGCTCCTGGAAGCGCGCTTGCCAGGGGAGGAGCGCGCGATCCGGGCCTCTTTCAGACGATGGCTGGCGCTGGAGTCGAGGTCGAGCCCGTAGAACCTCTTCAGCTCCTTGATGCGGCGCAATGATTCCTCTCCGAACGGGCACTTGCCGTCGAAGGCGTGCAGCACGATGCCCTCGACCAGGTCTCCCAGGGTCATGTCGCGGTACTCGGCGAACGCCTTCAGCACCTTCAGGATGCGCTTTTCCACGCGGATGCCCGTCTGTACCCGCTCGACGATGAGTCGCTCCGCTTCCGCCATCTCGCCACCCTTTCGATTCCTATTATACATATGTACTGATGTACGTCAAAACGCTTCCTCCGTCCTTCCGTTCACCTTCCTCCGCGTCTTCCGTGTCCTCCGTGGTGAGGCTTCTTCGTCCTCTCCAGGGGTTTGGCCGGCGACGGCCCGCTGACTTTACCGATTGGTCACTGTGGAAGGCGGTGGAAGGATTGTGGAAGACTTCTGGCGTTGCGCCGCGCCGCGATGTGACCCGCGAAAATCGGCTGCGCCACGGCACGCAGAGATTTTCAAGAAAAAAACTTTGTTGTCATCTCCGATACTTTACATGCGGGGGGTGGGTGCGTAGTATCAGGCCCGCTTCTGGCAGTCTCAGCATTCAAAAAATCATTCGGCGAAGAAGATCTCGGCCTCGCTGTGCGGCAAAGATCTTCCTGGAGTCCCTGATGAAGGCGAAGCGGACGATCCTCTGCGTTGACGACAATGAACAGGCCCTGTCCATCCGAAAAGTGATGCTGGAGACGCGCGGCTACCGTGTGGTCGCCTGCTCGAACGGCGCCGAGGCGCTGGAGATCTTCCGCCGCGGCGGCATCGACCTGGTGTTGAGCGACCTGATTATGCCCGGCCTGGACGGCACCGCGGTCATCGACCACGTCAAGGCCATCTCGCCGCAGACCCCGACAATCCTCTTCTCCGGCACCATCAAGGTGTACGAGCGTGACACCCGCGCCGACGTTTTCCTCCCCAAGGGGATGTATGCCGCCTCTGATCTGCTGGAGCGCATCCGCCTGCTGATGGTGCGCAAGCGCGGCCCCAAGCGGGCCGTGCTGCCGGTGCAGGCGGCCCCCGCCGTCCCCCAGGTCCCCATCGCCTCGTAGGAACGATTTCACCGCCGAGACCGCGGAGGGATTGGTGTGCTGCCGAGGAACGCGGACTCTTCTGGTTCCGCCGCCCCTTGCTGCGTGCAAGGGTTCGTTACATCCGACTTCTCTGCGTTCTCTGCGCCCTCTGCGGTCAAAACATTTCGTGTAGACTCGAAGATTCGCATGGCCGCCATCATCCAGACCGAGAACGTGACCAAGGTGTACCGCGTGGGCAAGGTGGACGTGCCCGCGCTGCGCGGGGTGTCGCTGGCCGTGGAGCGCGGGCAGTTCGTCTCCATCGTGGGCCCTTCGGGCAGCGGCAAGAGCACCCTGTTCTACATCCTGGGCGGGCTGACCCGCGCCAGCGGCGGGCGCGTGGTGGTCGACGGCGAGGACTTTGCCCGGCTCTCCGACGCCCAGCGCACCGCCATGCGCAAGAGCAAGATCGGGTTCGTCTTTCAGAAGTTCAATCTGCTGCCCACCCTCGATGCCCTGGGCAACATCACCATCGCGCAGGACATCGCCGGCGGCACCCTGGACCGCGCCCACCTGGAGCGCATCACCAAAATGCTGGGCATCGCCGAGCGCCTCGGCCACCGTCCCTCCGAGCTCTCCGGCGGCGAACAGCAGCGCGTGGCCCTGGCCCGCGCCCTCATCAACAAGCCCGCCATCGTGCTCGCCGACGAGCCCACCGGCAACCTCGATTCGCAGAACTCCGAGATCGTGCTCCGGATGCTGCGCCAGTCGAACCAGGAGTTGGGCCAGACCGTTCTCATGATCACCCACAATCCCGAGGCGGCCAGCTACGGCGACACCATCGTGCACATGCGCGACGGCCAGATTGTGCCTCCCGACATGGATCCGCAGTGGAGCCCGCACAAGCCCGCGGTTTGACCCCCTTTTTTGTACTTCGCTATAATCGAATGTGACGAGCGGGAGTAACTCAGTGGTAGAGTGCGACCTTGCCAAGGTCGAAGTCGCGGGTTCAAATCCCGTCTCCCGCTCCAGCCTTCCTCACATCCCGCCACGGGCGGGTTTTTTGCTCTGCGAAGGCGCAGTCGCCAACCGGAAGGGCGCGGTAGCCAAGCGGTAGGGCGCAGTAGCCAAGTGGTAAGGCGCGGTAGCCAAGTGGTAAGGCAGAGGTCTGCAAAACCTTTATTCGGCGGTTCGATTCCGCCCCGCGCCTCCAATCTTCAGTTCAGCATTCCTTTCGATGCGAGGTCCTTCGCGCGCAGGTACGCGTTCAGGATTTCGGCAGCGGGCTCCCGCGTTCGCTGCGCGAACGCTCACGCCCGCCAAACGCCTCAAGTTCGATTCCGCCCCGCGCCTCCAACTCCTGCAACGGTGCAGCTCCGAAAATGCTGGCTTTCTGAGTTGCCGCGGTTTCTCCTCGGATCTACCTATTTCTCTGGAGTTCAATGGAAATGTCCCACGGAGACCCATGCGGTGCCGAAATGAAACCGTCTTGGTTGAAAAGGTGACACTCGGATATCCTCCTTGGAGACCGGTCCGTCGCTGTTTGTCGAAAAGAAACTGCTGCGGCGGCCCCTGAGGAACCTGGCTCCGTGACGGGAAGCACTGCACAATGTTTGTGGCATTGACTGGCCCCTACGTCCGGCGTAGGTTTCGGCCCGTATCCGACTTCCCGCCGAAATCGCACACGACGGGTCCCTTTCACCTTCTAACCACGAAAGGAGAGCCCCATGTTCACACGGCTAGTCGAAGTCACCACCAAGCTGGGCAAGACGAAAGAGGTTGCGGAGATCATCCAGGAGAAAGTACTGCCGATCCTGAGGAAGCAGCCGGGGTTTATCGATGAGATCGTGCTGGTGTCCACCGCGGAAGCGAATCTCATTTATGCGATGAGTTTCTGGAAGAACCCCGAGGATGCCGAACTCTACAGGCGGGAGCAGTACCCGAAGGTCGAAGAACTGCTGCGGCCTCTGCTGGAGACCAACCCGAAGATCCTCACCTTCGACGTGGACACTTTCACCACCCACAAGATCGCACTGGGAAAGGTCGCGTAAGAGAGAACACGGTTGAGCAAGGGCGAGCTCGCAAGGGCCCGCCTTTTTCGCATCAGCTCACCGACTGTCGGTGAATGCGGAGACAGGCGTACAGTGGCAGGGACCATGGCGCCGATCATCCGCCTCGCCGGACCCGGAGATGTCGAAGGAGCGGGTGTCATCTGCAGCCGGGTGCTCTCCGGGAAGCTCCCGTACCAGTACGAACTGAACATCGGGCTGGAAGGATGCTTGAATCTCGTCGCCGAGGAGGAAGGCCGGGTGATCGGCTACGTCTCGGTGCTGCTGCGCCGGTGGAACCCGCGCGGAAGAAATCTGTGGGAGAGGGTCGCGCCCTATCTGGCGTTCATCGGCGTCATCCCCGAGAGGCAGAGCAGAGGCGTCGGGGAGCTGCTCTTGCGGGCCGCCATAAGGGAGACAGTGCTGCGTTGCCCGAACGAGCCGCAACTGTTCCTGGAACATGCGCCCGACAACCGGGCCGCACGGCTGTACGCGCGGGTCGGGTTCCGGACGATGTCCCGCGACGAAGTCTTCAGGCTTACCGGCCTGGATGTGAAGGGGCCGGTGCTGTGTCTCGGCCTCCATGCCGAGGGCGCAGGAGCGCCCGTCCGACCGCCTTGCCCGGCCTCCGACTGAATCCAGCTAAAACCATCCCACCCGAAAACGAATTAATACGTTTGACATAGCGATTAGAGTTGTAGGGATTCGTTCATATTTCTCTGCCGTGGGGGATCCGTGCGGAAAACCGTTTTCGTGGTGTGCTTCGCCCTGTTCGCGTTCACGATCGCGTTGGCACAAGACAGCTTCATCGACGAGTGGCAGAAGCGGGCCACGGAAAGCCAGGCGGAGCAGCCGCACTGGGTGACGCCGGTGGCGGTCACGACGCCGCGGCTGGAGCAGGAGATCCGCTACGACCTGATGTGGCGGACGCAGGAGGACGGCACCACGCTGGCGAACTACGGCGGCGGCAAGGGCCTGGAGCTGATCCCCACGCGGCGCACAGAGATCATCATCGGCATTCCGCCCTACATCACGCATGAGAATGCATCCCACGACGGCTGGGGCGACCTGTCGTTCCTGCTGAAGTACCGGGTGACGTCGCGCAACGAAGAGAAGGGCAACTACATCGTGACCATGTTCCTGGGAGCGACAGTGCCCACGGGCTCGTACGCGAACGGGGCGCGAGACGCGGTGGTCACGCCCACGATCGCGGTGGGAAAGGGCTGGCACAAGTTCGACGTGCAGAGCACGTTCGGGGTGGGCATCCCGACCGCCGGCGCGGCGACCTTCGGGCATCCCATCGCGTGGAACACCGCCTTCCAGTACCGGCTGATGAAACGGGTCTGGCCGGAGATCGAGGTGAACTCGACCTTCTGGAACGATGGCACGAACGCGGGCAACAAGGAGGTCTTCCTGACGCCGGGGCTGGTGTTCGGGCGCTTCCCCATCCATAACCGGTTGGGGTTCACCTTCGGCGGAGGCGTGCAGATCGCGGCCACCCGATTCCACCGGTTCAATCACAACGGCATCCTGACGCTGCGGATGCCGTTCTAACGGTTGTGCAGGAGGGCGCGCGGGTGTACAAAACGAGCGAAGCCATGAGTCCGCAAAAACTGTTCACGCCACGGGACGCCGCCAAGGTGATGGGGATCAGCTATCCCACGCTGAAGCAGTGGATCTATAAGAAGCAGCTCAAGTCGGTGAAGACGCCGGGCGGGCACCACCGCATCCCGGAGACCGAGGTGGACAAGTTCCTGGGACACGTCTCGGAGCGGGTGAGACCGGAGAAGCGGCGGGCCAATTTCCGGCGCATGAGCGGGCGGAACCAGCTCATCGGGCGGGTCACGAGCGTCAAAGTGGACGGACTGATCGCGCAGGTGACGCTGTCGATCGGCGACCAGCACATCACCTCCATCATCACCGCGGACGCGGTGCGGGAGATGCGGCTGAAGGTAGGGCAGACCGCGGCGGCGATGATCAAATCCACGGAAGTGATGATCGTGCTGCCGTAGGGATCGCACTCACCCGCCCTGTCGCGCCAAGAGCGGGCGCGACAAGGACGGGGCACCCTCGAATGTATTTGTGCAGTGAATGACCAGTCAGAACGGAAAGGCTGGGCCAACCTCCTTGTGTTCTACATAACCCCGTTCTGATCGTTCCAAGTGCTGCGCCCGCAGGTGGTCAATTCTGACCAGACGTGAGTATCGCGACAATGGATACTTCTTGCTCATGTGCAAACGTTTGCAGCTTTTGCGTATTCGGCGCATGCGGATGAAATTAACAAGTTCTTTGTTTTCAGTTGTTTGAATAATTTCAAGGTTTGGCCGTAAAGGTGCTCAACCTTAACCGGGTACATGGCTCAGCAGGAGCAAACGGTTCCCCCCAACTCTTTCTCCGCTGCTCCGGAAGCTCGTGGTAACGACTCCCGAGGGAGTGACGGAGGGATAAATGAAGATGTCTCTAAAGAGGGTGATTCTAGTAGCGCTCCTGGCAGTGGTCTTCGTGCCGCTGGCAACAGCGGGCGATATCGATTTTCTGTTTGCCGGGGGAACCTGGTCGTGGGCAGGCGGAGTGGGTAGCCAGCTCATCGCCAACAGCAACACCGTCCTGGTGAATGGGAATTTCTTGATCAACGCAATCGCTATCACCAGCGGCGGCGCCATCGGTGGCAACGGCTCGGTAGCGAACCCGTTCACTTGGGGTGCGGGCGGCGGCATCTCGATCAGTGGCTGCGGCGGCCCCTGCTTCTCGGGCACCTTCACGTCGGCCCAGCTCGGCTTTAACGGCGGCGGCGGCATGACCTTTGTCGGCAACTTTATTGTTGGCACAGTGGATCCTCTGTTACTTGCCTTCCTCGGCTTGCCCGCGAACGTAACAGACTTCTCCGGCTTGATGCACATGGACATCAACCCGGCGCCAGTCAGCTTCGCCAACGGTGGCCAGGGCTTTGTGGGCAGCGGCGATATTCACCTTCAGCCGGTGCCTGAGCCTGGCACGCTGGCGATGTTCGGCTCCGGCGCATCGGACTCGGGGCTGATCCCGATGATGTTCCCCGACTACCAGCGGGTGAACAATCCCGAGGCGAACAAGCGCTTCGAGGCGCTGTGGGGCGCGCGCCTCGACACCAAGCCCGGCCTCACCGTGGTCGAGGTGCTGAACGGCGCCTACGACGGCACGATCCGCGGCATGTACGTGATGGGCGAGAACCCGGCCATGTCCGACCCCGACCTGCAGCATGCGCGCGAGGGCCTCGCGCGCCTCGAGCACCTCGTCGTTCAGGACATCTTCCTCACCGAGACCGCGTGGTTCGCCGATGTAGTTTTGCCGGCGACCGCCTGGCCGGAGAAGGACGGCACGGTGACCAACACCGATCGCATGGTGCAGCTCGGCCGCAAGGCGGTGCCTGCGCCGGGCGATGCGCGCGAGGATCTGTGGATCGTCCAGGAGCTGGCGCGCCGCCTCGGGCTGGGCTGGGATTATCGCGGGCCGAAGGATGTCTGGAACGAGATGCGCCAGGGCATGAACTCGGTGCACGGCATCACCTGGGAACGGCTCGAGCGCGATTCGTCGGTCACCTACCCTTGCGAGAACGAAGGCGATGCGGGAGAGCCGGTTGTGTTCCAGACCCATTTCCCGACGCCGACCGGACGCGGCAAGTTCGTCCCTGCCGATCTGCTGACGGCCGCGGAGCGTCCGGACCGGGACTATCCGATGGTGCTGATCACCGGCCGCCAGCTCGAGCACTGGCACACCGGCGCGATGACGCGCCGCTCGGCGGTGCTCGATGCGATCGAGCCTGAAGCAGTGGTCCTCATGCATCCGCTCGACCTGGCGGCGATCGGCGCACGCGCGGGTGAAGTCGTGACCGTGCGCTCGCGGCGCGGTGCGATCTCGCTCTACGCTCGCGCCGACGAGGGCACGCCGCGCGGCGCGGTATTCATTCCCTTCGCTTACCAGGAGGCGGCCGCCAACCTGCTCACCAATCCGGCGCTTGATCCCTTCGGCAAGATTCCGGAATTCAAGTACTGCGCGGTCAAAGTGACGAGCGGTGGAACGCCGCCCGCCGATCCCGGCTACGGCAAAGGCAAGCAGCTCGCCGCCATGCGCACGACCTGAGACCGGGCTTCCGCCGCGTCTACGACACTGAAAGAGCGCCCACGCGCACCAGCGTGGGCGCTTTCTTTTTGCGCTGCGGCCCCGGCGCATGTCGTTATCGCGCGCAATTCTCGCTTCCCAGGTTTATGCCGAGATGAAAACTCATTTCATGTCCCTCGGCGGGCGAATTGTCAGGGACTGTTCGAGGGCGCGTGAACATATGTCAGAAGCGATCTAGTGGCATTGAGTTGTGCGGCGCGACTGCCGACAATCGTCCCCGCCCGCCGTGATTGCGGACCGCACGAATGATCGAGTGCAATCGAATTCGATCGAATACGAAACAAGACTAATTCGGAGACTGCCATGCCAATCGTCGCGATGACACGTGAAATGGGAGCGCTCAGCAACGAGGTTGCGGAGGGGCTCGCGCAGGAACTGTCGGTGCCGGTCGTGCAACACGAAATCATCGACGTGCTCGCCGACAAGATGCGGGTGCGCAAGAGCCACGTGGTGAGACTGATCGACGGACAGGCGAATCTCTTCGAGCGCATGAACGCCGACAAGACGAGCATGGCGATCTACACCGTCGCGGAGATCTTCAATCTGGCGACGCGCGGCGCGGGCGTGATCCTGCGCGGCTGGGGCGCGGTGCACGCATTGCGCGCGGTGCCGCATGCGGTGTGCGTGCGAATCTGCGCGCCGCTGGAGCTGCGCAAGCGCCGCCTCATGGAAAGGCTCAAGACCGACCGCGAGGACCTGGTCGAGAAGGAGATCGAAAGCAGCGACGAGGCGCAAACCGCGATCAACCGCCGCAATTTCCACCTCGACTGGACCGACGCCACGCACTACGACCTGGTGCTCAACACCGAGCGGGTCACGGTGAAGCAATGCATCGAGG